>CAZXDA010000001.1:0-30527 GCA_964639445.1 uncultured Candidatus Saccharibacteria bacterium
TCTTTTTATCGATTGTCAGCACCACCGCCACCATGCCTTCCTCGGAAAGCAGCACACGGTCTTTAATAACCACCGTATTGACAATGTCACCGGTGTGGTTAACCACCAGCACGCCGTGCGGTACGCTGCCTGCAATTTCGGCCTTAGTTTTAGAAAAGGACAGCACCTGGCCGTTTTCTATGTTAAAGCAATTTTGACGCGGCACGCCACGAGCAATCGCAATGTCGATATGACGTTGCTTGCTGCGGTAATCGCCATAAATCGGCACGAAAAATTTGGGCTTGAGCATTTCGATTAAATCGCCATATTCATCAATAGCACCGTGGCCAGAGACATGCAGAGGCCCGGTATTATCCAATTCGTGTGTCTCATGCCTAAAGACGTGCACGTCTTTGCGCATCAAATCACTAACCATTTCATCAACCTGCGGCTCATTGCCGGGAATGGTCGTGCTAGACATAATCACGGTATCCTGTTCCTTGAGCGTAATCTGCGGGTGGTCGCCTAAAGACATTCGCTGCAAGGCCGAGTTTGGCTCTCCTTGCCCACCGGTACAAACCACCACAACCTCTTTGTTTTTTAGACTCGGCACTGAAGCAATCGGCACAAATGTGCCCTTGGGAATCCGGATAAAGCCATGTCGCACGGCCATCTCTAATGTACTGATCATACTGCGGCCATCGATGGCTACCTTTCGCCCGTGGTGCGTGGCGGCGTTTACTATCATTTGAATACGATTGACATTGGTTGAGAAGATAGCCACGAACACCCGACCCGGCGCACGGTCGAACAAGTCGATGAACGATGGCTCGATCGTGCTTTCGGAGGGTGTGCGACCTAAGCGCTCGGTGTTAGTACTCTCGCTCATCAGTACTAAAACGCCCTCCTTGCTGAGTTGCTTTAACCTTTCCATATCCGATGGACGATGATCCAGCGGGTTTGGGTCAAGACGAAAATCGCCACTATTCACAACTCGTCCTGCCGGCGTATCAATAACAGCCACCGTGCTTCCCGGGATGGCATGAGTTACGCGCACCAACTCCAAGTACATCTCTCCCAGCTTTAGCTTTTCGTGTGTGTCTTCGTTCATTTCGATGGTTTTAAGCTCAAACCCATCTGGTAGCGGTCGACCGTAATTTTCAAAAATTTCTTCCACGCGGCCAATGGTAAAACGGCTACCATAAACAGGCACGTTGTATTTGGGCAAAATATGCGGCAGGCCGCCAATATGGTCGAGGTGGCCATGAGTAATCACAAAGCCGCGTAATTTGTTCTTAATTTGGTCTAAGTAGGCCGGGTCGGCAATACCGTAGTTAATGCCGGGCAAATCTACGCCAAGATCATTACCGCAATCAATCACAATGGCATCATTGTGGTATTCGACAACGATCATATTTTTACTGCCGATGCCGTCCATGCCGCCCAGGCCGATAATTTTCAGCCGCGGGCTATCGTCAATTACATTAGCCCTACGGGTACGACCCGTAGGTTTCGCTTGACTGGTCGCTGCGTCGGCCGCTTGATACTGCTCGGCAATGCGAGTAGCATCGCTGACGGCTTGTCTTTGGGCGCGTAGCGCTCGGCCTCTTGAAACTTTTCGCGGTTCGGGTTTTTCCTTCATTCTTATTCTCCGTTTCTTATTCTTTTTTAAATTTTTGCTAGCACCTTTGGGATCTTCATAAAATCGTCTACCAGTATCTGGCGCATGCCGTTGTTATAAAGCGCAGCCGCCGGATGGAACAGAGGCATGTAAATCTGGTCATTATATCTTTTGGGCTGACCGTGACATTGGCTAATCGTAAGTCCGGGCGGGAGCAGCACTTCCATGCTGTGCCGGCCCAAAGTAACAATCAGCTTGGGCTTAATAACATCAAATTGCTTTTTCAAAAAAGGTAAAAAGGCGGCTTTTTCGTCCGGATATGGATCGCGGTTATTTGGTGGCCGATATTTAACAATATTAGTGATATAAACATCAGATCGCTCTATACCAATAGATTCCAGCATTCCGTTTAAAAAGCGGCCGGCCGCGCCAACAAACGGCAGCCCTTGCTCGTCTTCATTTTTGCCCGGCGCCTCACCCACAAAAACTACATCAGCGTCAGGGTTACCATCACCAAACACCAATTGCGTAGCGCTTTTGGCTAGATCCGGACAGATCTTACGTGAGATAATCTCCTCCTTAATTTCGTCCAACTGCTTTTGCTTAATGTCTTTGGTGCTCATTCTTAGGAGTTCTAAAGATTCTAATCAAGTTGCGCACACCTCCAAAAAAGAAGATTATGCCTAACGCGTAAGCCCAGAGGTGAGCAGTATCAATCGCCCAAGATGCAAAACCGTAGGCTATGGCTAGCTCAATGAGGCCAAAAACCAAATAGCCCTGCCGCGTTTTATGCCATTTATCAAGTGCTTCCATTTAACTCTTCTTCTTAAGTTCTCTGGCAGCGGCCTTCATTGATAGTTGCAGGCGGCCGCGGTCGTCGATAGCTACTAGTTTCACGGTTACTCTATCGCCTTCTTTTACGACATCGCTTGGTTTTTCTACACGGTTCTCGGCCATTTCGCTAACATGTACTAGTCCTTCTTTACCGGGCAGAATCTCGACAAAAGCCCCAAATTCCAAGACTGAAACCACGCGGCAATTTTCATATATTTTACCAACTTCCGGCTCGGCTGTCAGCGTACGCACAAACTGGATGGCCGCCTCGATGCTTTTTTGGTCTGGACTAGCAATCATCACTGTGCCGTCGTCTTTGATATCAATGTCTACGCTGGTTTCGGCAATGATTTTGTTAATTGTCTCGCCGCCTTTGCCAATTACATCGCGGATTTTTTCAGGGTTAATGGTTATAGATTCAACCCGCGGCGCATACGGGCTAAGCTGTTTGCGTGGCTCAGGGATAGTAGACAGCATGTGGCGCAGGATTTCCGCGCGGCCGGTCTTGGCCTGCTCTAGCGTTTTTTTGAGGATCTCAACTGGCAGACCGTGCACTTTAATGTCCATTTGCAAAGCTGTAATTCCCTTGGCCGTACCGGCCACTTTAAAATCCATATCGCCGGCAAAATCTTCGGCGTCGGCAATGTCAGATAAAATAGCGGGGTTTTTATCATCCATCATCAAGCCCATAGCAATGCCGCTAACCGGCGCGCTAATCGGCACACCGGCGTCCATCAGCGCCATACAAGAAGAGCAAGCTGCCGCCATGGATGTTGAGCCGTTTTGGCTCATGATTTCGGTCACTGAACGAATAGTATATGGGAACTCAGATTCGGATGGCAAAATCGGCAAGATGGAGCGCTCGGCCAAATAACCATGGCCAATTTCGCGCCGGCCAGGCGCGCCCAGGCGGCCCACTTCACCCACTGTATATCTCGGCGCATTGTAGTGATGCATGTAACGCCTTTCACCTTCACGCTCCATAGTGTCCACTATTTGCGCGTAAGAAAGTGGTGCCAGTGTAACGATATTCATGGCTTGAGTAACGCCTCTGGTAAACAGACTTGAGCCATGTGCCCGCGGCAGAAAGCCCACTTCTGACGACAGCGGTCTAATTTCCGTCAACTTGCGGCCATCAGGCCGAATGCCTTCGTTTAAAATGCCTTCGCGCACGTCTTTATGAATGGCCATATCAAAAGCTTCGTCATACGTGGACTTAATTAGCTCAAACGCCTCCTCGCCCAGCGATTTTCTAAAATGCCCGTGCATCTTGACGCGCAGCTCGGCCACCAAGTCATTGCGTTCCGGGTATGGAGCACGCAAGCCTTTGCCCAGCTTGCCCTTCGTCCACTCATCAACTGCTTTAATAATTCCTTCATCTGGCAGCAGCAGCTTGTATTCTTGAGGGATTGCACCAACTTTTTCTGCTAATTCTTTCTGCAAATCAATAGCTGGCTGAATAATCTTATGCGCATACTCTAAAGCCTCAACCGTTTGTGCCTCGCTGACTTCGCGCGCACCAGCCTCTACCATCATGATGGCGTCTTTAGTACCTGCAATCACCAGATCCAGATCGCCTTGTTCTAATTCTTGAGGGCTCAAAAAGGCCTGTGGTTTGCCATCGCGCAATCCAACCCGCACACCGGCCACCGGCCCTTCAAACGGCACTCCGGTGAGCATAAAAGCGGCGCTCATAGCGATCATGGCAATCGAATCCGGTCGAAAATTGGGGTCCATGCTTAAAACCGTAGCCACTCCTTGCACTTCGTGCCTGTAGCCCTTAGGCCACAGCGGTCTGATCGGCCGGTCTATCAACCGGCCGATCAGTACGGCTTCATCACTCGGCCGGCCTTCGCGCTTAATAAATCGGCTGCCACTAATCTTGCCGGCTGCATAAAATTTTTCTTCGTAATCAATCGTTAGCGGAAAATAATCCATACCGGTTACGGGCTCGGGGCTAACCATCGCCGTGCATAAGACTACGGTGTCGCCGTATGTTGCCAAAACAGAAGCCGAGGTGCGAAAGCCTACCCGCCCCACTTCTAAGCTAAGCGGCTTACCGCAAAACTCAGTTTCTACCTTAATTATTTTTTTACCAAAAGGATTTATGGTTGTTCGCATATATTTGTTGTCTCCTTCTTCGCCCGCCAAAACTTTTCCAAAAGTTTCGGCGAGTCCTGGGTGACAAGGTTCAACCCGCTCTACTTTGCGGACTGTGCTCTATCACCCAAATTAGTTAATGATGCTAACGACGGATACCAAGCTTCTTAATTAAAGCCAGGTATTCTTCGCCATTTCTATCAGCGATGTACTTTAGCAGCCGTCTGCGCTTGCCGACCAACTGCAACAGCGCCCGGCGAGCCGCAAAGTCGTGCTTGTGAGTTTTTAAATGATCTGTCAATTCAGCAGTCCGTGCCGTCATAATTCCCACCTGCACGGCGCTAGTCCCAGTATCATTCTTATTTTTGCCAAGATCAGCACTGATCTTAGCCTTCTTCTCACCAGTTATCATCTGTTGTCTAAGATACTACCACATCAGAGGTGAAATGGCAAATCGTTACAGGCCTTTTATAAATCCAATAAGTTGGTCAGCTTCAATCTCTGAAACTCTGGTAATACCTAAGCTCTGCTCGTCAATTTTTATCTGTCTTGTCTCTTTATATGCTCTATCACCCTTCTCAAAAATTTCTTCTAGTGATAAATCAGCTAACTCCGCAAGAATTTTTCTCATCCGCAGTTCATCATAAGTAGTGCTCATAAAATAGCGTTCGGCGGCTAGCTCATCAGCGTCATTTCTGCTCAACTCGTAAGTTACCGAGTGAGTGTTTGATACGTGAGGGCCGCCGGTATGTACTTGAACAAACGTAACTGATGCGATCAAACCATGAGTTACTAAAACAGAATTTCTGGCATGCCTTATTACATCAATTAAGTAGGTAGTGTTTTGGGCGGGATCGATACTTGATGGGAACAATTCTCTGACAACTTTTGGGACCAAATCATAAGGAACTTTTTTCTCATACCCGTCGCCGTTTTCATAGTCGAAACCCTTCCGACTCGCCACTTCTTCAATTGCGGTAAGAAGGTCAGTTTTTTGTCGGTCGGTTATTAGCCGCTCAGGAGGTCGTTTAGGAGTTGATTCAAGCATCTAAATCCATATATTACCACACTTCGGCTATTTTTGCAAGGATAATCCGGTTGCCAGAGGGGTCAAATCATCAATTTTTAAGGCATTTTTAACCATAAAATCGCCGATTTGGGTTCGGCGGAGGGCAGATAGGTAGGCGCCGGTACCGAGTTTTTGGCCAATATCTTCGGCCAGAGAACGAATATATGTTCCACTGGATACCCTCGCTGTGAGCCACAGCTTCGGATATCGGTAGTCGGTAGACTGTAGACAGTAGACAGTAGTTTTTCTAGGCTGTAGCTCCACTTCTTGGCCTCTACGGGCCAATTTATATGCTCTTTGACCACTAACCTTGATAGCGCTGAAGGCTGGCGGTGTCTGCTGAATTTCTCCTACAAAACTTTTTAGGGCCTTCTCTACCTCTTCTTTCCCTGGTCTACCGTCTACTGTCTTCTGTCTACTAATTTCGCCTTCTGAATCGCCAGTTGTACTAACCTTGCCCAGCGTTAACTCAGCTTCATATGTTTTGTCTAATTTGCTAAATTCGCCTGCTCTTTTGGTGTAACTACCGATCAAAATCAACAAAAGTCCTGTAGCCGCAGGATCCAAAGTGCCAGTGTGGCCTACCTTAATTTTTTGCCCTGTTTTCTGCTTTAAAATCGATCGAACTTTTGCGACAACATCATGAGATGTCCAGCCAGTCGGCTTATCAACTAATATAATTCCATCCATAATGGAATTATAAGGGTTATAGGGTAAGAGGGTCATAGTTGACTATCTATAACCCTACACCCCTACAACGCTACAACCCTATTTAAATGGTAGCGGAGGAGGCACGGGTGGCGGCGCCGGCTTTTCTGTCGGTTCTTCAGCCATGGCCGCGTTGACGGCCTTGCGGGCATCATCAAGTGTTGGGGTCGGCAAGGTGGGTGTATCATCAGCTTGCTCCTCCCCCGCACGTCCTAAAAGTAGTTCGCTAGAATCCGGTGGGCTCATTAGCGGGTCTTCAGTATGATTATCAGCCTGCTCGCCATTCCACGCCGGCTCGGTATTAGCCGTAAAAGGCGGAGCCATTAATGGCTGATGGTCGGCCGGATCTAACAGCTCATGCGGCCTGGGAGGTTCCCCGCTTAGGCTAAGGCTTTCACGCGGTTGCCTCAAATCAGTCGCTCTAGCCTCCGGTTCTTTAAGAGAAACAATATTGCCCTTTTCATCAATGTAAATTTCGCGCGGACGGACTTCTACCTCGTGCTGTGGCTCTTCTTTTTTATCTTTATCATGCGAGATTGTAAGCGTATCGGCTGGCGGCTTTTTTGGCGGTTCCTTGGGCGGTACCGGTTTGGCAGCCTCGGGTGGGGGTGCCGGCGGCTCCAACTTACTGACGATTAGTTGTTGATTAGCGCCGGCGGCCATCAACTGCGCCGCCATTGTCATTACTTTGGGCGAGGTCTTGGGGTTAGAAAAGCGCTCTGTCTCAGCCACAATACCTGTTAAAAAGGCCGTAGCCATTTGATTGTCGATCAAGCCTGTGCCGAAAGCTTCGGAAATACTAACCAGCATTTCGCACAAGCTACTGGCGGTAGGTTCTTGCCAATTAATCTGGCCGATTCCGGCTGTTTTATCCTGACCAGCAATAACCGAGATTACGGTAGCATCATGCAAAATCCGGCCATGAGCGGTAATGGCGGCATCAAGTTGGGATTTTTCGCGCACCCCCAGCGCCAAAACCACTTCAACATTGTAATCGCCTTGGCTGAACATGAGGTCTTTTTCGCTGAGGCTGGTCCTGTAAGGAGTTATATAAATACGGACAAACTTGTCTTCCACCTTGTAGCGGATTTTGTCCGCCTTGGCCTTATCCAGACTAATAATAAAATCGCGTAGGCTATCAACGTTGGTCTCGATGGTCTTTTCCGGCTGCAGAAATTCAACAGCATTGGGTATGCGACCGGAAAAGACGGCTGTGGCGTGTTTGCCTATTTTGTTAAGGAAGAGGGTCATACCAATACAGGCTGCCAGCTGATCTACAGACGGGTCATTGCTAACAGTAACCAATACATTATTGGCCTGCTTGATGCGTTCTACAACCTGCTGTTTGGCCGCCGCCTGCTGATCCATTTTTTATTTCTATCTAAGAGATTGGTGAGGTGGTTTTGTTTGTGAGGCGATCTCTGATGCTCAGAGTAGCATAACCATAATAGCTAGGCAACAAGGCAACCCTTTACACCTCTCTTTTTATCTGTTATATTTACCCTCTAATGCCAATTATTAAATCAGCCAAGAAGAGAGTTAGAGTAGCCGCTAAGGCGCATGCGCGTAATTTACACACCAAACGGGAGCTGCGCGAGACCCTAAAGGCTTTTGCGGCTGCCGTAGAAGGCGGTAAATCGACAGAAGTTGCTAAGGCTCATGCCGCCGTTCAAAGCGCTATTGATACCGCCGCTAAAAAGAATGTTATTCACAAAAATAAAGCCGCCCGTTTTAAGGCTCGTCTGGCCTTTCAAGCCAAATCTGCCGGAGCAAGACCAGCTAAAACCACCGCTAAAAAGGCTGCTGCCAAAAAGCCCGGCGCCAAAAAGCCAACTTCCAGAAAAATCGCCAAGCCTAAAGCGTAGTTATATAGGTTTTCAGAGCCTCGTCCAAATCCAGCGCGGTAGTTTTGCTTTTTAAATCTATTGCGTAAGCTTCGTCAACTAGGCGACGCAGTTCTTTATCTGTTATTTTTTTAGCTAGGCTCGCGGCTTTGCTTATCGGGTATGGATTCATGTCTGTATCTTTGGCGATTTGACTGGATGAGCGACCGTCGGCTGACTTTACAAGCGCCAAAAGCTGCAACTGCCAGGCAATCATTGCTAAAATCGCTTGCGGCTCAACCCGTTGAGCGCGCTGATCTTCGTAAAGTTCAAGCGCTCGCGACTTGTTGCCGCCAAAAGCGGCATCCAATAAATCAAAGACTCGGCTTTGGGGCGTAGGCTCCGTTAAAAGATCAATATTTTCTTTTGAAATTAGAGGGTTGTAGAGAGTGAGCTTGCTAAGTTCGTTATAAAGCATTTGCTGGTTTTGGCCAACACGCTCAATTAAATAATCAGCTTCAGCAGAGCCAATTTTGGCATTCTGTTTTTCGGCTTCTTCTAACAGCCACTTAGTTAGCACTTTTTTATCCAGCTGATTAAATTCTTCGAGTTTAGTTTTGCTTTTTAACACCTTAAAATAGACTGTCCGCTTATCAATTTGCGGCTCATATAAAATTAAGTCTGTGCTCTCCGAAATTGAATCAAGAATTTGTTCAATCCGTTCGGCAAAAGCTTTGTTAGCGCCGCCGTTTCTGACAACTACCATTTTACGCGCACTCAGGAACGGCAGCGCCAGAATCGACTCCATGATTACCTCTGCTGCGGCTTCTTCCCCGTCAAATTTCTCCACCGCTAACTCGCCATATTTACCCACGAAATCGCTAACTAGCCCACTTAGTTTTCGCGACAATGTAAACGAATTTTCTCCAACCAGGCTCACAACCATAGCAAAGCTATGATAACATCTAGGTGTCATGAGTTTGGACAGAGATATTGAATTCTTATATGAAATTGGTACCTTGCGTTTTAGCCCGCGCCAGTGGAAGCGTTTTCTAAATGCTGATTTTGCCAATTTAGCCGAACATCATTTCAGGGTAATTTGGCTGGCTTTGATTATCGCCAAGTATGAGAAAGTCGACCAGAATAAGGTATTAAAGATGGCCTTGGTGCACGATATCCCAGAGAGTCGGACCGGTGATGTTGATTATTTATCCCGCCAATATGTTGAGCGGAACGAAGCCTTAGGTCTCAAGGACATGCTGGCTGACACAGTTCTAGAGAAAGGTGAGCTGTACGACCTCTGGCACGAATACGAAACTCTAGCTAGCCCTGAAGCTAAAGTGGTCAAAGATGCTGACAATTTAGACGTCGATTTTGAGCTAAATGAGCAAGAAGCCCGTGGCTTTAAGTTGAAATACGCCTGGAAACACCAACGCGGCTGGGTAAGTGCCAATCGGCTGCATACCAAAACGGCCAAAAAGCTATGGCGCAAAATCGAAAACAGCGACCCCAATGCCTGGCACATCAAAGGCCGTAACCGCCTGAACGCTGGCGATTGGCGCGGTCACGCCAAAAGTTAAATTTTTGGCGTTCTTTGGCAGCGCGGACAGATGTGAGTACCCCTTCCGGCTACTCTTATTTTAATAATTTCGGTGCCGCAGCGGGGACATGGTTGGCCAGCTTTGCGAAAAACCTTGGCAAATTCTAAATAGTTCCCCCGCTCGCCTTTGGCATTAACATAATTTCTGTCCGTGCTGCCACCGCTTTTGATACTCAGATTCAAAACATCGCGAATCGCATTATATAAAGAGATTAATTTAGCTGTAGAAATCGATCCCACTGGAGCAGCGGGATGAATCTTCGCCAGCCATAGCGATTCATCAGCATAAATATTGCCAATACCAGCTAAAACTTTTTGATCAAGCAGGGCCGCTTTGATTGAGCTCTTTTGACGCTTTTTTAACCGTTCAATAAATTTATCAACTGTAAAATCGTCCTCTAGCGGCTCCGGGCCAATAGTTTTCATAAAATCAATCAATGGTACTTCGTTTGTTGGCAACAGCCGCATCCAGCCAAATTTGCGTTGGTCGTTAAAGAAGAGCTTGCTGCCATCTGTAAAGTCAACGACCACCCGAGTTGATTTATCGGGCAGATTGCCAATTAAGCTATCTGAGGGATGGCCGGCCCCGAAGCGTTCTTTGCCGACAAACACCAGCTGCCCTGTCATTTTCAGATGGATCACTAGTGAATAGCCGCTGGACAAATTAATTATTAAGGCCTTGCCGCGCCGGCGGATGTGTTTAATTTTACTGCCCACCAAAAAACGCGCCACATCCGCCGGCGCATTCGGGAAACTCTTTGGCCAGTCATGCCAAACATCTTTAACTACTAATCCCGGCAATAACTCCGCCAGTCCACTTCTAATTGTCTCAACTTCAGGTAACTCCGGCACCCTTAAATTATACAGCCAAAGGTGTTAATTAGATCTAGAACGGATCGCCGTTAGGATTTTCTACCATTTCTATTTCGGGATGTTGTTTACGCATAAAGTCAGCGATGGCTTGCCAACCCAAATCTATGACTCCTTGCTGGGTCATTTCCTGCTCTACCTTAGGATCTATCCAGTCTATATAGCCGTGCAGCCCTTCATAAACCAAGTCAAGCTCGCTGCACATACGGCCGTCTTGACCTAGGTAAGATCTTATTTCTCCATATTCATCAGGCGCAGACCAGACTGTGAAGTTTGGATGTTGCGGCTCGCCTTCCGGCCATTGAATTGAGGCTTCCATTTTTGGCCTTTGATTGCAACACTACGCCGTCCAAAGAGTTTTGACAATAGGCTATACTCAAACATATGGTAGAAAGCCTTCAAAATATTCTTAGCACAAAAAAGTTCACGCCGCCGGATGAAATTAGTGCCGTAAAAAATTATGTGCTAGCCAAATATAAAAGCGGCTGCCGCGTAAAACTGCAGCGAGGGACGTTAATTTTAAGCGTGCCAAATTCTGCTTTGGCCGCCACGCTGCAGCTGGAACGTCAAAAAATAATCAAAGCCTGCAAACTTGGTGATAAAAAACTAGTCATCCGTAACGGATAACCAAGATCAATTTCCGTACGGTTTATAAATATTTACGTGATGTGTATATTTGTACGTTATAATTTTATTATAACGTACGCCAGGGACGCTCATTGGGTGGTAGTTAGTAAATTTTCGAGTTCTTTTTTCATTTGCCCGAAGTCGGTATAAACAATACCCTGCATACCGGCGTTCAGCGCGCCGTCCACACGATAATTCTCGTCGTCAATGTAAACGCACTCCGATGGTCGTAGTTTCAGTCGCTTTGCAGCTAATTGGTAAATTTCCGGCTGGGGCTTAAACAGCCCAACTTCAGCCGAAACAACAATGTCGTCAAATAAATCTAGCCTGTTAGCTAGGACTTGCTGTATGCCTCTGCCGCTGGAATTCGAAATTATACCGATTTTGTATTTTGGTCTGAGCTGATTTTTTATATATCCCAGCAGTTCCCCATTCGGCTCTCCACCCTGCTCTAAAACCTGAAAAAAATCAAAAATAATCGCCTCGATCATAATAATATTCTGGCAAGTTTTAAAATGGTCGGCAAATCAGGCAGCTAAGGCTATGTTGGGGTGTCTTTGGCCACGAAGTTCTACAACCTTATTTTGTGCTAGTTCCTCAGCGTTTGCCCTCATTCTTTCCTTGGGAATACCAAAGACTTCCGCTAAAGGATTAACAAGAATTCTGTCACTTCTGTCACTAGGTGGCCAAGCGAGAGGATCCCGCTGGATAAGATTCAGCAGAAACACTGTAGCTTTAAGCAGACTTTCATCATCAAATTCTCTAAACTCATCTCCCCCGACAATTCTTTTATAAACTTTTGCGCGCTGGCTGATAACTATATCTTTAGCAGGACACTCGTGATATTCGTCATAGAGATCAATATATGATTTATGATCGGGTAAACCACAACTGCACCTAAGTGAACTGTGGCTATATTTTTTACCGTTTGGTAATTCGCCTTGCACACCGTACAGGGCAATGGTATGTTCTTCGCCGTTGATTGCAAAAGTGGTGGACCACCGAGGATAATTTGTTTCTCCGAGATACCTAAATCGCAGTTCCGACCAAAGGCTCATACCCGGCGTAGTCTGTCTGGACTTAAGATCTGCTACAAAATTGCGCAAGAGGGAGTATGCCATTATACCCGGCTGGTCTTCTGGTTTTATTTCTGGAATTGGCGAACTTAATTCCTCAATCGCCATGCTCTATCCCTATTTTTGGAATTATAGCAAACCGGTGAATTCAGGAGGATATTTGTATGCCAGCCTTTTGGCGGCTTCTTTTCGATCAACCCACTCATAAGCAGTATGTTCTTCGCTAAGGACAATTTTGCTATTCTCGGGAATCTTTATTTTATAAATCATTAAAACTAGCCCAACTGCTTGATTCTCGTGAAGAGATGAGAGGTTGGAAATAACAGCGGTAAAAAACTCTGGATCTTTAATCTGTGTAATCCCTGTTTCCTCTTCGATTTCGCGCTGTAGAGTATCCAACACAGAATGGCCTTCTTTTATGCGGCCGCCGGGAATATCCCAATGTCTTTTGTGGTGCTTCAAATGCCAACCACCAGAGTCAAGAACTAAAATTTTGCCTTCTTTATTTGTTATTAAGGCTTTAACACCAACCTGAAATAGTTTTTCTTCACTCATTCTCCGACGCTTTCAAGGAAGATCTTCTTTTTGAATCGGCCTCGCTGAGTCGCTTTTTTACGACGAATATCTTCAAGCTTGCCAGCGTGAATTCCTAAGGCTTCACGGATGGCTATTATTAGCTCCTTGATGTCGGCCAACTGCTCGGCTGATGGATTTTCCTCAAGTTCCTTGGCTTCTTCCTGAAGTTTTTTAATAAGCTCCTTTAAGTATTCTTTTTTGTCTAGCTGTCGTGTATTAGCTTTTAACCCATCAGCCGCAATAATCTCCGGAATCCTATCCCTCACCAGCTTATTATAGATTTTCATAACAAAATTCTCTCGATTTTCATGGGACGCCGGAGTTTTTTAGCCATGTCAAATATACTAACGCTATCAAAATCGTAAGTATCGCCGTTCGGTGATGCCGGTTTGGCAAACACAATCCTGTCAATCTCTGCCCAAGCAGCGCAGACAAAGCACATCAAACATGGTTCATGACTGGCATACAGCGTAGCACCGTGAATATTGTGCTGGTCCGCGTTTTTGCATGCGGCAGCTATGGCCGATACCTCTGCATGCCTTGATGGGTCACATAGCTCCCAAGTATGGCTGTGGTCTATCCCAATGATTTTGCCGTCTTTAACAACCACGGCTCCATAAAGATGCGGTGGGTGTCCTTTCTGCCCCTCATCCACCGCGAGCCTAAGGTATTTCTTATCATCAATCATAGCTCGCCCCAGTTTTTGCCGGTGGAAATGTCGACTTTGAGTCTGACGGGTAGTTGGGGGTAAATATTTTCCATGATTTCTTTGGCGATTTTGCCGACTTTTTTGGCTTTAGATGACGGACATTCCAAAAGCAGGCTGTCGTGAACTTGAAGTAAAATGTGGCAATCGTTATCTAGTTTTTTGGCAACTCCGACCATGGCCATTTTCATGAGATCGGCGGCCGAGCCTTGCATTGGATGATTGATGGCCGCACGATAAGCCGCTTCGCGTACGGCGAAGTTGGATGATTTTACGTCTGGGGTTGGGCGGCGGCGGCCAAGAATTGTTTCTACATACCCCTGCTCGGCCGCCTGCCGCCGCAGCTCATCTATGTATTTTTTAAGCTTGGGCCGAATTTCAAAATAGCGATTAATAAATTCCTGGGCTGTGGCGTGATCCATGCCGGTGCTAACGCTCAAGCCGTGCGGCCCGAGCCCGTACATGATGCCGAAATTTACGGCTTTAACAGATGAGCGCTGGAATTTAGTGACCTTATTTTCCGGTACGCCGTAAATTTCGGCTGCCGTTTCGGTGTGGATGTCGGCATCGCGGGCAAAGGCTTCCAGCATTCCTTCGTCACCAGAAAGCACTGCCGCCAGCCGCAGCTCAAATTGGCTATAGTCAGCGCTCACCAGCATGTTGCCTTTATCGGCTACGAAGGCTGTGCGAATATTTCTACCAAGTTCAGTTTTAACCGGTATATTTTGCAGATTTGGGTCGGCGCTGGACAGCCGGCCGGTAGGCGCAATCGTTAAGTTAAGAGTGGTGTGCAGGCGGCTATTTTTATCAACCATATTCGGCAGCGTATCAACATAAGTATTTTTGAGCTTCATGACCTCGCGATACTGGCCGATCAAATCAATAATCGGATGCAGCCCGCGCAGTTTTTCCAGCTCGGAAGCAGCGGTGGAATAGCCGGTTTTGCCGCGCTTTATGCCCTCGCGCGGCAGGTTGAGCTTGACGAAAAGAACGTCAGCCAGCTGTACTGGTGAGGCAATATTAAACTCATAGTTGGCATGGCCGTAAATAGTTCGCTCCAGATCGCTGATGCTCTCTTCTAGTTTTCTGGCAAAATTCTTCAGATATTTGACGTCTAGCTTGACGCCTAAGACCTCCATTTCCGCCAAGACCGGGGTCAGCGGCCATTCAACCTCACGCGCTAGCTTCTCGACCTTTGGCAACTGCTCGAGTGCCTTAAGTTGCCCCTGATAGAGCTCCATAATTACCGAGATAAATTCTGGCGCGCGCTCCATAAAATCTTCTGTCGGTAGATTTTCAAACTCCGCGCCTTCGTAGCGCAGCATAGATATAGCCAGCTCAGTTAGAGTTTGAGCACGTAGTAGCGGGTTGAGCAAAAAGGCGCCAACCAAAACGTCATGCGCAACGTGGTGGGCTATGATGTCAAGATTTTTAAGCAATTTTATATCGCTTTTGACATCGTAGCCCACCACACCAGTAGCTGATAGCTGAGAGCTAATAGCTTTTTTGACGTTTTTAGGGTCGAGCTTAATCAAATCAAGCGTATAAACAATTTTTTTGGTGCCTATAATCAGCACTTGTGGGTTGGCGCCGTGCTTGCCAGCCGCCCGGGAATGGATAAAAAGCTTATCTGCCTTACCAAAGTCAATCTCGGCTAACGTCTTATCTGAATTAATCAGGACGTTCTTGGGAACTTTAAGTTTTACCCCGCCCAACGTTTCAGTAGCTGGTGCGTTGGCACGCATATAATCCGGCAGAGTATTGATTAGACTGCGGAACTCTAGCTTTTGCAGCAACTTCAGAAGATGTTGAGGATCCAGCTTGCGTGCATCCATCGCTTTTAAGTCGAGCTTTAAGGGCGCATCCGTCCAAAGCCGGGCCAATTCCCTGCTCAAGTAGGCCGATTCTTGACCGGCCTGTAATTTAAGTCGCAATTTTTCCGGTATTTCATCTAAATGCTGATAAATGTCGTCTAGGGTTTTATACTTCTGCAACAGATTAACGGCTGTTTTTTCGCCCACGCCAGCAACACCTGGGATATTGTCAGAGCTATCACCTTTTAGAGCCTTAAAGTCTAAAAATTGCTCAGGCTCTAAGCCATATTTAGCCGTAAAACTTTCCGGATGAAATTCTTCAATGTTAGAAAAACCTTTTTTGAGCGCATAGACCTTCACATGGCCGTTAATTAGCTGAAGGGCGTCTAGATCAGATGTGATAAGCAGTGTTTCAATATTTTTTTTGCGGGCCTGAACGGCTAACGTTCCCATAATGTCATCGGCCTCATAGTCATCCAGCTCGTAAAGCGGCCAGCCAAAAGCTTCTAATAGTTCATGTAAGATTGGAATTTGGGTGTAGAAATCCGGCGGCGCCGCCACCCGGCCGGCTTTATATTCCGGATACATAGCAAGCCGCCGCCGGATGTTGGTCTTTGGCTTATCCCACGCTACAGCTACATAATCAGGTTTGAGTTTCTTAATCAGTTCAATCGCCATCGTGGCAAATCCATAAACACCGCCGGTCGGCACGCCATCGCGCGTACTCAAGTTCGGCAACGCATAATAACCCCTGTAAAAAACAGATTTACCATCAATAATAGCTAGCTTTTTTCGTCTCTCAGCCACTGCCTAGATTATACGCCGTATCTGTTAATTGAGCGATCACTTATGCTTAATAACAAGGAGAAGGGCCCGCCGAGGCGGGCCCTGTGGGAGGTTACTTGACCTCGTCGTTGATGCAGCCGTTCGCCCTGAGCTCGATCCAGAGCCTGATGATGCCCGAAGGCGTGGTCAGCAGGTCCTGGTCCTCGGGCCACCAGTAGTCCGGGACTGGCGTGACCACGTCGCTGGCCGGCTGGCTGAACCAGATGTCGTCCAGCCCGAGCACGCGGCGCATGTGCAGCGGGATGTACAACGCGTTGCCGCCGTTCACAGCCACGAACACCTTGCGCTCGCCTACCAGTTCGGCGTACTGTCCCGACTCCACCAGATACTTGAGCTGCTGCTCGAGCGAGAGCGGCGGCCCCTCATCCGGCAAGTCCGGGAAGATGTACTGGCGGTCGATCTTGCCGTTGGCGTAGATCCACTGCCGGAGCAGCGTACGCTCCGTGGGGTACTCGCCTTCCGGGTAGACCTTCCTGATGTACGGGTGACGCAGATCGGCGGATGCGTTGCAGACGCGGGAACTGCCGAGCACGATGATGCGCTCGAAGTCTGCGCCAGCATGCTGGGTCAGCAGCGTCCTATCCAGACGCAACCGCATCCAGCTAACGGTTCCTCCGAGCACGAATGCCACCGCACCGGACAGGTCGACCGGGTTGCAGCGACCCAGCTTGAGCGAACGCGGCGGGATCGGGCCTCCGAGCCCGAGCCGGTACCACACTTCGCTCATTCGGCGCCTCAGGGTCCCCTCGTTCATGTCCGTGGCCTCGAGGACCTTCGGCACGGACTGATGGAAGACCTTAGGCGCTACGGCCTGATACGGGACTTGCAGTTCGTCCATCGTGGGGTTCGAGGAGTCAATCCCAAACCACCTCGCCAGAGGGCGGAGCACCGGCAGCTTCTTATTCCAGCCACCGTCAGTCCACCTGTTATGCGGGACGCGCAAGATACTCACCTCCTTAAAATGTTCACTCCTGACTGAGAAGCCCCCAATCAGATAGCGCTATAATTATAACATCTATTACCTAAAAAGTAAATTTTAAAAGGCGGAGGTGCCGGTAAGGACACGGAGTCTGGTCAGATCGTAATATGGGTCGATTACTTTGGCGCTCTCAGCCAAAGCATCATAGGCCATAGAAAAGACATATTTGCGCCTATTTACTTCCTCCGGGGTAGGTTCTTGAGCGCGCACTACAGATTGATAAGCCTCCGAATTGTTGCCAAACCTTCCTCGCGCCTCATTACGCTCATCCGCCTTACGTAGATGGTCCCTGCTGACCTCCTCCATACATCTGAAGAGATTTGGCCTTTGCTGACGATATTTTTCTATAATTTCTGACAAATGATTTTCTTGAAAAACAGATTTATAAATTTCTTCAAACGGGCCATTTGGCTTACCATCCTGTAGTCGGAAATATATGCCTATTATCATTTGCATATTGTTGGTTGGATGGACGGGTAGCTCAATTCCATTTATAACTACAGATTCATCCTCCAGCCCGGTTGAATTTGCAGGATTAAAAGGGACTATCTCAATCTGGGAGCCAGGGCCGAATATTTGCTCGGCTGTAAGTTGTTGCCTTTGAGAAAAATTTCTTTCATGCATACAATATATATTGTAGCATAAATTACTTGTTTGTGCAATTTTAGTCTTTAAGAAAGCTTGAGCGTTTTGGCGGCTTGGTTTTTGAAGGCTTCGATGTTGTTGCCACTATTTTTTATAAAAATATCAGCTCGTTCTTTGACGCCTGCTAAGTTCAGAGTTGCTTCGTCGCCTTTATAGTGTCGCATTTCTTCTTGCTCGTCTTGAAGAAATTCTTCGAACGTTCTGTGATCTTCATCACTTCTAATCCTAGCGCTAATGCGTCCGTATCTTATTTTTGGATCAGCATCTACCCATACAACCTCTCCTCCTAGTTCGTGTACCCTATCAACCTCACCATAATTACGCAGGCTGGAGATGGCTAGACCTTTAAACTCTCTGTTACCACCTTCAGATTCAAACTCGGCAACTGCCTTATCAACTAATACGCCAAGTCCATGTTCCCTGCGCCATTCGGCGCTGAGCAGTCGCAGATTTTTACGCGAAATATCTTGTTGGCGGCGTTTAAGCTCGTTTCGCAAAATATCACTTACCGAGACAAACAGCCAACCGTAACGTTCGGCTAACAGCTTCCCGACCGTGTCCTTCCCCGACCCATTTGTCCCAGCGATCCCCAAAATTTTAATCATGGTTAAAACTCAGCCTGTTTTCCTATCAATTCTTTCCAGTCGGCCAAAATATCCCAATAGATTATCTTGATTGACTCTAAGTTTGTTCGAGGCGGCATACTTCCGGGTTCTTACTGATGTCTGAGCAATGCCCAGATCTTTAGCTATTTCTCTTTCACTCTTGCCTTCCAGCATTTTTGATAAGACCTCATATTCACCGGCCCGCAGCTCAACTACGCGCAGGGTTGTGGGGTTACGCAGAGTAACTGTCTTGTTTTCTGTGCCGGACTCTATTCCAGTCGCGCCATTCTTTTGGTGGCTATCTATTGACTGCATTTCCCGCGTAGCGGCCAGTCTTCTTACGGCTTGATTTTCTAATTGGCGTACTCTTTCTCTGGTTAAATCCATTTCATGACCGATAGCCTCCAAGGTCCACGGCTCTCCTTCAAAACCGAAACGGAGTTCAAGTATCCGACGCTCGCGCTCTGGTAGCGAACCTAGAGCCTTTCGTACAGCCTCTTTTCTTAAAGACTCTTCCGCTTCATCAAACGGATCTAAGCTGTCTTTGTCTGCAAAAAAATCTCCTAGCTCTGACTCTTCAGCATCATTAATATACTGATTCAGGGAGACGGAGGCTTGTGCAGCTTCAAGTGCTTCCTTAACGTGATGTTTTGATAGCCCCGTGGCCGCAACCAATTCATCTACGGTTGGTTCACGACCGAGCTCTACCAAGAGACGCCGTGAAGCCCTAGTAATTTTTTGCTGGCGTTCGACAACATGTACCGGCACTCGAATGGTGCGGGCGTGATTCGCTATTGCCCTTTGGACGGATTGACGAATCCACCACGTGGCATAAGTGCTGAATTTATAACCCTTACGCCAGTCGAATTTCTCTACAGCTCTGTTTAAGCCCAGTACTCCTTCTTGTATTAAATCTAAGAAAGGGACCCCTAGCCCGCGGTAGTTCTTAGCAATTGAGACTACTAGCCTTAGATTAGAATTCATCAGGCGTTGATAAGCTAGTTCACCCCTAAGAATTGCTTGGCGATCTTCTGCCGGTAATTCTTCGGTCATCTGCTCTAATAGTTCATGCGTTTCGCCATCTTTTAAATGCCTTTCGGTGGTTAATGCCTGAATAAGCTCACGAAAGGGTAGATAAACATCTTTTTGCTTGGCTAACTCGACCTCTTGAGCAGCAGTTAAAAGCGGGTATCTACTGGCGCCGATCAGAAAGAGCTGCAACGAATCATGACTAAAAGATTGATCAGCTGCCTCTGCTGTGGTACCGGGGGTTTTTGGAATGACGTCTGCCTCGATTACCTCTATACCTCTAGACTCTAGAAACGCCAGATAGTTATCTGATTCCGCCTCCAAGCCCATCTCGGTCAAAATGGCAGATACTCTTTCTTTCTCGACGATACCATCAACCAGTAAAGCCTCAGTAAGTTCGGTTAGCTCTTCAAGCTCAGATATCCCATACTCCTCTGGGGTTTGAGGAGTTAAAGGATATTCGACTTTATCTAACGACGGTTTTCTTGACGCTTCCATGGTCTATAAGTATTTACTGTAAATATTCATGCAGTTTGCGGGTGTCCTTATGTTTGCGCAGTTTGGCTAGGGCTTTGGCCTCGATTTGTCTTATGCGTTCGCGCGTGACGGAAAACTCTTGGCCGACTTCTTCAAGCGTGTGGCTTTTGCCGTCTTCCAGACCAAACCGTAACTTCAAAATTTTTTGCTCGCGCTCCGTTAAACTGCCTAATATTTTGCGGACTTGTTCTTTAAGAAGCTGCTCGGAGGCTGATTCAGTTGGTGTTTTGGCGTCTTCATCCTCAATAAAATCGCCCAAAACGCTGTCTTCTTCGTCATCGCGCACGGAGGCATCTAGGCTGGAGATATCCTGCTTGATCTTCATAATGTGTTCCACTTTATCGACATCCATTTCCATGGCGGCGGCGATTTCTTCGTTGGTTGGTTCGCGGTTGAGTTCTTGTGTCAGGCGACGCTGGGTTCGTAGTAGCTTGTTAATCGTCTCTACCATGTGTACTGGAATACGAATAGTACGCGCCTGGTCAGCAATGGCGCGAGTAATGGCTTGGCGGATCCACCACGTAGCATATGTGCTGAATTTAAAGCCGCGGTCTGGATCGAATTTTTCGACCGCCCGTAAAAGCCCTGTATTGCCTTCTTGAATAAGATCAAGCAGATCCAGACCGCGGCCCACATAGCGCTTTGCAATAGAGACTACCAGGCGCATGTTAGCTTCCGCCATTTGGTCTTTGGCTTTTTTAGAGCCAGAAGTCACTTTGCGGGCTAAAGCCAGCTCTTCTTCGGGAGTCAACAGCGGAATTTTACCGATTTCGCGCAGGTAAAGCCGCACCGAATCGTCAGAAATATCGTCCAAGTAAGCAGTGTTGGGCTTTAGCAGCTCTTCTTCCGGCTCTTCTGTTACCCACTCGTCGCTTAAGCTTTTAGCATCCGGCTCGGTTTCTGGGATAACTTCAATTTCTGCTGCGGCTAGTTCGTTATAAAGATTATCCAGCACATCAATATTGGCTGGCGTATCCGGGATAAGAGCAAAAATTTCTTTTTGAGTTAGGGAACCATCTTTTTTGCCACGCTCGGTTAATTGTTCAATGGCCCGCGCGTAAGACCGGATGCTGCGCTGTCTTGGCTTTCGAACCTGAGTAGTTTCTTTTTTACTCTTCACTCTTCACTCTTCACTTCAGTAGTGCATTTAGTTTATCAACTTTGCGCAACATTTGCTTTATTTGGGCTTCGTCACTCGTGGTCTTCATGGCATGCACCAACTTTTGTCTTTGGGTTCTGACATAGTTTGCTATCAGGCGATTTTTAAGGTTTTGGGCCTGTTCTTTTAAATCTTCGAATGACAAATCCTGATACAACTCCTCAAATTGCAGCACCAAGATTTTAACATAATCGGCAATCGGTTGAAGTTCTTTAACCATTGTCATCCCCGACTCGATCGGGGGTCCAGTTCTGGATTCCCGTTTTCGCGGGAATGACGGGTTGTTCTTTAGGAAATTGAACAAAATTCGTGACGGGCCATCGTTAAAATAGTCAGGCCGGCAATTTTTAAGCAAAAGCCGCAGTTTAGGCTGCATCAGCATCATGGCCAAAAAATGATCCTGCAGCCTTTGCTGTTCAATAGACTTACCCTCAAGTTGCGCAGATCGTATCTTCGGTTTTCGCAAAGCTGGTGTTTCTATCTTTTGGGTAGTAGATTTGGCGCGCATAGCCTCAAGGCTCGTTTGAGTGAGGTCAGCCAATCTTTTAAGGTAATGCTCTTGCTCTACCGGGTCGCTCAGGCGGCGAATGGTTGTCAGAAGCGTATCGGTAAAGGCCTTTTTGCCCGGCGCGGTTTTTAGATCAAGTTGTGAGGCATAACGCTCAATCAACCAATCGACGGCGTATTGCGATTTCACAATCGCCTTCTGCCACTCGGCCGGGTCTTTACGAACCAGTTCGTCCGGGTCTTTAGAATCTGTTAACTCAATCACGCTCAAATTAACGCCGGCTCTTTGGGCTAAAGTTATAGCTCGCTCAGTGGCCGCCAGCCCAGCGCTGTCGGCATCAAAACAAAGCCTAATGTCGGGCGTAAAGCGCTTGAGCTCACGCAAGTGATTTTCGGTCATGGCGGTGCCGGCCGTTGCCACCACATTTTTAACGCCGGCTTGGTGGGATGCAATAACATCCATGTTGCCTTCGGCTATGACGCCGTAGCCGCTTTTACGGATAGCTTCTTTGGCGAGATGCAGGCCAAAAACATGCCGGCTTTTGTCGTAAACCACTGTCTGTGGCGTGTTGATGTATTTCGGCGCATTGGGTTCATCCGCCAACAATCGTCCTGTAAAGCCGATTGCTGAACCACGGCTGTCGGCTAAAGGAATCATAATGCGGCCACGAAACATATCGCTCGGTCTTCCCGATCGAATAGTAGTTAGACCGGCTCTCTTCATCTCTTCTTTATCAAAACCCTGTTTAGTCAAAAAATTTGTGAGGGCTTGCCCGCCATGGGGCGCATAGCCAATCTGCCAATCAAGTAGAGTTTTTTTGGTAAAAGCGCGGTCGCGAATTAGATATTTAAGTGCCGCCCGATTAACCGTTAACTGCTTTTGATAAAACTTAGTGGCCAGTGCCAGTGCTTCCAGTGCCCTATTCTTATATCTTTTGGCCGATGAGCTGCCAGCTTGATATTGCTCTAAATCAACGCCGGCTTTGCGCGCCAGATGCTCCAGCGCGCCGCGAAAATCCAGCCCCTCCATCTCCATCACAAACGTAAAAATGTCACCGCCCTTGCCGGATGAAAAGTCATGCCAAATTTGCTTTTCTGGGCTAATCATAAAGGAATGCGTTTTATCATTCGTCCAAGGGCTTAACCCCTTAAAATTCCGCCCCGCCCGCTTAAGCTGCAAGTACTCAGAAATCACATCCTCCACATTCAGCCGCGATTTGACTTCACTGACAGCGTCCACGAGTCGCTCCAATTATCAATTTACAGTTACCAAACTCCAGCTGCATATATACATTCTAAATCCCGAAGCCGTTAGCTAAAAGCGCTTGTACTTTTACTAATAGTTCAAGACTTTACTTGCTCGCTAAAAACAGGAAATTCGTATTTGTCTTCCAGGTTGGGCTCGAGAGGTTGATTGATGACAAACTCCCAAATACCAACATTAGGCTGTTCTTCCTTAAAAGTTTCGACTAATGGTATGCCCTCATAAGACGAGATTATCGTACGGATAGGACCGCCGTGGGTGACTATCAATATTTTTCTACCAGGCGACTCTTCAAAAAGATAGTTTAAAAAATTAATGACCCGCATATAAACTTCCTTTAACGTCTCTCCCCTTGGGAGTCTTTTTGAAAGCAAATTTCCCTTATAATTTGCCCAGTCAATTGGGCCAGGCTTGCCCTGATAGGTGCCAAAATTTTGTTCTCTAAGAGCTGGGGTCAGATTTAGCTTTAAGTCGGGGTGGTATTTTAAGATATGTTCGCCGGTTTTAACACACCTTAAAAGATCAGAAGACCAAGCATCATCAAATTTCTGATCCTTTAATTTCTCAGCTACTTCCTCTGCCTGTTGTATGCCCAGCTCGCTCAGCGTGCCTGGCAATTGACCTTGAACTATCCTCTCGGCATTCTCTATGGTTTGTCCGTGCCTAACTACTATAAATTTCATGATTTTAGTTTAGAACCTAGAACCGAAAGCTAAAAGCGTAAGAGGTTTGGTTTGTTATGATGGAGGTGTGAAAATCGGTGTGGCGGGAAGCATGCAGTTTACTGAGCGGATGATGGAGCTATGCGAGCAGCTTGAAGCTTTGGGTCACACAGCATTTATGAGCAAGTTTGCGCCCTATTTTGTTGGTAAAACAGATGAGGAAAAAGAAATCATAAAATTACACCAAAAGAACAAAAAAGACGCCATTCGCGAGTTTTGGAAGCCTATGCAAAGTGCAGACGCTTTGCTAGTGGCCAATTATGATAAACACGGAGCCAAGAACTATATAGGCGGGAATGCATTTCTGGAAATGGGTTTTGCGCACGTCTTAAATCAAAAGATTTATTTATTAAACCCGATCCCTAAGATGCCATATTACGAAACTGAAATAATCGCCATGCAGCCCATCGTTATTAACGGCGACCTCAGCAAAATTCAATAAATACTTGACTAAGTAATACAAAAAATATACAATTTATGTATGAGTAGAAACTCCCGAACAATCAATATTTCCTTACCCAAAAAGTTGCTGGACGAAATCGATAGGGCGGCTGCTGATGAGTATGCCAGCCGCAGCGATTTCATTCGCGAATCAATTGTACGCAAGCTGAAGGGGCAGCGCGTGGTTGACGAATGGGGTGACGAAGGCGAATGGGAAACAGTCGTTGACTTTAGAGATATCAATCCGGATGGTGTTCCAATCGAAAAAGTCATGGTGGCTCTAGAGAGGCTGAAAGAAGCTGATGAACAAAATCGAAAAGCTTCTCCAAAAATTAGACGCTAAAACCCGTAACCAGATCGAGCAAGCGCTATTGCAAATTTATAGCCTAAAGCTTGAGGGGCTAAACGTTAAGAAAATTAAGGGGGCCAAGGGCATATTCAGAGTCCGAGTCGGCAGACATCGCATAATTTACCGCCAAGATGGCAAAAACATCAATCTTATTACCATAACTAAGCGTGACGAAAAAACTTACAAGGATTTCTAAAGAACACCTGTTGTACGTTATAATTTTTTTATAACATACATTATTGACAACGAGGATTATTGAGACACAAGATCATATGAATGTTTTATCAGATCTTTGATTTCGTCCCAGCTGAGTTGGCCAGTTAGTAGGATCGTGTTCCAGTGTTTTTTATTCAAATGATAGCCGGGCATCACAGTTTCGTATTTTGCGCGTAAAGTTTCTGCCAGCTGTGGGTCACATTTTAAGCTGATTTGCACCGGCTCTTTCTTTTCAGGAATCAGCGCAAACATTTTTCCTTGCCCTGAGCTTGTCGAAGGGTCCCGTACTTTATAAACCGCCGTATTCTTACCAAATGGATAATCCAACCGAACATTCGGCAAACTCAAAATATACTCCTCAACTGTCTTATGATCCATCATAAATAGCTCAACAGTTTGGCTTTCCAGATTGTTAGGAAATTAGCTCCAGGGCAAATAGTCCCTTCGCGGGCTTCACGGTGACCGATAATCTTTTCTTTACTGATCTGAGGGTAGTATTTTTTGATGTGAGCGGCCAATTTCTGTAAAATCTCATCCGTTGGATCTCGACCTTCATAATCGTTATCCAAACAAATTCCAATGCTGCGCTTATTGATATCCCAATTGCCAGCGTGCCAGCCTAGTTGCGCATCATCAAGTAACCGTTCAAAAGTACCATCCATGCGCATCAGCCAGTGATAAATCAAAAAGCTTGGTTTGCCGTCTCTGAAATGACCCGACCATATGGCAGTACTCTTCAGCTGTCTTTCTTCACGCACGGTCGGATTCATAAAATATGGCGCATAAACGTTTAGTAGCTGAGTGGCATTCATGTAGCTCAAACGATAGCCCGGCTCTGCGCTGGTATGATGAATAACAACTGTATCGATTGGTTCGCGCTGCTCATCCAGATTCGGCCCATGATCAGCCAGCGCCACTTTATCTTCTAGTAACGCTTTTTCGAAAAAATGTCTGATGGTTTTACGGAATTCATCTGCCTTGTTGGACTCTTCGCTAAGTTTTTGTTGGGCCTCCTTAAAATAGGGTACAAACTCCATATACCAATCCGGCTTTTTGATTAATTCAGACCAGTGCTTTTCGTCAAAAACGGCCATTTATTCTTTGGCTTTGGGAGTAAAGTCGAGGGTGCAGGAGTTGATACAGTAGCGTTGGCCAGTTGGCTGGTCGTAAGCGTCATCGAAAAGATGGCCTAAATGGCTGCCGCAATTAGCGCAAATAACCTCCGTACGAGTCATGCCGTGCGATTTATCTTCCTCTAGCTTGACGTTGCCTTTAGTCGCGACATCATAAAAGCTCGGCCAGCCGGAGCCGGAATCGAACTTAGTGTCACTACTAAAAAGCGGTGCGCCGCAGGCGGCGCATGTATACATCCCATTTTCTTTGTTATGTAAGAATTTGCCACTAAAAGGCGCTTCCGTCCCCTTCTGCCGCATAATCTGATACTGCTCCGGCGTTAACTTCTTTTTTAACTCTTCATCAGATAACTCAACTTTTGGCATAGCAATTTTCCTCTCATTCTACCTCTAATTTTACGTTATGCTTGTACGTTATAATTTTATTATAACGTACAATTTGTTCAATCCTACTTTGGGTTACATTTTCTCTAAAACTGGGATGTTGAGCAGCTCTAAGCCATTTTTTAAGACTTGGGCATAAGCCTCGACTAATTTTAAGCGAATATTCTGGCGCGGGTCGCCAATAATACGGCTGCTTTCATAAAAGCGATTAAACGTTTGAGCTAATTCATACAAGTATGTACAGATGTGGCTGGGCAGAAGCTCATTGACCGCAGATTCTACAACTTCCGGGAATTCGCTAATTTTGCGAGCTAAAGTCCGTTCTGCTGGATCCAACGATTTGTTGCCTATTGCCTGTTTCCTATCGCCTGTTTCCTTACTCAAAATGCTGTTTGCTCGCACATAAGCGTATTGTAAATATGGGCCGCTGTTGCCCTGCAAGCTAACAGATTCGGCCGGATCAAAAATCATATCGGCACCAATTCGGTTTTTCAAAAATGCATATTTGACGGCCGCTAGTGCCACTTCAAAATTTTCCTGCTTATTAATTTTTTTATTAGCTTCGTTAGCGGCCGCCAGCACATCTTCGGCTTTGATGATATTACCCAGACGGCTACTCATTTTGACTCCGCCCGAAAGCTTAACCATGCCATGAGTTATATGAATGGTTTTTTGTGCTAGTTCCGGCGCGATCTGCTCGATGGCCTTAAGTACAACCTGCATGTACTCATAAATATCGTTACCTGTAATTATGACCGACTTATCAAAATGATAATCCTGCCACTTTTTTAGAATTAAGCCCACGTCTTTTGTTTCGTAAGTCGGTAATCCTTCTCTATTAATGAAGACTCGAGTATGCATGTTGTGAACCTCGCCGCGGAATACAATAGCGCCTTGCGATTCTTCAAAAACCTTATTGATATTTTCTTTGACGGCTTTGAGCCCCGGCTTAACCGTTTCGCTCTCGGGATAATATTTATCGAAATGTGTGCCGAGCTTGGCATAAAAGGCGTTGAAATAGTCATAGCTCCATTGGCGAGTCGTCCAATAAATTTGAGCGAGTGGCGAATCATGGTCTTTTTGCTCAACAATTTGATAAATGCGTTTGTTCAGCTTGTCTATTTGCGCCTTTGCTTTGGGACTATCCTCATAAGCTTTATTCCCTTCTATATAGCAATCAGTCATCCACTCTGGACGTTTGTCTGGTTCAATATCATTCAGCTTTTTCGGCAACTCACCGCTCAATTTCTGCAAAATAGCCCACATGGTTCTTGCTACGTGCAACCCTACATCACCGCCAAAATTCACACGAGCCACTTTAGCGCCGGCCGCTTCGAATAATTTAGCGATGGCGTCACCAACCACGCTGGTATAAAGATGCCCAACATGAAGCACCTTGAAAGGATTCGGGTCGGAATATTCGACAACTATGGTTTGGTTTTCATAAGATTTAGCCGGCTTTCTCTCTATCTCCTGCAAAATCGCCTCGTCAGTCAGCCAAATATTAATAAAGCCGGAGCCGGCGACTTCGGCCTTGGCCACAACTGCCGAATTCTGAATTTTAGCAACCAGAGCTTCAGCAATTTCGCGCGGAGGTTTGGCGATTTTAGCCGCCAGCTGCATGGCCAAATTGCTGCTAAAATCGCCAAATTGCTCTTGCGGCCGCGTTAATTCCGCCTCAACATCAACGCTAAACAGGTCTTTAGCTACGGCTTTTAAAGCCTGCTTTAACTCTTCCATCTCGATTATATAATACCAGCTAACCCTCTTAGGCTCTCCTAAAGCCTTCTATTTAAACATTTCTATATTTACATATTTCAATTGAACTTGTATAGTGAGTGTATGGTGAATTTTGTAAAAGTAGTACGAATAAGGACAGGGCGTAACCATGGCAGAGGATAAAGTTGTTAAAGTCTTCAAAGCTTTAGCCAACCCCACCCGCTTAAAGATGGTGCGAGAGTTAAAAAGCTGCCCTAACTCAGAAGAGAGTTGTAGCCATCTTTCAGAAAAAAGCATACTTAGTCAACCAACGCTTAGTCATCACTTCAACAGGCTGGTTGAGGCCGGCATTGTTCACGAAACTAAGTTTGGCACCCAAAAAAATTACGCCCTAAACCGTCAACTGCTCGATAGCATCGGCATTGATTATAAAAAGCTATGAGACTAATTATTGTTATTGGCAGCACCAGACCCGGCCGTCTTAGCGAACGAGTTGCTAAGTGGGTCGAGGCTGAGGCTAAAAATTTGTCAGATATCGAGGTTGAGCTAGTTGATTTAGCTGATTATCCCCTGCCCTTCATGAATGAGCCTATCAGTCCGCGCTACAACCCCAATCGCCAACTTGATGAAGCTATAAAACACTGGACTACCAAAGTTGCCTCTGGTGATGCTTACGTTTTTGTGACGCCAGAATATAACCATTCTATTCCCGGGGTTTTGAAAAATGCCATTGATTATCTGACCTGGGAAATGGTTAAAAAACCAGCCACTGTTGTATCACACGGAACTGTTGGTGGCGCCAGAGCAACCATGCACTTAAAAGAGATTTTAAGCGAATCACGAGCAACTATTATCCCGACGGCTGTAGCTTTACCCAGAGCCGGCGAATCTTTAAGTGAAAATGGACAACTGAGTCAGGGGTTAAGAGCTATGCCATACGGTCCGCAAGTAGCCTTAGAAAGTATGCTTGAAGAACTATATTGGTATGCCAAAGCTTTAGCTGCTGCCCGAGCAACGATCATCAAGTAGTGTAACGTACCAGCCACTGGGGGCTGTCGGTAAGGTGCTCCAGACGAAATTGCAGTTCGTTTAAAACCTGAACCCGGCCGGCATCATCCAGCCCTAAAACATTAAGCGCCACAAACGGTTCATGCACATCGAACCCGCAAAAAGCCAGTGTATCGTGATTTATGTGGTGGAGAGTTTGCTTGGCAGTGGCTTTATGGACACCGCTTTCTTCGTAGTAATCGGCGGGGTGACCAGCGGTGACAATCATCATAGCTTGCCTGCCACGCAGCAGGCCGTTTTCGTAAAATTTACCGCCATCCCAAGCTACGCCCATAGCCAGCACACGGTCAAACCAGCCTTTTAAAATTGCCGGCACGCTGGCCCACCACATAGGCGCAACAAAAAGTATTAAATCAGCGGCTCTGACTTTGTCTATCTCGCCAGTGATGTCGGGCGAAAAAGACATATTAAGTTTGGCGGCATGTTTCTGTTCCAGCATGTAATTAAAGTGGCCACCGCTGCTGGTTACAAAATCCCATTTTTGCGCCAGCGGGTTAAAGCCCTCGCCATATAGGTCGCTTACGACTACACTGTGGCCTTGGCGAGTCAAAGTCTGATAAGCCAGATTTTTTAAGGCGCTAGTTAGCGAACTTGGCTCATGATGCGCGTAGATAATCAAAACATTCATTGTTCTTATTTTAGCTTAAGAGCCAATAGCCCCAAATGTCATTCTGAACTTGATTCAGAATCCAGACTGGATTCCGGCCTTCGCCGGAATGACAATTGGAGTTTTAAGCGACGATGGGGCGGACGGCTTGGTCTTGCAGGCGGAAAATCATCTGGCTGATCTTCCAGGTTCCGTTAGCTGTTTTCACCAGGATGTAGTCAATTGTGCCGCGTACGGTCCAGGCATAGCGTTCGCCGCGGTCAGCTACATAATGCACATGTTCAACGTCAGTCGTTACTTTGGCGCGGCGCGAATTTAGCATTCGCACAGCCAAACGCTTAATGAAATGCCGAGTGGCGTAAAAGTAGCTACCAATTTCTTTGTGCCAACTATCGATCAGGCGCTTCTTGGGTATGACCGCCGGCATTTCGCCGTTAATGGCCTTATTATCTACAAAAGGTTTCTTAACAAAGTAGTTTTCGAGCCTTTCCCACTGCTTAAGGTCTTGTAATTGAGCGACGGCCGTCACAACTTCTTTGATCATTTCCTTATCTGTCATGTTAGATCCTTTCTTGTTGGTATTTTTGATGGCTTTTCGCCACATACCCATTGTAACACCACCATAAAACACTGACGTTTATTGTTCTGCAATCATGAATACACTTATGGCGGAGAGGACAGGATTTGAACCTGCGAAAGCCTTTCGGCTCAACACGCTTTCCAAGCGTGCGCCTTAAACCACTCGGCCACCTCTCCCAAATAATTCTAACAGATTGGATAAGGAGATTATTTTACAACCTTTTTATTTTGGCTTAAGCAGAAATTAAAAGGTAAACTAGCGTTTAGAGACATTGAGTTGGAGGGGATTTCACGTCAAAGGGTGTGGGCAGGGTTCGCTGTGGCGAACCAATTAT
>CAZXDA010000001.1:30627-44967 GCA_964639445.1 uncultured Candidatus Saccharibacteria bacterium
AATAACAAATGATAAATTAATGAAAAATGCTAAATGTAAAATGATAAATGCAATTCTTGAGGGAGCTTTTTAATGCCTCTCATAGAATTGCAGGAAGTATCAAAAGTTTATGGATTCGGCGAAGCCACAACTTTAGCATTGGATGAAGTTGATTTAGTCGTCGAAAAGGGAGAATTCGTGGCCGTAATGGGACCTTCCGGCAGCGGCAAGACCACTCTACTTAATATCATTGGTCTGCTTGATCGGCCAACTCACGGCACCTATTTGCTGGATAGCAGATCGGTTGACCGCCTGCGCGCCAACCGGCAAGCTAAATTGCGGCGCGACCGGATTGGCTTTGTCTTTCAGTCTTATAATTTGATCCAACGCTTGAACGTACTTGATAATGTTGCTCTACCTCTAGCTTACAAGGGGATGACGCCGGTGCGGCGATGGCAGCGCGCCAGCGATATGTTAGAAATTGTTGGTTTGCGCGAGCGCGAGTATTTTTTGCCGCGCCACCTCTCTAGCGGCCAGGCGCAGCGCGCTGCCATCGCCCGAGCGCTTATTAACAAACCAAGCATCATTATTGCCGACGAGCCGACCGGCAACCTAGATAGCTTTGACAGCAAGGTTGTGATGGAACTGTTTGCCGATATTCACCGCCAGGGCAACACCGTACTGCTTGTAACACATAACCCCGAGCTCACCCGCTATGCCAGCCGTGTAATTTACATGTCTGATGGCATGATAGTCGGCGACGAGAAAACGGCTATTGGTCATTTAGCCAAAGGTGCCCGCCGCATTTACTTCAGCCGCTATCGCCGCACGCCAGAAGATATTACAGCCGGCGTCTCAGCTCTGATGCACGTGGTACCCGGCAAAGAACTAAACAGCGTACCACAAAAAGACAAACGTAAGAGAAAGAGGGCTAAAAGTGTGGAGCGGTAATATTAAAACAGCTGCAGCCAATCTGCGCAGCTCTAAAGCCCGCTCGCTGCTAACCATGATTGGGGTGATTATTGGCATCACCCTGGTTGTGACTACTGTAAGTTTGGGCGAGGGCCTAAAACAGCAAATCGTCGGCCAGATTAACTACTTGGGCAGCGACGTGCTAACCGTGCGCTCCGGCAAGTTTGCCTCGCTGCTCTCTTTCTTTAATTCCAGCACATTAACGGCTAAAGACGTCACTGCCCTGAATAGCCTGCCCGCAGTGACAGACGTAGCCCCAGTTGATTTTGTGACCAGCACTGTTGCCAGTAACTCACACGAAACTAATAGCGCGTTTGTGCTCGGTACCAGCCCCGCTTTACCTAATCTTCTGAATCAAAAAATGGCTTATGGCAGCTTTTTCACCGCAGAGGATGTCAACAATAGCTTTGCCATCATTGGTTCTAATATCGCCAATCAACTTTATGGCCTGCTTAACCCGGTGGGTCACAGTATTACAATTTCCGGCCGGCCTTTTATTATCCACGGTGTGCTGTCTTCCAGTAGCGGCGGCCTGCTTTCTATTGGCCAGACGGACTTTAACTCAGCCGTATTTATAAATTTTGAACAAGCTAAAACATTAAGTAGTGGCGGCACGAACATTTTGCAAATCCTGTTTAAGAGTAAAAACTCAGATGTGAATGCTACTATCAACCAAGCTAAGCAAACACTGCTGGCCAGCCACCAAGGTCAGGAAGATTTCAGTGTCCTTAAGCAAGAGCAGCTGCTTAATGTAGTTAATAAAGTAGTAGCTAATCTGACACGATTTATTTCGGCGCTGGCTGCCATCAGCTTATTGGTCGGCGGGATTGGCATTATGGATATCATGCTGGCCAGTGTTAGCGAGCGTACGCGCGAAATTGGCATCAGAAAAGCTGTTGGAGCCACCAACCGACAAGTCCTTAATCAATTCTTGGTAGAGGGTCTAGCTCTAACAATTGGTGGCGGCTTGATTGGTGTGATTGTATCTTTGCTAGTTTTTTTGGTTCTGCGTCTCTACACTGGTCTACACCCACTCCTAACTGTACCGATTATCGTTTTGGCTGTTTTGATCTCGGTTGCTGTTGGCGTTGTCTTCAGCGCCGCGCCAGCCCTCAAAGCCGCCCGCAAAGACCCTATCCAAGCATTGCGAGGAGACTGAAAATAGGGTTGTAGGGTTATAGTATCTGTCATTCCGGCGGAGGCCGGAATCCAGTCAAAAATACTTAACAAGTCAAGTAATTTCGGATGCCAGTTACTGCAGATTGACTTTTATCCCACCCGAATATGCGGAGTCGTGGAGTTCGGCAGTAACCGGTGTAACATCTTTCGGTACATCGAAGACGAATACTCCAGAGACGGTGTTACCTGGATTAATCTCGTTATACCAAGCTGACCCCTGGTCATTTGGCGTGGTATATAGTGTCGCTGTGTCGTCAGCCGTAAATTTTCTGTTCTGTGCATCATAAACATATTGATTAAATGAGGACAAAGATTGCGGCACATTGCCTATATTCTTGACTGTCATACTGAGCTCACAATACTGACCTTGGGCGGTCTTATTCACAAATTCATTACCGACTTGTGGTATGCCACACTGCATCTTCGTGATAGTGAACTCAAACTTACCATCTCTAGCCGATTCGCCGATTCTAGCGACGGTTTTAGAATTAGAACCAGACCCTGAGTTATTGGTCTCATTACTTTTGGTTGAGCTGCCGCCACCGACCGCTGCTCCAATGCCACCCAAAATCAGCAAAATTAGAATTATCGTTATGATTTTGTGTTTCCTGAACCAGCTCAGTTTATCCTGGCCCGCCATCTGTTACCTCCCTAAGAGTTAATAAGCCAATTATGCGACAAGCTGTCTGTAGAGTCAATTAGTGCCTAGCGACAAACTGTATGTGTGAGCGCAGACAGAAAATTTTTGAAGCAGCTCGGTCAGAGAGTAGCAGAGATTCGTAGAAATAGAGGCCTGACACAGGAAGAGCTTGCGGATGCTGTTGGTGTTCACAGGACTTACATTGGCTTTATTGAACAGGGTAAGCGGAACCCGAGCATTGGTAATATTCACAAAATAGCTAAAGCTCTACAAATATCCTTAAGAGAATTATTTAAAGTATTCTAGCTGAGCGAGTCTAGTGTTTTTGAGAACACTTGCGACTTGAGCCTGAAACAGGAGCGTCAAAAGCACAACTTCCTTGGGCGCCGAGAGATGTTTGAACTTGCCTATTTGGCAAGTAAGTCCTCGAGATGGTTGTGCGCCTGCCTGCCGGAAGGCAGGCTTTGACAACGACTGTATCAAGCGAGAGCCGCGTTCGAAAAAATGCTAGGTGAGCTCTTTCTTGAACTTTTCGACTAGGTCGACTGGTGATGGGTCGAGATTGTTTAAGAGTGCGAGATAAATGCTTGCAAAATCGCACAAAACGGATGCCCACAGAACCTGCTGCAGTACGTTATCACCGACTGGCTCGATAATAATCGGCACCGGGCGTTTGCCGCTTAGCATACGCTCCGTCACCTCGAATCTTTTGTAGATTCGCGGATGTTCCAGTTTTGAGCGGATTTCTACTACTGCAAATGGTTTTTCAATGGGGTGGCTGCTCCAGCCGATAAATTCATTGTGGTTGAATTCCGGATACTGGTTAGTCCAAGCCAAATTTTTAGCGTTTTCGTTAATCCAGATTTTGAATTTATTGGCCGCCGGGAACATTTTGGGTCCGCTGTAAATAATCACGCTCTTGCCTGCCAGCTCCAGCGCGATTTGTTTAGCCTGGTTGTCTTTGGTTGGAACATCGGGACGCCAAGCGGCAACTTGATCTTTAAGCCACTCGCCCGCCTTATTAAGCTCGGCTAGTTTGCCCTCTATAAGACCAGCATGCTCCAAAATTGTCACCAGGGCGTTGAAAATATAAAAAGCCGACATCCTCGGCTGCGGAACACTTGGAATTTCAATCAGCGGATAATTGGCAGCTTGAGCACGCTCGGTTAATTTGCCGCCAGCCGAAAGAACAACTATTTGCGCCTTTCTCTTTTCAGCATCGTCTAATGCCGATAAGGTCTCTTCTGTATTGCCAGAATAACTAGAAACAATTACTAATGATTCCTCATCAACATAATTCGGTAGGCTATAATTCCTGACGATCTCGAACGGTAGTGGTAATTCAGGCCAAGTTTGCAGATACACTCCACCAAGCGCCGACCCGCCCATACCAGCCAAAACAAAATTGGAAATGTTGGGAATTCTGAATTCCGAATTCTGAATTCTGAATTCTTCCTTTAGTTGCTGCCACTGCTTTTCGGCAATACCCAGCGCGTCTTGCGCATCCCTTTGGTGTATGTATTTTAAATCATCTAACATGACTCTATTCTAGCGTCATTCTCGCGAAAACGGGAATCTATATTCATGTACGTTATAATAAAATTATAACGTGCAACAGAGATGAGATTTGGGAAGAGGTTGGCCTAGCTAACTGGGGCGGCGAAGGGTAATTATGTAATGCAGCGCGGCGGCGGCTAGGCTAGCGGCAATGAATATGGCAACTACATCGCCGGGGCCGGTATTGGCAATTTGGCCGCCTTGGCCGGCAGCAGGCTGGCCCTGGCTAGTTGAAGGAATTGGCGAAGGTGTTGGTGACGGCTTAGTTGGTGTAGATGGGGCGGTTGATGGCGGTGAAGTTGGCCGAGTAGGAGCCGGCTTGGTAGCAGGTTTATTAAATTGGTGATAAATCCAGCGGCCGCCGAACACCACGCCAATTGCTACCAGCAGGGCCAAAATGGCATATATAGCCAATGACCGCCAGTGCCTTTCTTCCGTCTCGTCAGGCGGCGTAACCAACGGCGGCGGCGCCTCTGGCGGTGTAAGCTCTGGCGTCTCTTCTTCTGATTTCTTTTCCTCTTTAACTTCTTCCTCAGCCATCAAAAAAGCTCCTCTTGTTGATGTTTACTATACCATAGAGGAGCTTTTTTGAAAAAAATGTTAGTTTTATTACATTCCCATTCCGCCCATGTCTGGAGCGGGAGGGGTTTTAGGTTCAGGCACATCCGCTACCAGCGCGCCCATTGTTAGGGCAGCACCGGCCACGGACACTGAATTTTGGATCTCTTCGCGGACCACTTTGGCCGGATCCATAATCCCTTTCTTCTTAAGATCAACTAGTTCCTGAGGGTTGTTCACGTCGATGCCGTGGGCATCTGTGGGACGATTTTTTAGCTGTGCTAATTTTTCTTCCGGATTGAGTCCGGCATTCCTCATCATGTCAGTGAACGGTTGTTTCATGGCTTGTTTGAGTGTCACCCACCCAGCTGTGCTAGCCTCAACAACACTTTCGTCGGTTTTAATCTCTTCAGCAAGATTGTAAAGAGTAATACCTCCACCGGGTACAACACCTTCAGCCAGCGCGGCCTTAACGGCCGCTACAGCGTCATCAACACGGAATTTCTTTTCCTCGATCTCGGTCTCGGTAGCGCCACCGACTTTGATAACGGCCACCTTGCCCTGCAACGCTGCGCGGCGCTTTTCCAGATTTTCTTTGTCGTATTCACTGGTTGCAGCTTCGATTTGTTTATTGATTTGAGCAATGCGCGCAGCCACTGCGGTTTTGGCGCTTGTCCCTTCAATAATGGTTGTCTCATCCTTGGTGGCGATGACCTTTCTGGCAGAGCCCAGCACCGATAGTTCAGCGTTCTCAAATGTCAGGCCACGCTCTTCGCTGATAACTTCCCCGCCAGTCAAGATAGCGACGTCTTCCAAAATCTCTTTGCGGCGATCGCCAAACGCCGGCGCTTTGACCGCCACAGTATTAAAGACGCCCTTTAGACGATTAAGGATCAACGTACCTAAGGCTTCGCCTTCAACATCTTCGGCAATTAAAACCAGGTCTTTCTTGCCAGCATTGGCCAGCTTCTCCAATATGGGCAAAAATTCCTGGATGGAGCTGATTTTTTGATCAGTGATTAAAATAGCCGGCTTATCATAAACGGCTTCCATGCGGGCAGTATCCGTCACCATGTAAGGGCTAATGTAGCCGCGGTCCATGGTAAAGCCTTCTACCACCTCGCTTTCCATGGTCAGCCCTTGGCCTTCCTCAACGGTCACTACACCGTCTTTGCCGACTTTTTCGATAACTCCTGCTATTTCAGTACCGATATTAGAATCGCCGGCAGATATCGCTGCTACCTCCGCAATGCGATTCTTGTTCTTTGTTCCAATAGTCTCAATCATCCCTGGATCATTAAGTTTTCTTAATACGTGCTCTTTGGCTGCTTCGAGCCCTTTTCTTATTTCCATAGGATTATTGCCATTAGCGATCAATCTATTGGCTTCCGCCAGAATGTGATACGTCAGAATTGTTACAGTAGTTGTCCCGTCGCCAGCCACGTCGTTCATCTTAGTGGCAACTTCTTTGATTAATTCAGCTCCGACTTTATAGCCAAGAGTCTCTTCCTTATCTCCTTCCATCTCTGGTAGGTCGACAGCCTTAGCAACTGCCACACCGTCGTGAGTGACAGTTGGGTGCCCATAAGTTTTACTGATAATTACGTTGCGGCCTTTAGGACCAAGTGTGGTCTTGACCGCATCATATAAAATTTGGGCACCGGCCAGCACACGGCGGCGGGCGTCGTCATCATAAAAAACTTTCTTAGCCATCAAAACTCTCCTTTCAGTCGAGAATTATCATTTAACATTTCACAATTCACATTAATTTTACATTTACCATTTGACAAATTCCTTGTGCTTTGGTCTTGTTTGGTAATTGATAATTGGTACTTCATTGAAAATTGTTAATTGCTAATTGAAAATTGCGGCTGTCATTTGACAGTCGCCAGAATGTCTTCTTCTTTAACCAAAATGTATTCGGTGTCGTCTATTTTAACTTCGGTTGTGCTGTAACTTTTATAAACAATCCGGTCGCCCGGCTTAACATTTTTAACTTTGCTACCAACTTTTAAAACCTTGGCTACTTTGGGTTTTTCGGCCGCTTTGTCCGGCAAATAAAGGCCGCTTGATGTGCGAGTCTCTGCCTCTTCTTGTTCGGCAACAACCCAATCGGCTAACGGCTGCAATTTAGTCGCCATAAAATCCTCCAAGCATTAATTTCTGGCACTCATCATAACGGAGTGCTAAGCATCAGGTCAAGTGCTTATGGTTGCAAAAATGTAGGAATATTGACAAATAACAACATCGGGCATATTCTTAAGCTATTCCAGTCGGTCGCACCAAAACCAAACAGCGAGGAGCCAGAAGTGTGCCAAATCGAAGGGTCAAACATCGATGTCAGATTCGATCGGATGGCCAACGTCATCATCATCGACCTCGATGGCGAATCAGCTGTCCCGGCCGAGGAGGTGATCCGCTGTCTCGGGTCCGACCGCGTCGCAGCGCGGACCCGTAAAAGGTTGCGCGACATCGCGCAGAGGGGGAGTGAGGTCGGCACACAGCTGATCTTGCACCTGCAGGGCGTCTGGGAGGCTTGGATTGAGTTCGACATCCGGGACGCTCTCAAGAACCTTCTCGCGGAAAGGAGGCTGGTGTGCGCTTGAGGCGAAGGATGATACGAAACCGCTTGACCCTCCGTCGAGCACCTGTATTCTTCCCTCCGGCGCTCCAGCCCAAGCCCGCACGACTGCGAGTCGCGCCCCGGATCTACGCCACCAAGGCGTAAGAAGCCCGTTCTACCTCCGCGACCACTGGATAAGGCCGCGGGCGCTTGTAGCGCCCGCGGCCAATCGCCTTTATAAACACTGCTATACTAGTCCAAATGCCCGACACCAAAACCGTCCTAATGTGCCCGCCGACGTACTTTGACATTGAGTACGAAATCAATCCTTGGATGCACAAGGATAATCAAGTTGATCCAGTCCTAGCGGCCAAACAATGGCAAAATCTGCGTGATATTTATGCCCATCAACTTGGTTGGAACGTACAAATTATCGATCCAGTCCAAGGCTTGCCGGACATGGTTTTCACGGCTAATGGCGCCCTGGTCTTTAACGGCAAGGTCGTCTTACCCAATTTTCGCTACCCTCAGCGTCAACCCGAAACTGAAATTTTTAGAAAATGGTTCGAACAAGCCGGTTACCAGGGAATCTATCTGCCTAAAAAACATTTTGAAGGCGAAGGTGACGCCCTAATTTTTAATAACGAGATTCTGTTTGGTGGCAGTCCTTGGCGTTCCAGCCATGAAGCTCATCTGGAAATCGGTCAAATTCTCGGCCTTGAGCCCGTTACGCTAGAATTGGCTGATCCGCGTTTTTATCACTTAGACACTTGCTTCACAGTAGTTAGCAACGACACAGTCGCTCTCTACCCCAAAGCCTTCAGCCCCGAGAGTCTGAAAACTATCAAACAACTCGTGCCTAATGTTATCGAAGCCAGTGATGGCGATGCCTTGGCCTATGGCTTAAACGCCATGACGGCTAATGGTCAAGGCATCGTCATCCCCGAAACCGCCACCAGCTTAATCAACCAATACCGCAACCTAGGCCTAAAAGTCTATCCCACCTCAATTGGTGAATTCCAAAAATCCGGCGGCGGAGTTAAATGCTTAACGCTGGAGCTGCGCTAAAGCTTGGCGAGTCGTGGCGATTTCGTCCCAGGGGTGTTCGCCGTCGGCGCGCTCAATTGTTTTTTCGTGGCCTTTGCCGAGGAGTAATACCGTATCGCCAGCGCGAGCGCGGCCGACGGCGAATTTGATTGCTTCTGTGCGGTCGTGGACCAAGAATAAATTCTTATTACGCACTTTGCCGGCTTTTTGCGCACCGGCAGCAATTTCTTCGAGAATTTGTAAACCGTCTTCGTCGCGGTCATCTTCCTCTGTCACGACTACTTCATCAGCATACTTACCGGCTAGCTCGCCCTGCACTGCGCGTTTGGCCTTATCGCGCCGCCCGGCCGAGCCAAACATTACAATCGTCTTACCTTTGACGACTGGTTTCAGATCTCTAAACAACTGTTCAAATGAATCAGGTGTATGCGCAAAATCGACAATCGCCTCGAAATCCTGCCCTTCATCAATAGTTGTCATCCGGCCTTCCACGCCTTCTAAAGCCACAACTCCCTTCTCTATTTGTTTTTCATTTAGACCCAAAACTCGACCAACACCAACAGCCGCCAAGGAGTTATAGATATTAAATTTTCCCGGCAAACGGCACTCGATCTTGTATTCGATATCTTCAATTTTGGCTATATAGTTACTGCCGGACGGCATCATTTTAACGTCCACTGCCCGCAAATCGCCACCTTTTATGCCATAAGCCAGCGGATTAGCTATATCTTTTGCAAACAGTTCAGCGCTGGGATCGTCAGCGTTTATGACCCCTGCCCTTAAACCTTTTCCGTTGTCATTCGCCAGCTTAAACAGCTTGCGCTTGGCATCTCTGTAGCGCTCAAATGTGCCGTGATAATCCAGGTGCTCGTGCGTCACATTTGTCATCACGGCTATAGAGAACGGTATGCCCCATACCCGGTTCTGCGCCAGCGCATGGCTGGTTGTTTCCAGCACCAGCCATTCAATTCCCTGCTTTTTCATCTGTTTTAGGCGCTTCATTAGTTCCGGAACAGCCACGTTCGTCATGTGATGAATTTGCGGTTCAATCTCGCGGCCAACGCCCCAGCCGACTGTCGTCATCAAGCCGGCACTGTATCCGGCCTCAACCATCATTCGATGAATCAAAAAACAGGTGGAGGTCTTACCGTTTGTTCCCGTCACACCAATCACTTTCAACCTTCGTGCCGGAAAGCCATTCAAGATATTAAAAAGCACCGCCTCGCCCAAATGCCCATAAGGCTCAATGCGCCGAAACAGCGCTTTTGGTATAAAAGCCTTCACCAGCTTTCTAAGATTCATACATCTAATTGTATAGGTTGAAATGGGTAAATTAAATTATTGTGTTGGTGTGTGCAGGAGACCACAGAAGCTGATTAAATATAGCGCTAAAACCAAGCTCTGCCCTGTCCTTGATCCGACTTTCAATGAGCTCGCCGTGCAAGACCCCAACCATAAATAATCGCCCATCATTGCTTAACGTTATGGATGCCAAGGACGGTGCTTCAAGAGTCTGATCGCCAAATTCTCCCATATTTTCTCTATGGGGTTCTAGTCTATCCTCTAGAAGAGCAAAAAATACGCCGTGTTGCTCAGTCCGCTCAAGAGCTAGATTGTACCCGCCAAGGAGGTCATTGAAAACAAGTATAAAGTCCCTCCCCTCATGTCTCGCGGCCCTAATTTCCGGCGGTGTTGTATCTGTAGCCATAATCCTGATCTTCATCCTGTTTATTTTTCTAGGGTTAGGATCAATCTCGATGTTATCAGCAAAGCGTCTAAAAAGAGCTTCTGCATGACTACCCTTCCCAAGCACAGGTTTTTCTAATAGCTCTCTCTCACTTGGCGACAAATCTGGAGCAGGTATCGGGGTAGGATCTAAGAGGCTCTCAATTATTCTCGACGAGGGTGGTACGGGTGTCCCTTCGTGACTATATCGATTCACGCAACATACTATATCATCAATTCTGCTTTATTTCAACTTCATAAGCTGTTAGACTTTGGGTGTGAAGATACTTGGTATTGAGAGTAGCGCCGATGAGCAGGCGGCGGCCGTCGTGCAAGACGGCCGCCGCCTGCTATCAAGCGTGGTGGCTAGCAGTTTAGACCTGCACGTGGCCTTTGGTGGCATTGTGCCGGAAATCGCCGCCCGCAGCCACATCGAAGTTATCATTCCAACTATCAATGAGGCCCTTCATTCCGCATCCCCCACCTCTCATTCTGATGACCTTTGGTCATCTATTGATGCCATAGCAGTAACTTATGGTCCGGGCCTGCTCGGTAGCTTGCTGATAGGTGTTTTAACGGCTCGCACACTAGCGATTGCAAAGAATAAACCATTGTACGCTGTTAATCACGTCGAAGCCCATGCGTACGCCAGTTTCATAAATGAAACTGGCTCAAACTTCAAACTCCCAAAGACTGCGCCAAAATTTCCAATTTTGGCGCTTATTGTCAGCGGTGGCCATACTCAACTAGTTTTGTTCAAAGATCATTTTGATTATAGGGTATTAGGACGAACTCTAGATGACGCTGTTGGTGAGGCGTTTGATAAAGTGGCTAAAATGCTAGGCCTTCCCTACCCTGGCGGCCCATCTATAGCTGAAGCCGCCAAAAGCGGTGACCACAATGCTTTCAAATTCCCTCGAGCTCGAACAGAAAATGCTTATGATTTTTCCTTCTCTGGCCTTAAAACAGCCGTTTTTCGGGCGGCCCAAATTCAAAGTGGCCATTCCTATGATTTTCCCTCCACCAAGCTTCCTAGGGCGTTAAATGAAGCCCAGAAAGCCGATATCGCTGCTAGTTTTCAACAGACGGCAATTGAGGACCTAATAAGCCACCTTAAGGCTGCGGAGGAAGAATTTCAGCCTAAGAGTCTTGTTATAGCCGGCGGCGTGGCCACCAACCAGCTGCTTAGGGACGAAGCCAAAAAAGTTCTTGGAACAGAGGTTATTATTCCGCCAATTCAGCTCTGCACCGACAACGCCGCCATGGTAGCCGCCCTCGGTTACTACCAAGCTAGCCATAAAAGGCGTCCGGCCGATCCCTACTCTCTTGAACCAGATCCAAGTTTGAAAATGTGAACGACCGAATCGTCATTCCCGCGCAGGCGGGAATCTAGACTGGATCCTGAATCAAGTTCAGGATGACGAATTGCTATTGCTTATCCGTGCCTATGGAATTATCATTAAATTGAAAACAAAAACGGGTGGGCTGGCTCGTTTGACTCCGGTCGCGGATTAGAGCCAAAAACAAAAGCCTTGTCTGAAATGTTTGCCCGACTGCAGCGGGTAGTTTGTGAGGGTCCTTTCACATGAAAGGATATTGTTAGAGTTAATGTTTTTTTATGTGAAGGTGCTGCCATAATCTAAAAAGATTTACAGAGGTAAAATCTGCTATACTAAGCCGAGTTAGTATAGACATTCCTATGAAATTGCCAAAAACCTATGAACCGAACCAGTACGAGGCGGATATTTATGCCTTATGGGAGAAAAAGGGTGCCTTCCAGCCATACGGTGAAAGGAAAACGGTAAACGGTAAACAGGCTGATTGTTTCAGCCTTGTGATGCCCCCACCCAACGCCAATGCGGATTTGCATATTGGCTTTGGCCTAACCATCGCCATAGAAGATACCTTGGTACGTTATCACCGAATGCAAGGTAAAACCACGCTGTTTGTCCCGGGAGCCGATCACGCTGGCTTCGAAACTCAAGTAGTTTATGAAAAAAAGCTAAACGAACAGGGTAAAAGCCGCTTTGACTTCAGCCGAGAAGAGTTATACCGGCAAATTTGGGATTTTGTAGAGACTAATAAGCACAATTTTCAATCGCAAATCCGGGCTTTGGGAGCTAGTTGCGACTGGACACGCTTTACCTATACTCTCGATGACAAGGTCGTCGCTCAAGCTTATAAAACATTTAAGCAAATGTGGGGTGACGGCTTAATTTACAGAGGTAAACGGATCGTCAATTTTTGCACCCTCCACGGCACAGCTTTTGCCGATATTGAAGTTGTGCACGAAGAAGAACAGTCGCAGCTGTGGCGCATTGGCTACCCGTTAACAGATGGGGAAGGGGAGATAGTGGTGGCTACTACGCGCCCTGAAAGTATGTTGGGCGATGCCGCCGTGGCTGTGCATCCTAAAGACACGCGCTATAAAGATTTTATTGGCAAAAAGGTTAAATTACCTCTGGTGGAGCGAGAAATTCCAATTGTAGCCGACGAATCGGTGGATATGGCGTTCGGCACAGGTGCTGTAAAAGTTACACCAGCTCATGACCAAAACGATTTTGAAATCGCCCAGCGGCACAACCTGCCTCTGATAGAAGTTATTACTACCGCAGGCAAAACAGCTGATAGCGCGCCGGAAAAATTCCGCTGTTTGACTGTTATGGAGGCACGAGAAGCTGTTGCTGAGGAATTAGCCAAAGGGGGCTTTTTGAGAGGAGTTGAAAGCTACACCCATTCTGTTGGCAAGTGCTACAAATGCGGCACGGTGATTGAACCGCTGGCGCTGGAGCAGTGGTTCGTCAACATGGAAAATCTCAAAAAACCAGCGATCGAGGCGTTAAAGAAAAAGGGAATTAAATTTTATCCAGACAGCAAGCGCACGCAGCTCATCCGTTATTTAGAAGAGTTGAAAGATTGGAACATTAGCCGCCAGATTGCTTGGGGCATCCCTATTCCGGCCTTCCAAAATACTGAAGATTCTTCGGATTGGATTTTTGATGAGCGGGTAGATCAAGAAAATATAGAAGTAAAGGGCAAAAAATACCGCCGCGACCCGGATGTTTTTGACACCTGGTTTAGCTCCAGCTCGTGGCCGTATGTGACGCTGAACTACCCCGATGGCGAAGAGTTTAAGAATTTCTACCCAACTTCACTGATGGAAACCGGCGGTGAGCTCTTGCATCAATGGGTGGCGCGGATGATTATGATGGGGCTTTATACCACCGGCAAGCTTCCTTTCAAGGAGGTTTATATTCACGGATATGTGCTAGCCGAAGGCGGCGCCAAAATGAGCAAATCTTTGGGCAATGTTGTAAACGCTATGGATGTTATTGCCCAGCACGGTTCGGATGCTCTGCGCATGGGACTGATCGCTGGCCGCGCGCCGGCTGTTAATCGTGGCTACGACCGCAGAAGGGTAGAGGAGGCCCGCAATTTTGCCAACAAGCTCTGGAATATTGCGCGCTTTATTGAGAGCCAAGGAGACACTTACGAAGATCGTGGGGTGAAATTGCTGGCCGACCACTGGATACTTAACAAGTTAAGTATTTCCATCAATCAGGTAGATAAGTATATGGCCGAATATCGTTTGAGCGAAGCGCACGAGACTATCTATCACTTTATCTGGGACGATTTAGCCGACTGGTACATCGAGGCTTCTAAGGTTGTGTCAGACCCGCCGTTTTCGCGCTTTATTTTAGAGAAAACCCTTAGACTAGCCCATCCATTTGCTCCTTTTATTACCGAAACTATCTGGCAGCTATCGAATCAAGGTGAGGATAATCTGTTGATGACACAAACGAAAGAAGAACTTCCGAAACCTGACATGAAACAAGCTGAAGAGTTTGAAAATATCAGGCAAATCGTATCTGAAGCGCGCAGAATTAGTACTGCGCTCAATTTATCTAAGCCGCGGCTTTTTTACTCCGGTGAGAATAAGGAGTTAATCGCCGGACTGGCCAGACTAGCAAAGATTGAAACAGCCAAAAACCCAAGCGGCTTGAAATTAACGGCGGCTGAAGCTTGGCTGGATGTTGATAAAGAGACCATCAAATCGTATCTTCTTAAACTCGAGCGTGAAAAAATTTCCCTTCAGAGCACCATACAGACGCTTATAAGC
>CAZXDA010000002.1:0-37645 GCA_964639445.1 uncultured Candidatus Saccharibacteria bacterium
GCCTGTATAGCTCGCTCGATACCTCACTTACTACGCAACCCGCGCAATAATTGTTGATTGTTCATTGCTCATTGTTTATTGTTTTGGTATGGCCAAAAAGTTGGGAATTAAATACGTTTGTTCTAATTGTGGAGCTGCCAGCACCACTTGGACGAGGCGCTGCCGGGTGTGTGGCGAATGGAATACACTACAGGAACAGGTAGAAGTCAGCGCGGCTGCGGCCAGCAAGAGCGGCCATCGTTTACAAATTGAATCAATAGGAGAAGCGGCTGCGGCCAAACCGAACGGCTGCAAACTAAAATCGCTGATTTTGATGCCGTGCTCGGCGGCGGTCTGGTAAGAGGCAGTGTCAATTTACTGGCCGGCCAGCCCGGCATCGGTAAAAGCACGCTTTTGCTGCAAATCTCCAATAATCTGGCCGCCGACTATAAAATTTTATACGTCAGCGGCGAGGAGTCGGCGCGTCAAGTAGCGCTGCGGTCAGAAAGATTAGGCGCAGTTGCTAAGAACTTACAACTGGCCGTTTCAATAATAACCAACGATATTGCTACCACTATAGCCGCCGGCGATTTTGATGTGGTGATTGTTGATTCGGTGCAGGCGATTAGCGTCAACGAAGTGCCTTCGGCGGCCGGTAGCGTTAGCCAGGTTACCAACAGCGCTCAATTGCTGGCGGCCGCCGCTAAATCGACTAACACCGCCCTGGTTTTAGTAGGCCATGTCACAAAAGAGGGCTCAATTGCCGGGCCAAAAGTACTAGAGCATATTGTTGATGTTGTGCTCCAGCTGGAAGGCGACCGCTACGGCGGCCTAAAAATCCTTAGACCGTCTAAAAACAGATACGGTGCCACTACTGAAGCCGGTATATTTGAGATGACAGATAAGGGTATGCAGGTAGTTGCTAATCCTTCAGCCGCGCTTTTGGCCGAGCGTCATGTAACTGATGGTTCAATTGTTCATGCCGCTATGGAGGGCAGCCGGCCGGTATTGGTGGAAATTCAAGCCCTGGTTAACCCAACCAGTTTTGGTTACCCTAAACGCACGGCCAGCGGCATTGATTTAAACCGCGTTAATTTGCTGGTGGCTGTGTTGGAGCGGCGCACCAAATTAAAACTGGCTGATAAAGATGTTTATGTTAATGTGGTTGGCGGCCTTAGAATAACTGAGCCGGCCGCCGATTTGGCCGTTTGCATGGCCGTTGGCTCGGCCGCCAAAGGACTAAAGCTCAAGCAAAATGCGGTGGTGTATGGCGAGGTTGGGCTAAGCGGCGAAGTACGACATGTGCCATTTTTAGAAAAACGGCTAGCCGAAGCCAAAAAAATGGGTTTTAAAACTGCTATTGGTCCGCCACAAGTCAAAGATGTCCGCAGCGCGCTTAACACCTTCCTGGAAAGAGAATAGGAATAGGACCGAATTAAGTTATACTGGTGAACTTGCGCTCGATTTATTGCCTTTAGAGTCTACGACATAAAATGTTGAATTAGCTGGCTGGGCTGAAGTTGAAGAACAGTTAGTAGTGGAAGGGCTAGTACATACCTCGATACCGCTATCTGTCGAACCGTTTACGGCAGATCGATACACGGTGTATGGCGCTGCTCCGCCCGACCAAGTAAAGCTAACTGTATTAGTCCCGCTGTTTCTTGTGGCCTGGAGGTTCGTGGGCGGCTGGGCCGCTAACGTAAAATTTACAGTTTTTTGATCAGTGGCATCATATAGCACGCTATCAATAACCTGGGCACTGACCGTTGCCTCGCCGCCGGAAGTTGGAGTGTATGTTATAGATTTGGTGTCCGAAGGATCAGATACATTAGCCGTACCCACCTGCTGGCCATTGACCAAGAAGTTTACTGTGCCCGGATACTGTGAATACTGCGAGTCATTAAATGGATGGGTGCCAGCTTGGACAAAAGCCGTAAACGTATAAGTGCCGTCATTATTGTCGGTTACAGTTAGGTTAACAGATGGTTTTTGATCATTGCAGCTGTGGACATCATCAAAACCGCTTGCAGCTGTTCCGGTACTGGTTGATCCGGTTTGGCCGGGCGGATAGAAAATATCAACCGAAAAAGCATTAGGCGCCGAGCTGCCGCCAAGTGTTTGCTTAGCTAGGCTAGGCGTACATTCTGTAGCTTGTTTGCCAGAGACTTTATCGATAGTTACAGTCTGGGTGCTGGCGGCTTTCGGTTTATACCACGATGGATAAATGTCAGTGCTGGGACTCGGTTCAACAGAAGATAGACCAATGTGTTGGGACACAACATATGCTGGCAGATGTTGGATGCCAGCAGGTTCATTCCAATTTACTGGTTTGGTCTTTAATGCATCAAGGGCCTGGGTCATAAAGACGCGGGTTAGCGGAATGGTCATATCTTCCATAAAACCGCTTAGTTTTTGATTACGAGTATGGTAACCAACCCAGCTACCGACTGCATATTGAGTATTCCAGGCCATCATTAAGCCATCAAAGCCGTTGTTCGTAGTACCGGTTTTAATGGCTGTCCGCCACCCGTTATAGTTGTGCCACTTATAGTATCCGGTCCGCAGGTAACTGGCGTTAGGGTCGGAAGCCATGTTGCTGACTATATAAGCAGTATCAGGCCTGACAGCTTGTTTGACGTCTGGATCGCCGAGCTTAGGCTGTTTCCATTGATAAAAAGGCTTGGTGGCACTTTGCGAGTCATATATCTTAAGAATGTATGTTGAGGGAAAAGCTACTCCCATCCGGGCAAGTGACGCCACCCCATTGACATGCTGATCAAGGTGCAAATATGCGCCGTCACCAATAGCCGAGGCGCCATAACACTGCGTCTCGTCGTTCTTGGTCGCCTTATTAATATCCACCCCTGGGCTAAAGCATTTGTAAGCACCGGGAGTGGCCATTAAGTCATTAGCTACGCTGATTGTCTTATTAACTGAAGCATTAGTATTACCGGGAACGGCCGACAACATAGCCTTAACTGCTGGCACGTTACGCGAACCACCCAAAGCGTAGCGCAGCGTTTCCGGGCCTGGGTAACGGAAGTCGTAGTCATAAAGACAGTTACCGCCTGTTTTGGCCGCACTAAATGAGGGTTTGGTTTTATCAGTGCAAGGATACCCTGGCAGAGGCTGTTGAACATCATATAGGACAGAGCCGGCGCCAACATTGTTGTTGTTTTCAATCAAGGCAGAATAGTCATAAGGCTTAAAACTTGAGCCCGGCGATATGAAGACAGAATGAGCGTAGTTTATCTGGCCGTGATCTGGGTTGTTAAAGTCGGTTCCGCCAACCAGCGCCACCACTTGGCCGGTTTTAACGTCTTCAGCTACCAGCGCTTGCTCATCCGCGCCGTGATTCAGGGCATTTCGGATATTCTTTTGAACGGTCTCTTCCGCTATCCGCTGCAGGTTCATATCCAGCGTTGTAATAACTTTCCAGCCGCCAATCTTATTGCCGCCGGGGCCTTTAGGTGCCCATTTGGTAATTAGTTCGTCTTTAGCGGCCAGTAAGAAGTAGGGGGCCTGGATGCCGGCGTATTTGTTATTCTGCTGCGGCTGCACCTCCGCTAAGATGTCGGTTTTTTTAGCATCCTCCGCCTGCTGCTTGGTTATTTTGTGCTGATCAGCCATTTGATCGAGTACGTAATTATAGCGGTCGGTAAAAGCTTGTTTGTTAAAGTACTCGCCGCTGTAAGGTGAGTAAATAGCCGGTGATTTGGGAATCGCGGCTAACATAGCCGCTTCCGGTAGCGTTAAATCTTTAGCGCTTTTGCGGAAATAGTCAGAGGCCGCTACTTGAGCGCCGTAGTCGATGCTACCGTAAGGCGCGGCGTTAAGATAACCGGTTAATATCTCGTCCTTGGTATATGTGCGTTCCAATTCTACTGCTAGAATCAATTCCTTTACTTTTCTAGAAAAGGTTCGCTGCTGAGTCCAGTCTAGACTCAGTTTCACTAACTGCTGGGTTATGGTTGAGCCACCCTGAGTGCTACCGCGGCGAAAAACATCATTGAGCGCCGCTCGGCCGATAGCCTTAACGTCAAAGCCACGGTGATTATAGAAGTCTTTATCTTCAACGGCGACAGTGGCATCTTTAAGATATTTGGAAATATCCTGGCTTTGAACAGGCACTCTTTTAACAGCGTTATAATCCTGCCACAGGAGAATTTTGCCGCTGCGATCGTAGTAGCTAATACTGCCACCCAAGTTACTGCCTGATATGTCTTTAATGTCCGGCAGATACTTTCGGTAGTAGGCAAAGACGCCGAGCGTGAGAACAAAAAGAAACAATACGACTATACCCGTAAATTTAAGCAGCGTAGTAGCGCCGTCTCGACTAAACCAATATTGGGCTTGGTGTTTAGGATTCAGGCGCCAGACCATTCTTTTAAGCCGCGATTTAGGCAGCCCGCGCATACGGTTTAGTTTACGTAAAGATTTACCCTCTTTCATTGCCCTAAAACGCTCGCCGAGGGAGCGATTAACTTTGAGAACGCGGCCGCTGCGGGTAATAATGCGCTTCCCACTCCGTTTTCTATCCATGTCTAGTAACGTATTATAACAAAGTGCTTATAGAATTACGCAGCTTGATTTTATTGAGATATACTTATCTATAAAGATGCATTTGAGCGAAGATTTAATGTGGCGCGGTCTGATTAAAGACAAAACTTTCTATGACATCAGCTGGCTGGACCAGCCTAGGGCTTTTTATTTGGGGATTGATGCTTCAGATGCCAGTTTGACCATCGGCAACCTGGCTGTAGTTTTGCTGGCAAGAAGACTGACGGAAGCCGGTTGGAAGCCAATTCTACTGGCCGGAGGCGCCACCAGCTTGGTCGGCGATCCCGGCGGCAAAATTGAGGAAAGGCAACTGCCAAGCAAGGAAGGAATCGCTAAAAATGTCGAAGGTATTAAGTCGCAAATCGAAAAGCTCTTCGCCGGCTCGCCGCACGAGTTGGTAAATAACGTCGATTGGCTGGGCGAAGAAAAACTGCTGGATTTCCTGCGAGATGTCGGTAAGAACTTCTCGATGACCGAACTGATGCAGCGCGACTTCGTAACCCAACGGATGGGTGAAGGTGGCGCCGGTATCAGCTACGCTGAATTCAGTTATTCGCTGCTTCAAGGGTACGACTATCTCTGGCTGTACCAAAACAAAGGAGTTGAACTGCAAATCGGCGCCTCCGACCAGTGGGGTAATATCCTTTCCGGCGTGGCCTTGATACGCAAAAAAGAAGGCAAGGAAGTCCAGGCTTTCTGCATGCCGTTGGTGGTTAATAAAGAGACTGGCCGCAAATTCGGCAAAACTGAAGAGGGAGCAATTTGGCTAGATCCGCAAAAGACAACGCCAACTCAGTTTTATCAGTTTTGGATTAACACAGATGACGCAGCAGTTGAGGATTATCTCAAAATCTTCACACTCCTTCCAAAGGAGCAAATAGAGCAAGTGATTACTGACCATAAAGCTGACCCAGCTACCCGTAAGGCGCAAAAAGTTTTAGCCGATGAAGTTACCAGGATCGTGCACGGCGAGGCTGGTACAGCCGCACCTTCGGTGACAAAATACTTAACAAGTCAAGTATCTTTGAGTGAGGCTTCTGAAGAAGATTTAACGGCAGTTAGGAAGGAGATTCCAAGCGTCAAAACAAAAGCCAGCGGATCGACTGTAGAAGCTTTAACCAGATCAGGATTAGCCTCGTCTAATTCTGATGCTAGAAGATTGCTGCAAAGTGGAGCAATTTACATTAATGGCAAACCTGTTTCTCGGGAGAGTTTTGAGTCTGCTGATTTTCAGAATGGCCGCCTGCTTTTGCGCCGCGGTAAAGCCTACAAAGATTCTGCGTTAGTTGAATTAGAATAATTATGCAAAATCTGCTCGCTACATTACTAGGCAAGCTAATCCGCCTGGCGCTCTATTTCAGGCCGCATGGCGGGCATGCGCTGCCTGGCCTAGTAGTTGAAAAACTTTTCCCAAGTTATGTTTCTGGCATGCTTAACCAATTGCCAGAGGGAATTGTTCTAGTAACCGGTACTAATGGCAAAACCACTACGACTAAAATGCTGACGGAGGTATTGCGCACCAATGGTAAAAAAGTTCTTACCAATACAACTGGCAGTAATCTCATAAGAGGTATAAATTCGGCTATTATCCGGTATGCCGGTTTCAGTGGAAAGCTGAATTTCGATTTGGCAGTTTTGGAAGTAGATGAAGCAGCTGTTAGGCCGCTGGTGGCCAGGATTAAGCCTAATTGGGTAACGGGTCTAAATGTCAGCCGCGATCAACTAGACCGTTTTGGCGAGGTAGATACTGTAGCTAGGCATATAGGCGCGGCCATGAAAGCGGCTACTGATGGCATTGTAGCCAATGCCGACGACCTGAATCTGGCGCGGGTCAGCCAAGAAGCCGCCGCTGGCAAAGAAATACCGCTGCTCTACTTTGGCGCATCTGAAAATCTGCATCAGTTTTTCCCAAGTGATTGGGAAATGGCCGCCGTCGAAGGTGTATCCTCTAACCATCAATCAGCTCGGCCAAAAACTACGGTAGAACTGGTAGATTTTGCAGGCCAGAAGGTCAGTTTTAAGATTCAAGATAAAATCTACAGCGCTGAATTTAAACTGCGTGGCCAGCACAATTTTTTAAATGCGGCGGCTGCTTTAACTTTGTTGGCTCAGCTGCTTCCAACGGTTGCGGTTGATCAGCTTCTATTCCAATTGTCACAAGTCTCGATTGCATTTGGCAGAGGCGAACTATATCGCCTAAGAAACGGTGCTGTTGTGGAGTTGGTGCTTGTTAAAAATCCGGCCAGTTTTCGACAAGCTCTGGCCTCGTATGCCGCTAAAGCGCCTAATTTAATGATTGCCATTAACGATAACATCGCAGATGGTCGTGACGTTTCATGGCTCTGGGATGTTGATTTTCGGCCGCTCGCTAACAGAATTGTATCTGTTACCAGCGGCCAGCGAGCTGCCGACATGGCACTGCGCTTAAGTTATGATGACGTAAAAGTAGCCGCCATAGAATCAGATTTATTCAAAGCGCTTAAAGTTCTGTCAGAACAGCAAGGCGATAAAGTTATAATGTCTACCTACACGGCCATGTTGAGTTTGTATAGATATTTAAACAAGAAAGCGGAAAGAGTCGCATGAAAGAGATAAATATCCTTCACTTGTATCCGAATGAAATGAACACATACGGCGACTATGGTAATGTTATGGCGCTGTCGCGACGGATTAGTTGGCATGGATATGAACCAAAAGTGCATTATCATCATCCAGGAAGTGAACTCTTCTCTGAAGTTGATATTGTCGTCGGCGGCGGAGGTCAGGACTCAGCCCAAGCTGATGTGCAAAAAGATATCTTGCAAATTGGCGATGAACTACATAAATTGACTGAGCAAAAAGTGCCGATGTTAATGGTCTGCGGCACGTATCAACTTTTTGGACATCGTTACGTCACACATGAAGGCGTAGAAATAAAGGGCATAGGTATTTTTGATGCCGAAACTATTGGCGGAGATAAACGTATGATTTGCAATGTTATGATCAAAACTGGTTTTGGAATTTTGTTTGGCTTTGAAAACCACAGCGGCCAAACCACGCTTGGCCCTAAACAGGCACCATTTGGTAGAGTTTTGCGCGGTAATGGCAACAATGGGCGCGACAAAACCGAAGGCGCCCGCAGTAAAAATGCCTTTGGTACATACCTGCACGGCCCAGTTTTGCCCAACAACCCGACTTTTTGTGATGCGCTAATCAAAATGGCGGCCGTAAACCGCTATGGCTCATTCGAGCCTAAGCAAATTGACGACCGTTTAGCCGAAATGACTCGTACCACCGCCCGCCACCGTCCATATTAAAACCTGTACACTATAAATTAGTGGATTTATCAACACCGATTGAAGAACTAAAGGGGGTGGGGGATGAGCTGGCTAAAAAACTGCTCGTTCTTGGCATTAAGACTGTCGGTGATTTGATCACCAACTACCCGCGAAAGTATGAAGACTATTCGCACGTCATTGCCATCAAAAATCTCAAGCCCGGACAAGTAACCCTAGAAGCCGAAATCAGCCAAGTCACCGGCCGCTATGTGCGGCGCGGACTCCATATTACTGAAGCCATTGCTACAGATAAAACCGGAAGTATCAGGCTCGTTTGGTTTAATCAACCGTACCGAGCAAGCGGTATTAAACGCAATCAGCCATATTACATTGCCGGTGAGTTTGCGCTGCGCCGCGGTCGATTCTCAATTACCAATCCATCAGTTGAACTGGTAAGTGGTTTTCCGGTTAACACCGCGCGCATCATCCCGATTTACCGCGAGACCAAGGGATTAAAGTCTTTTACTATACGCAAGCTCATCCGCCAGGCGCTGACTGATGTCGGAGATTTGGGTGACCATTTGCCGCAGTGGCTTACAGAAGAGCAAAAGCTGAGGGGTTATGCCGACGCTGTAATGGAAATGCATTTTCCGTCATCGGCTGAGGCATTGACTAAGGCAAAGCGGCGGCTGGGGTTCGAAGAAGTTTTTGAGCTGACACTGGCGGCCTTACTTAACAAATACGAACTTTATAAAAATAAGGCGTTAGCAATCCCGTTTCACGATGAGTTGGCACGTAATTTTGTGTCTAAATTGCCATTTAAATTAACTGATGCTCAACGCAAAGCTACATGGCGGATTTATCAGGATATGGCTAAGCGGCAGCCGATGAACCGACTGCTTGAGGGTGATGTTGGTTCCGGCAAAACGGTTGTGGCGGCGATGGCGGCACTAATGGCGCTTAAACAGGGTTTTCAGGTGGCCTTGATGGCGCCCACAGAGATTTTGGCTCGCCAGCATGCCGACAACCTTTATAAATTACTAGCCAATGTTGATTATCAAAATCATGTAGGGTTGCTGATTGGCGGACTAAAGCCCAAACAAAAGCTCGAGGCTCGAAAGCGAATCGCCAGCGGTGACATTAACTTCATTGTTGGAACGCATGCGCTGATTGCAGAGCAGGTGGACATACACAATTTAGGGTTAATAATCGTTGATGAACAACACCGCTTTGGTGTTGAGCAACGCAAAAAGCTGCAAGCCAAAGCCGGCCACATGCCGCACGTGCTGCACATGACTGCCACGCCGATTCCACGAAGTCTGGCGCTAACACTTTATGGCGAACTTGATATTTCGATTTTAGACGAGCTGCCAGCCGGCCGTAAAAGAATTATCACTAGAATTTGGTCGCCGAATTCCAGAACCCAACTTAATAAGATTCTTGACAAAGAACTCTCGGCCGGGCGGCAAGTATTCGTTGTCGGCCCGCTTATCTTAGACACAGACTTGAGTAAGGGGCTGTCTGTTGAAGAAGTTTTTGAGCGTGTCAGCAAGCATGAGTTTAAACACCGGCGAGTCGGTCTGCTGCACGGCAAGTTAAAATTGGCTGAAAAAGACAAAATCATGCAAAAATTTGCTAATCACGAGTTTGATATTTTAGTCAGCACGACTGTTATTGAAGTCGGCGTGGACGTGCCCAATACCACTGTCATGGTGATAGAAGGGGCGGAACGATTTGGCCTGGCGCAAATTCATCAACTGCGTGGTCGCGTTGGCCGCAGCGAACACCAAAGCTATTGTTATCTCATTCCAAGTGATAGCCAAGATCCCGGACTGCGCCTACGAGCACTGGAGACAATGAGCGATGGTTTCAAGCTGGCGGAATTGGATCTGCAGCTGCGCGGCCCCGGCGCCATTTACGGCACCATGCAGCATGGAGCATTGGATTTGCGAGTAGCCAATCTAGCCGACATTAGGCTAATCGCCGCTGCCCGGACTGCTGCTCAAGAGTTTATAGACAAAAATGAGCGCCTCAAAAATTATCCAGAACTTGCCAAGCGTATCTCTACCCTCAGAGCCGTAACTAATCTAAACTAGTTATATGCGCATAATTGCTGGGGCTTTGAGGGGGAGGGCTTTTAATGATCCGCCACGTTTTACCTACAACCCGATGAGCGAAAAAATGCGCGGAGCGCTTTTTAATACTCTTGGTAATATTGAGGGTTTGAGCGTTTTAGATCCTTTTGGTGGCACTGGTGCCCTGAGCTTTGAGGCTGTCAGCCGCGGTGCTGCCGACATTCAAATAATCGAACATGACAGACGCGCCTATGACAACATCCTCAAAAATATCGAGATTCTAGACGTAGGCACAAAAGTCAAAGCGACCCATGCTAACGCCTCCGGCTGGAGCGACCGCAACTCCGATGAAAAATTCGACCTTGTGTTGATGGACCCACCTTATGACAATATTCAGCCGGCGATTCTGGAAAAACTGGCCGCTCATGCCAAACCCGGCGGCGTCATCGTCATCTCCAAACCACCTCGAATCGACCTCACTCTACCGTCTACTGTCTACCGTCTACTGTCTACTAAGTCCTACGGCGACGGCCAACTGGCCTTCTATCGTAAAATTAAATAAGCATGAAGCTATTTGCCGTAGTTTTCGCAGGCGTCCCTGGCACTTCGAAAACCATAATTGCCAATTATCTTTCTGGTAAATTCGGCCTGCCATTTTTCAATAACGACCAATTAAGATACGAAGTTAGAGAAGACCTGCTCGTCGACAACATAAATGTTCCTCACGCTCTGGCAGAGTTTGAAAGACGTTTAACTAAGCGGCTGGATGAGTTCTTGGCCACGGGGCGGCCAATAATTATAGATGGTAGCGTAGATAGAAGATGGCCCGAGCGCAAGGCCCAGCTGCAAGAACATGGTTACGGATGGTTTTTAATCAATATGGAGCTGTCGCGGCCGTTCCTGGAAAATCTTTTTTCAAAAACCGGTCGGGCCGATTGGACTGGCGATTATCTTGATCGTTATTTTCCTCAGCATGAAGAATTTATGCGCCAACACAGCTGGGAGATCAACCTTCAAATTACAGACGAAACTTTTCCAAAGAGATTACGAATTGCCGCCGATACTCTGCAAAAATTTATAGACAGTCTAGATGGTGGTCCTAAGAGGGGTACTTTCAAACACCTCCCTCAGCGACCTCCTCCAGTGTCTCACGGAGCGGCATAGCAGCCAAGAGCGCCACCGCCCGCGGACACGGGCTGGTTGGCCAGACGGGAGACGAGCGTTCGGCACCGTCAGTGGTGCGATCGTGTCTGTACTCGGGGCTCATGGCGGCGAGATGAGCACGCTGGAGATCCGAGCCGGCGTTGAAGAACTGCTCGGCGGCCACGTATCAAGGCACTCCGTCTCAGACTTCTTACTTACCCGCTCAAAGGGGGCAAAGCCACTCTTTGAGCGTACTCGCCACGGGTACTACCGTCTGCTGCGTTGAGAAAGCCTGTGAGATCTCTGGGTGGGAGATCGCCTCCGATGTCGGGCGGCAGCTCGGGGAGTTGGCCGTCGTCCGGGTCGAGATGAGGAAGCTTCTGTCTCACCATGCGCTCGGAGGCAGCCAGCCAGCTTTAGGATTGGGTTCTTTGGTATTCCAACTACTCGGATCTGTCGTTGAGTAGAACGAACTACCTTAGAACGTGCCCTGGCTACTGAGCCATTGGGGTTCTTGATCTTATACTGTCTTGAAGATCTCTCACGAGGGTGAGTTTTGGCTTCCTTGATTAGCTTCTGTAGCTTCTCGAGCTCTCGTCCATCAGCTAGCCAAGCAATTGCCTCGTCCATTAGTTTTCGGTACTCAGGGTCATTCCGATCAACCATCTCTATTAGATGTTCGTCTTGGGTCCAGTAAACCAAGACTTAAGCCTTTGAGCCAGGCTCCTTATAGCAGCTAGACGTTTCAGCTTTATTCCTACGGATGTGAGCGAGAGATTTGTTTCGATCGTGCTCAGCACGGCTTTCGCATCATTCACGGGCTTAATGGGGTTGTGGAAATAGGTGTGCTTTTCATCGACGTTTGTATACGTTTCTATGAGTGTCTTACGCCTATTGATATATGCATCTTCTAGTGCTGGCTTGTCGTTATCTTTTGCCTCTACCATCTTGTCTGCGTGCTCTCGTGCGTATTCAGCAAGCACTCGATAGAGATTCGAAGCCCAGTTGCGGTGGTTAGCCTTAAAGAGTGAGTTGTTGTAGACGACAGCTTCGTCGTATCGTCTGCACTTATCGTAGAAGTCTGTGATCTTGTCCCACTCGTTTCTGTCAAAGTCTCGAACGAAGTGATATCGATATTTCTCCCAGCTCGAGTTCTTCATAAGGAAGATCGTCTCTGGGAGTGTGTCAGGTAACTGTGCCTGAGTTTGGTTGACGGCTTGGAGCTGCTGCTCGGCGCTCTCTATCTCAAGCAAGATGACGTTTGCAGCGTCTCGCTTTACATCTCGTCTCCTTCTTCGATACACGCTGTAGGCTGCTACCCCGACGCCGAGAGCCACCAGACCAACGAAGAAATTTGAATAGAAGAAGTTGCCGAGATGGTGCCAGAATGTAACTTTCACATTTCTATAGTGCGCGCTACATGGCCTCTCTTGCAAGCATGAGCATCTTCGGGATGGTTTGAGTTAAAAGATGGACCTCCACTTATCTGAGCATAGAGGACTCAAACCAAAAAGACCTCGGTTACAGAGGCCGTCGGATATACGTGTTGTCTAAGCTGAAAACTGTTGGTGGGCGAGAGAGGACTTGAACCTCCATGGGATTGCTCCCACTAGGTCCTAAACCTAGCGTGTCTACCATTCCACCACTCGCCCACTACTGGCTGCCAGTACTATTTTACCAGTTTTCCCGCTGCTGTACGTTATAATTTAATTATAACGTACGACTAGTACAGACTACCCCTGAACTTTCTTGAGTTCTTGATAACGCAAAGCAGGCGCGACCGAATAGAGCATCAATAGCGCAAACGAGATCAACCAGCCGATAAATGGAATTATTGAAATTAAGCTAAACAAAATCCCAACCAAAACTACACCCCAGATGGCGCTAAACGGTTTGCTAATGGCGGCACTTTTGTCCATAGCTTCGCGGATGCCGATTTTTTGGTCGAGCATCACATAGGGCGCCAGATAATACCGTTTGACCATAAACAAGCCGGGAATAATCAATAGAATAAAACCGACAATAATTACTAATGTAGTAACTATGTAGAGCCCCAGTATTCGCCACCCGAGCTCCTTAACCGTGGCCCACAGTTTATCAAATGTCGGCGTTTTATCTTGGGCGGCGTCAAGCTGGGCTCTTTGCGCCATAATTTGGGCGATTGTGCCCACCGCTACACTTATAAGAAGCCAAAAGATCGTGAAGCCTACAAAAGAATAGTTTAAAAAGACCGGGCCTGGGCCGGACGGCGTACTGACATAGTTATAATTCCACCAATGGCGGCCGGCTTCGGGTTTGGCCGGCGTCCATATCCAGGAATGGATAGAAAAAAGCACAAAAACCGCGTAAATCGGCCCAAATATCCAAATGTGCTTTAATACTAAGTCTTTACTTGGCTTAAAAAGATCCCAAGCCGGCGTATAGGCAAGCGGCGAGCCGCGGCGAGGTCTGGGTTTTGACATACTAGTGCTAAAATAGCATTAATGCCTCTCTCTACACAACCATATAAAGGTGCGCGCGACTTTTATCCTGAGGATAAACGCCTCCAGAAATATATATTTGGAAAGCTACGACAGGTTGTAGAAAGATTTGGTTATGATGAATATGACGCGCCGCTTTTGGAGCCGTTTGAAATTTATGCTGCCAAGAGCGGCGAAGAGTTGGTTAATGAGCAGATTTACAGCTTTGAAGACCGTGGCGGACGCAAAATAGCTATTCGGCCAGAGATGACACCATCCGTCAGCCGAATGGTGGCCGCACGCCGGCAAGAACTGGCCTATCCACTACGTTGGTATTCGATCCCTAACCTTTGGCGCTATGAGCGCCCGCAACGCGGCCGCCTGCGCGAACACTACCAGCTGAACGTTGATGTTTTTGGTGTCGAAGGCATCGAGGCCGAGCACGAAATCATTTTGATTGCCGATTCAATCCTAAAAGCATTAGGCGCTAAGCCCAAGATGTACGAAATCCGTATCAATAGCCGAAAGCATCTAAACGAGCAGCTTGATAATCTTGGCTTAAGCTCCGAACAAAAACACCAGTGTCTACAACTACTTGATAGGCAGGCCAAAATCGATCCGGAAGAATTCAAGATCAGTTTTAAAGAAATAGTGGGGGAAGATAAAGCCAGGCAGCTGCTAGACTTTCTTGAAAATCGTCAAGCGCCGGAAGCAATGTCTAAATTACTTGACTTGTTAAGTAATTCTGGCGTCAGTAGTGCCGTTTTTGATCCCAATATCATTCGCGGGCTGGAGTACTACACAGATATTGTTTTTGAAGTGTTTGATACTGATCCGGAGAATAATCGGGCAATGTTTGGTGGTGGCCGCTATGATGGGCTGGTGGCCGAATTTGGCGTAGAGCCGGTACCGACGGTGGGCTTTGGCATGGGAGACGTGACGCTAAAAAATTTCCTGGAAGGACATAAGCTTCTGCCGAAATTGGAATCAGAAATTGAGGCTCGGATAATTCTGATAGGCGATGTTTATAAACAGGCCCAGCCGTTGCTTGCCAAATTGCGCCAAAAAATGAACGTGGCTATAGATTTAACCGACCGCAAAATCGATAACAAAATCCGCGCAGCCGAAAAAGCCGGCGTTAAGGAAGTAATTTTTATCGGCGAAAAAGAAGTTGCCTCAAACTCCGCCCGTGTTAAGGATTTATCTTCGGGCAAAGAAAAAGAACTTCAGTTATAATCATTGAGTCATGAGAGTGGAGAAAACGGATGTAAGTCCGACTAGAATTAAACTTGTGATTTCGGCTGATACCGCCGACCTTGGACCAATCAAACAGCACACTTTGGCGCATTTTAGGCACACGGTAAAGGTGCCTGGCTTTAGAGCTGGCACGGCACCAATGGCTCTGATTGAGAAGCATGTTGAGCAGCGGCTATTGCTTGATGAATTTATGGAGCATGCGCTTAACCAGTTATACGGTCAAGCGGTGCAGCAGGAAAATTTGCGGCCGGTCGGCCAGCCGAACGTCCAGATTAAAAAGTTCGTACCTTTTAGTGATATGGGAATCGAAGTCGAGACAGATACTATCGGTAAAATTACACTGCCCGACTACAAAAAGATAAAACTTGAGAAAAAACCAGCCAGCGCGACTATCAAAGACGTTAACCAGGTCATTAAAGAGTTGAAGCAGAATTTAGTTGAGCAGAAAAAAGCCGATAAGACTATAAAAGTTGATGATGCTTTTGCCGCTAAAATTGGGCCGTTTAAGACTCTGGCTGAGCTGAAAGCTGACATTAAAAAACATCTAACCTCCCAAAAGCAGCTGGCTGCTGAGCGCGATTTTGAAAATCGTCTAATTAGCGCAATTGTTGCTAAATCGAAAGTAGAGATACCTGGGAGTATGATTGATGAGGATGTAGCTCGGCTAGAAGAGGAAGAAAAAAGAGACTTAGTGCTGCGTGGCCAGACATGGGAGGAGCACCTCAAAGATGAAGGAATAACGGAGCAGGAGCACCGCAACAGACAACGGCCACGCTCTGAAGAACGGATCAAGGCTGGCATCATTTTGGGTGAAATTGCTGATAAAGAGGGTATTTCGGTCGCACCTGGTGAAATCGATACCAGGATTAAACTGCTAAAAGGCCAATACAAAGATGAACAAATGCAAGCCGAGCTTGATAAACCGCAAGCCCGCCGCGACATCGAAGCCCGCCTGCTTACCGAAAAGACAGTCGCCAAGCTCACCGATTACGCTAGTTAAATTAGCACTCTTGACCTGCGAGTGCTAATTTGTGGTACAATGGAGCGTATGCACAAACCACAAGCTCAGATTTTAGTTCCAACTGTCATTGAGCAGGAAGGTCGGTTTGAGAGAGCTTATGATATTTATAGTCGCCTGCTGCGCGACCGCGTTGTCTTTTTGGGCGGACCGATTGACGAGCATACCGCCAACCTTGTAATCGCCCAGATGCTTTTTTTGGAAAACGAAAATCCTGAAAAAGACATTATCTTTTATATCAACTCACCCGGCGGCAGCGTTTATGACGGCCTGGCCATTATTGACACCATGAATTACGTAAAGTGCGATATTCAGACGGTAGGTATAGGTATGCAGGCCAGTATGGGGGCTGTTCTTTTAAGCAACGGCACTAAAGGCAAGCGTTTGATTTTGCCAAACTCCAAAACTATGATTCACCAGCCGTGGAGCAGCGGCCGCGAGCGCACATCTGTTACAGAGCTAGAAATTACATTACGTGAAATGCAGGATATTAAAAAGAGACTGATTGAAATTTTGACTAAAAACACCGGCCAGACATACGAAAAAATCGAGAAGGACGCTGACCGCGACTTTTGGATGACAGCCGAAGACTCTAAAAAATACGGCCTGGTAGACAAAGTGATAGACACCCGCAAAGCTGCCCTCAAAAAGCCAACCCTGGTTTAGTTGATAATTCTACAACATTTTTTTTAGTTTTACTCCTTGATTCTTCACTGTCCATTCTATATCCTTGAAGGCAAGAAGTAGTGTACTTTGGTGTTATTTTTTGTGCACCTAATGTAGTGGGCTTCGCTAAAAGCGATAAATTGGCAAAAATTATAATTATATAGATACCTAACAAGGGGAGTGTAGCTTTTGCGGCAGTACTTTACCAAAACAGACACTGTTTTAAATCCGCCAGATTTAGTCTCGCATCAAAGTAGTTCCTTTTCATGGTTTGTGAAAGAGGGGCTGGGAGAGCTATTTGAAGAAGTTAATCCAATTGATGATTATACCGGTACTAAATTATCCTTAAGCTTTAAAAAATACCATTTTGACGTGCCTAAGCTGACAGAAGCCGAGGCGCATGAGAACAATGTTAGCTATGAAGCGCCGCTGAAGGCAGTGGTCGAACTGACCAATAAAGTTACTGGCGAAGTTAGAGAGCAGGAAATTTATCTTGGCGATTACCCGTGGATGACTACCCGCGGTACATTTATTATTAATGGCGCTGAACGGGTGGTGGTTAGCCAGCTGATTCGTTCAGCTGGCGTTTTCTTTACGGCCGAACCGCACGGCACAATAAGTCTTTATGGCGCTAAAGTTATCCCAACACGCGGTGCGTGGCTGGAGTTCGAGACAGCCAGTGGCGGCGCTATGTACGTCAAAATTGACCGCAAACGCAAGATTCCCGTCACCACTCTGCTGCAAGCACTGGGACTGACAAAAGAACAGATTAAAGAAGCTTTTGCCCATGTTGACCAGGGAGAGGTCAATTATATTGATGCTACATTGGAAAAAGACCCAGCCCACAGCGCCAACGAAGCCTTAATTGAGGTTTACCGCCGCTTGCGTCCGGGCGATCTGGCCACCGTTGATAATGCCCGTTCCATGCTGGATAACATGCTTTATAACTATAAGCGCTTTGATTTTGGCCGTGTTGGCCGCTACAAAATTAACAAACGGCTTGATATGGATGTGCCAAATACCATCAAAAACCGCGTGGTGCGCATAGACGATCTTAAGGCTATCATCGCGGAAATTATCAGGCTCAATAACACTCAGGAACCGGCCGATGAAATCGATTCATTAGCTAACCGCCGCGTAAAACTGGTGGGTGAGCTGGTGCAGCGTCAGTTTAGAATCGGACTGTTGCGCATGGAGCGCAATGCCAAAGACCGCATGAGTATGAGCGAAATCGAGACGGTTACGCCAGCCCAACTGATTAATGCCCGACCAGTGGTGGCAGCGGTGCGCGAGTTTTTTGCCTCAAGTCAGCTTTCACAGTTTATGGATCAAGTTAATCCGCTTTCCGAGCTGGCGCATAAGCGCCGTTTAAGCTCTATGGGGCCGGGTGGCTTAAGCCGGGAAAGGGCCGGCTTTGAGGTTAGAGACGCGCACGCCACCCATTATGGCCGCATTTGCCCCGTGGAAACACCGGAAGGCGCCAATATCGGCCTGGTGCTTAATTTGGCCAGTTACGCGCGTATTGACGAATACGGCTTTATAGAAACACCCTACCGCAGGGTTATTAATGCCGTTACACCTCGTGAGGCTACTGGTCATATTGCGGCGGTTAACCTAGAAAACGAGCGCGGCACGGTGATCGTTAAGGCCGGCGCCACCATTACGCCGGCGGCTGGCAAAAAACTAGCGGCTATCAAAAGTCAAAAAACCTGGCCGGTTAAAGCTAAGGTTACAGACGAGATTGTCTATCTTGATGCCGACGAAGAAGAACGAGCCATTATTGCCGGTGGCGGTAATGAAATTGATGAGCGCGGTTATTTTGTGGGATCGCGCGTCAGCGCCCGCGTACGGCTAAACCCCGGAGAGGTTGATGCCAATGAGGTTACGCATATGGATGCCGCCCGCGCGCAAACCATTGGCAGTAGCGCCGGTTTAATCCCGTTTGTCGAGAAAAACTACGTGCTGCGTTCTTTGATGGGCTCGAACCAGCAGCGTCAGGCCGTACCACTAATTAAGCCGGAAGCGCCGATTGTGGGTACCGGTTTTGAGTCAATTGTGGCCCGCAACAGCGGCCAGATGGTTCTAGCTGAAGAAGACGGTGAAGTCATTCGCGCCGCTTCTGATCAGGTAGTGATCAAGTATAAATCAGGCAAAAGAGCCACTTATAAACCAATGCACTTTGCCCGCAGCAATGAAGGCAGCTCGATTAACCAAGTGCTAGTGGTTAACAGCGGCGATAAAGTCAAGGCCGGCCAACCCCTAATTGAGGGAATGAGCATCGCCGGTGGCGAGTTGGCGCTTGGCAAAGATTTAATGGTGGCCTTTATGCCTTGGTCAGGTTACAACTTTGAAGACGCCATTGTTATTTCTCGCCGGCTGGTAGAGGATGACACGCTGACCTCAATCCATATAGTGGACTACATGACAGAGGTACGCGAGACAAAATTGGGTCCGGAAATTGTGACGCGCGATATCCCTAATGTCTCGGAGGATGCACTGCGCCATCTGGATGAGGATGGTATTGTGCGGATTGGCGCTGAGGTTCATCCCGGCGACATCTTGGTTGGTAAAATTACGCCTAAAGGCGAGCAAGAACTTTCCAGTGAGGAGAGATTACTGCGAGCTATCTTTGGCGAAAAAGCTAAAGAAGTGCGTGATACTTCACAGCGCATGAGCACCGGTCGCCACGGCAAAGTAGTTGGCGTTAAGGTTTTTAGTCGCGCTTCAGGTCATGAACTAAAAGCCGGCGTCATTATGCAAATCCAGGTGTTTGTGGCGCAAATGCGCAAGATTGCTGTTGGCGATAAATTGGGAGGGCGCCACGGCAATAAAGGTGTGATTGCCAGAATTTTGCCGGTTGAAGATATGCCGTTTACAGAAAACGGCGCACCGGTTGATATTATTCTTAACCCACTTGGCGTGCCCTCACGCATGAACATTGGGCAATTGTTTGAAACTCACTTAGGTATGGCAGTTTATGCCCTGGGCTTTAAGGTAGCCAGCCCGGCCTTTAGCGGTGTGCCGATTAAGAAGATTCAGGATTTACTAAAACAAGCCGGTCTGCCTGAAGATGGTAAGCAGCAATTATATGACGGTCGCAGTGGCGAAGCCTTTCGCGAGCGTACTACCGTCGGCTACATGTACATTATCAAGCTTAACCACATGGTGTCTGACAAAATCCATGCTCGCTCCACCGGCCCTTACACTATGGTTACCCAGCAGCCACTTGGCGGTAAAGCCCAAAACGGCGGCCAGCGCTTCGGCGAGATGGAGGTGTGGGCACTGGAAGCCTATGGCGCTGCTCATACGCTGCAAGAAATGCTGACCATTAAATCTGACGATGTTTATGGCCGCGCTAAAGCTTATGAATCGATTATCAAAGGTACTGAAATCCAGGCGCCAAAGGTGCCGGAAAGCTTTAACGTGTTGGTTAAGGAGCTGCAAGGCCTGGGACTGAAAGTTGATTTGATGGAAAAAGGCAAAGTGGTTGATGCCGAAGAGATACTAGCCGAGAACATCAAAGACGAAGCCAAGCATGCCCCGGCCATCTCGGCCGGTCAGGATATGGTTGATCAAGCAGCTGTTGTAGCGGGCGTGATGCCTGATGATATATCGCTAGCCGATGCCGGTATGATCCCGGTTGCCACCGACGAAGAGGAGGAGATTTAATGATACGGACTTATAGCGGACGAGGCAGGGGTACCAATATTAGCGATTTTGACGCTGTGCGGCTAGCCATAGCCTCTCCGGAAGACATTCTGGAATGGAGTTACGGCGAGGTTACCAAACCGGAGACAATCAACTACCGCACCCAAAAACCGGAGCGCGACGGTTTGTTTGACGAGCGTATTTTTGGTCCGGTTAAAGACATTAACCCTCATGATGCCAAATATAAAGGTATTCGCAGCCGCGATATGGCAGTCGATAAACGCGGCGAAATTGTTACCCGTAGTATTGTGCGCCGCGAGCGCATGGGTCACATAAACTTGGCCTCGCCGGTTGCCCATATCTGGTTTTTGCGCGGCGCTCCATCTGCCATGGGTCTAGTGCTTGGCATGACAGTTAAAAACTTAGAGCGAGTGGCTTATTTTGCCAGCTATATCATAAAAGGTATTGATAAGGAGAAAAAAGATAAAGCCATAGCCGATTTTGAGGCCGAGCTTAAAGCCAAAGAGGCCAAAATCAAAGAGCGCTATGAAAAAGCTGCCGCCAAAAAAGCTGCCAATATCCGAGAGCTGGCCGAAGCCCAAACCAAGGAGCTTGAGCAACTGGCAGTTGAGGCCGAAGAATTCAGAAACCAGGCCAGCAGCTTGGAGAAGCTGAACTTACTATCTGAAACCGATTACCGCAACCTGCCAAACGAGCTGCAGTCTGCTATCAAAGTAGGTATGGGCGGGGTGGCTTTGCGCGAGCTTTTGGAAGAGATCGATCTATCCAAACTGATTAAATCTCTTTCTAAAGAGGCCGAAGAAGCTAAAGGCCAACGTAAGAAGAAAATTATGAAGCGGTTGCGGCTGCTCGAGAGCATGCACCGCGCCGGCATTAAGCCAAGCAGCATGTGTGTATCGGTTTTGCCGGTAATTCCGCCGGATCTGCGGCCTATGGTGCAACTTACTGGTGGCCGTTTTGCCACCAGCGATCTTAACGATCTTTACCGCCGGGTAATTAACCGCAATAACCGGCTTAAGAAGTTAATCGAGCTTAATGCGCCGGAAGTAATTCGCCGCAACGAGCAGCGCATGCTGCAAGAAGCAGTTGACGCACTGATTGATAATAGCAGCGCTAGATCCGGCCGGGCGGTGGCAGCTACCGGCCAGCGCCGCCGGCTTAAGAGTTTGAGCGATATGCTGCGCGGTAAGCAAGGCCGCTTTCGCCAAAACTTGCTTGGTAAGCGGGTTGACTATTCCGGCCGCAGCGTAATTGTGTCTGGTCCAGAACTTAAGATGCACCAGTGTGGTATACCCAAGGCTATGGCGCTGGAGCTGTTTAAGCCGTTTGTAATCGGCCATTTAATTGACGCTGAACTGGCTCATAACATTCGTAGCGCCACCCGCATGATTGAGGCCAGCGAAGGCGTTGTTTGGGACGCGCTGGATGAGGTCATCAAAAATAAATATGTGCTTCTTAACCGTGCGCCAAGCCTGCACCGTCTTAGTATTCAAGCCTTTCAGCCGGTTTTAATTGAAGGTAAGGCGATTCAGCTGCACCCGCTGGTTTGTAAAGGTTTTAATGCCGACTTTGACGGCGACCAAATGGCTGTTCATCTGCCACTGGCTGACTCTGCCCAAGATGAGGCGCACGAAATTATGGTTTCCAGTAAGAACCTGCTTAAACCTGCCGATGGCTCGCCGATTTTGCATGTTTCGCAGGATATTGTTCTTGGCTGCTATTATCTGACATACCAGCGTCCAGGTATGGACTCGGAAAAGCCGCGCCTATTTGACAGCTTAGACGAGGCTTTGTTTGCCTTTGAGCAAGGCAAATTAAAACTGCAATCACCTATAAAAGTTGTCTTTAGGGGGCAGCTCCGCGAAACAACGCTTGGCCGCCTGCTTTTTAATGAGATTTTCCCAGAGGATTTTCCATTCCAAAACGAGCCAATGACTAGTAAGAAACTAGATAGGGTAATGAGTCTGACATACCAAAAATACGGCCAGGAGGAAACAGCCCGCATTGCCGATGACTTAAAGAATCTGGGTTTTAGCTACGCTACCTTCTCGGGCACCTCCATTGGCATGGAAGATTTCCAAGATATTAGGGGCTTGCGCCAGATTGTATCTGACGGCGAAAAAAGAGCAGCTGAAATTTCTAAGCAATTTAATGAAGGCTTTATCACGGATGATGAGCGCTACCGTTTGACCGTCGAAACATGGACCAATGTTGACGCTCAAGTTGAGAAAGCGCTGGCCGAGCAGTTTGCCACCGAAGATAATACGATGTCTATCGCTGTGGCATCCGGTGCCCGTGGTAACATCAACCAAATGAAAATGTCTGTTGGCATGTTGGGCACTTTTGCTGATGCTACCGGGCACGCTATTGAGCTGCCAGTGCGCTCTAACTACAAAAATGGTCTTGACCCGCTAGAGTACTTTGCGGCCACTCGTGGTACACGCAAATCGTTAGTTGATATTGCCCTGCGCACTGCTGATTCCGGTTATCTTACTCGCCGCTTGGTTGATGTTGCTCAAGATGTTTTTACGGTTGATGTTGATGATGACGATCCGGGTTTTACTGTCTATCGGTCAGATTCGGAAGTTATTGGTACCAGCTTTGGTGCGCGCCTGGAAGGCCGCTACGTGGCTGAAGGTGTCAAAAAACACCTTAAGCGTGGGCAGTTGATTACACATGATATTGCGCAAGCGATTGAGTCGGATACATCTGTTGAGAGAGTAAAAATTATGAGCGTTTTATCCTGCACTATGTCTCGCGGTATAGCCCGCAAATCATATGGTATTGATCTGGCTACCGGTGAACTGGTGGCTTCGGACCATCCAATCGGCGTGATTGCCGCCCAAAGCATTGGCGAGCCGGGCACGCAACTGTCTTTGGACTCCAAACACCGCGCCGGTGCAGTCACTGCCGGTGACGACGTAACCCAAGGTCTAACTCGCGTAGAAGAGCTCTTGGAAGTTCGAACACCAAAGGGCCAGGCTTTTCTTTCGGATATCACGGGCCTAGCCAATGTTTGGGAAGAAGGCGATAATTACATTGTCCAAGTCACCGCTAAAAAACAAAAGAAGGTCAGTTTTGAGCTGGGCGAAAAACAGGCCAAAGTTGCCAATGGCGACGAGGTTAATGCGGGAGACGTAATTGCGGCTTTTGAGGACAGCTCAGAACCAATTACGGCGCCATTTACCGGTAAGGTAAGTGTTGATAAGGGAGCTATTACTGTAGCGCCGACCGCTAAAAGCATCATGCGCTACGAAATCCCGACATTTAGGCAGCTGGTTGTCGAAGACGGCGACATGGTTGAGGCCGGCCAGCGGTTAACAAGCGGTTCAATTAACCTGCACAGCTTAATGCAACTGCGCGGCATTGAAGAAACGCAACGCTACATTATGAACGAAGTGCTTTATATCTTCGCCAGCCAGGGCCAGACAATTGCTGATAAGCACCTAGAGGTGATTGTGCGGCAGATGTTTAGCCGGGTGCAGATTGAAGATGCCGGCGACAGCGAGTTCATAGTTGGCGATGTAATTAGCAGATGGACTGTTGATGAGGCTAATGCCAAGTTGGAGGCTGCAGGCAAGCGTCCAGCCAGGTACAATCAGTTACTTTTGGGCATCACCAAGGCCTCCTTGAGCACAGAATCTTTCTTGTCGGCGGCTTCGTTCCAGGACACAACACGGGTGTTAATTGCAGCGGCCACCAGCGGTAAGGTAGATCACCTGTATGGCTTGAAAGAGAATGTTATCCTGGGCCGTCTGATCCCGGTCGGTACCGGCGCCCGAAGCAAAAAAGCAGAAACGGTTGAGGCTAAGGAGTAAACCTGGTAAAATAGCGTTCTATGCCTACAGTTAATCAGTTAATTCGGAAGCGTCGCAAGTCGGTGAGCAAAAAGTCAAAATCACCGGCCTTGCAGCGCGTGGTTAACAATCTTAAAACTGCCAGCTATGAAAAGCCGGCGCCTTTTAAGCGGGGTGTAGCTATTCGGGTGACTACCAAAACTCCTAAAAAACCAAATTCGGCCCTTAGAAAAGTGGCTCGCGTTCGCTTGACTTCCGGTCAAGAGGTGTGGGCTTATATTGGCGGCGAAGGCCACAACCTGCAGGAGCATGCTGTGGTATTAGTTCGCGGTGGCCGGGTCAAAGATCTGCCAGGCGTGCGCTACCATATTGTGAGAGGTAGTTTAGATCTGCAAGGAGTGCAAGACCGCAAGAAAGGTCGCTCAAAGTATGGAACTAAAAAAGGAAAATAAAATGTTGTTCCATCGGAGGTTGCCTAATGCCGCGTAAGGTTACTAAATCACTTGTTCGAGAAGTAGAGCCTGACCGGTTGTATAACAGTAAGCAGGTAACAAAGCTTATAAACCGTATAATGCTTGATGGTAAAAAGCAAATAGCAGAGCGTACTGTTTACAACGCCATGCAAAAAGCGGCCGATAAGCTTAAAGTCCAGAACCCACTTGAAGTTTTAGAGCAGGCGTTTAAGAACATCCAGCCGCATCTAGAGACGCGTTCGCGCCGAGTTGGTGGCGCTAACTACCAAATCCCCTTTGAAGTTAAAAGTCAGCGCCAGCAGCATTTAACAATCATGTGGTTGGTAGCCGCCGCCCGTGGTCGCAAGGGAATACCGATTGAAGATCGCCTATCAGCCGAGCTGGTTGATGCCTACAACAACAGTGGCGCGGCGGTTAAGAAGCGCGAAGACACGCATAGGATGGCTGAAGCCAACCGAGCTTTCGCCCACTTTGCACGTTAGGAGGTGTGGCAGGATGCCTGGCGAGGGAGAGGGACATAAGATATACTATGCTGGCGAAAGATGTCCTGACTGCGTGGAACCGGAAAGAGGATTAGTACCTTACGGCCAGAAGTGCTCAGGGCCCGCAGAAGTATTGGGCAAACTGATGTGTATTCGAAGTATTGATGAAGCCACCAAGCTTAAACCAGGCTGGAAAAGAATATTACAATCTCCTTACTGGGATGATGACTAAAGGAACAAATTATGGCTGAGACTAAGTATCCACTAGAGAGAGTCAGAAATATCGGTATTATTGCTCATATTGACGCCGGTAAAACTACTACCACCGAAGGTATTTTGTACCGCACCGGCCTAAAACATAAAATCGGCGAGGTTCATAAAGGCGAAACAACTACCGACTGGATGGCCCAGGAAAAAGAGCGCGGCATCACCATTACGGCCGCGGCCGTGACTTGTTTCTGGAAAGATCACAAAATTAACATTATTGATACGCCTGGCCACATTGACTTTACGGTTGAGGTAGAACGCTCGCTGCGCGTGCTTGACGGCGCTGTAGTTGTTTTTGACGGCAAAATGGGTGTCGAATCTCAATCTGAAACAGTTTGGCGCCAGGCGGATAAATATAATGTGCCACGCATTTGTTTTATTAATAAAATTAATCAAACCGGCGGCGACTTTTATAAAAGCCTGGAAAGTATTCATAACCGCTTGAACCGACGGGCGCTGCCCATTCATTTACCAATCGGATTTGAGCAGTCGGTCAACGGCGTAGTTGATCTGATTACAATGCGCGCCTACACTTATAAAAATTACACCGATCATGAGCTGATAGAGGGCGAGATCCCCGACGACATTAAAGAAAAAGCTACCCGTTATCGCAGTTTGCTGATTGAGGCGGCGGTAGAATCTGATGATGTGATTTTGGAAAAATATCTCGAGCAAGGCGAAAAAAGCCTAAGCGAAGACGAAATCCGCCTAGCGATACGCAAAGCCGTACTATCTAGTCAGTTCTTTGCCGTGAGCGGCGGCGACGGCCGAGGAGTTATAGTTGAAAAACTGCTTGATGCCATTACCGACTTTTTGCCAAGCCCACTGGACCGCGGTAGCACATGGGGCACCAATCCTAAAACAGGTGATGAAGCCGAACGTCAGCCGTCCCCTGCCGAGCCATTTACAGCTTTGGCTTTTAAGATAGCTACCGATCCGTTTGTCGGCAAGCTGGTCTTTTTCAGGTGTTACTCGGGTAAGGTTACGGCCGGCAGCTACATCCTAAATAGTTCAACCGGCCAGCGTGAAAGAGTTGGCCGGATTGTCCGGCTGCATGCTGATAAGCGTGAGGATGTTGCCGAAGTAGAAGCCGGTGACATAGCAGCTATTGTTGGCCTGAAAGGTACATCTACCGGCAATACTCTATCTGACCCTAATCACCCCATAATCTTAGAAAGCATTCATTTTCCCGAGCCACCGGTTTCGATTGCCATTGAGCCAAAAACCAAAGCCGACCAGGAAAAAATGAGCACCGCCTTGCAGCGGCTGGCGGAAGAAGACCCAACTTTCCGCATTAAAGTTGATCACGAAACCGGCCAAACAATTATTTCCGGCATGGGCGAGCTGCACCTGGAAATTATCGTTGATCGCATGAAGCGCGAATTTACAGTTGATGCCAATGTTGGTCAGCCGCAAGTTGCTTACCGAGAGACTATTCGCAGAGATGGCGTGGAGGCCGAAGGTAAATACATTCGCCAGACCGGCGGCCGCGGCCAATACGGCCACTGCTTAATTCGGATTTTTCAAAATGAAGCTGGCAAAGGATTTAAATTTATTAACAGTATCAAAGGCGGCAATATTCCAGCCGAGTTTATTCCGGCTGTCCAGGCCGGCATAGAAGAGGCTATGGCTAACGGCGTGATTGCCGGCTATCCGGTGGTTGATGTTAAGGTGGAGCTGTATGATGGTAGCTTCCATGAGGTTGACTCCTCAGAACTAGCCTTTAAAATTGCCGGCAGCATAGCACTGCAGGATGCCGTTAAAAAAGCTGCACCAGTCCTGCTGGAACCAATTATGAAGCTGGTAGCCATTACTCCGGAAGAGTTTATGGGTGATGTAATTGGCGATCTCAACTCGAAGCGCGGGCGAATTGAAAGTATGGAAGATTTAAGCCCGGGTATTAAACAAATTACGGCTTTTGTGCCACTAGGTGAGATGTTTGGCTACACCACTCGCTTGCGCAGCATGACGCAAGGGCGAGCCTCTAGTTCTATGGAGCTTGATCACTATGCCGACGTGCCACCCAACGTCGCCGAGGGCATAATCGCTAAAAACAAATAAAATTACTTAACAAGTCAAGTAATTTGTATAATCTTCCACCCTGTAACCTATTTTAAAAAGGTGATAAATTATTTCTTGTGGTGAAGGTTGTAATTCATAAAGCTATTGGCAGACTTATCAGAAAGCCTAAGTTGCAGTTGCCGCCGGCTTTGGCAATCAGATCGGTGGTGTCTAAAAAAGGTTTAGGCGTCTATGCCAGTAGCGACACTCTTTTCCGTGGGGCGGTCTTTGGCCGGGACTCATTGGTGGTGGCCGAAGATTTAATGACGCTCAAACCGCAGCTGGTGAAACGCATTTTAATTACTCTTGCCAATTTACAGGGCCTCTCCCACGACAGCGTTAACGACGAAGAGCCTGGCAAAATAATGCACGAGTATCGCACCAAAATTGTTGACGAGTGTCCTTTAAGCGGCCGGCCGTTAGAGATTTTTGAGAAATTAAGCCGGCGCTGGGGTGGAACGGATGCCAGCATGATTTATTTCGGCTCGGTTGATGCAACGCCTCATTTTATTCGTACTCTCGGCGAATACTGTGATTTTTATGGCCCGACGATTTTAGATAAAGAAATTATTCGCCGAGACGGCCAAGCAACAACCATGTTTGATGCTCTGAAAGATGCGCTTTCATGGCTGGAAGAAAAAATTGATATTTCGGAAAGTGGTCTTTTGGAATACCGAACTCACACCCCAGTAGGTATTAAAAATCAAGCTTGGAAAGATTCTGATGAATTTTATGTTCATGAAAACGGTCGCTCGGTTAACCATTCCCGCCCGGTTACTTCTATCGAAGTCCAGGGTTTAGCTTATGATGCTCTAATAGCGGCGGCTAAGTTATTGCCAAAACGAGCAGAAGAGCTAACCAGAAAGGCGAACCAGCTGCGAGATAAAACAATTAAGCTTTTATGGTTGCCCGAAAGAAGCTATTTTGCTCTTGGCGCCGATTATGACCAAGATGGTAATTTAAGAATAATTCGAACTATTACTGCTAACCCGGCTTCTCTTCTTAACTCCTACTTTTTCGACAAACTTGATAGCGTTCTGCAGCAAGAACATATTAGCGGCATAGTCAGAGAAATTATGGGCACCGATTTCTTAACTGATGCCGGCATTCGCAGCCGAGCGCTAAGTGAGGCCAATCTGGTACCATTTTGGGATTATCACGGTTCTTATATTTCCTGGCCGAAAGAAACGTATGATATCGCCAAAGGCTTGCGCCGTCATGGCTTTCCCGAACTAGCCACACAACTCGAGAATCGTTTACTTAACGTTGTGCGCAAAAGTCGCGGCTATCCTGAATTCTTATATGTTGATGCTCGCGGCCGGGTGCTCGGTGCTTCTTCTTTTGCTCATCGCCATACACACGCCATATTGGTCAAAAGCACTAATGTGCCAGAAAGTATTCAGGCCTGGACGGTTTCGGCCATTTTAGCGATTACCGCCGATCGCCGACCTGGTCTAAGGGTTGGGAAAGTAAAGCAAAAGCCATGGCAAAAAAAGTTGGAAAAGGAAGTCATAGCTCACATTCCCAGAGTCGGCAGATTAAAAACGCCCATTACTCTTAATGCCCGTTACCCCGATTACCCCTACGAGTTAACAGATGAAACATGAAACAGGAAGCATGAAACAACCGGAGGTTGTGTGATGCGTGTGGCGATTGTGGCTGGACCGTATATTCCTATTCCACCGCCCAAATACGGCGGTACGGAAAGAGTGATTTATTACTTGATTAAAGGTCTTAAGGAGGCCGGGCATGAGCCGATTTTGTTTGGGCCAGGAGATTCTAAACCCGGCTGCGAGCTTATTCCTATAGTTGATAAGCATATCTTCTTTCCGCGCACCAAAGCCGGCGTGCCCGCCTTTGAAAAAAGGCTTAAAAAAATCCACAAAGAAACTATCGAACTACTGGAAGCCAATCTCCACCGAATCGATATTATTCACTCCCATGACATTGACGTAGGTGAATTTGAGGATTTTCCAAATTTGACAACATTGCATGGCCCCATAATTTTTAAGAAGTTTGATTATTATAGAAGTCGTAAAGGGTTATTTTTTGCTTCAATCTCTAAAAATCAGCAAGAGGCTTATCCTAGCCTCCAATGGGTGGGTGCTGTATATAATGGCGAAGACCCCTCCATTTTTCCCGTAGTAAAACGACCGAAGGACTATGTTTGTTTTGTCGGCCGGCTAGATCGTGAAAAAAATCCCCATTTGGCTATAGAGCTGGCTATTAACTATGGCATCAAAATCAAAGTTGCCGGCAAGATAGATTATTTGGGCGACGACTATTTTAAAACAGAAGTTAAAAAGTATTTCCGCCATCCACTAGTTGAATTTCTGGGAGAGTTGAATAATAAGGAAGTTATAAAAGTCTTAAGCAAGGCCAAGCTCAATTTACATCCAACGGGGACATTTCGCGAACCCTTTGGCCTAAGTGTTTTAGAGGCCGCTTATTGCGGCACACCGACCATAGCTATAGAGCGTGGTTCGATGCCGGAACTCATAGAGGAAGGTAAAACCGGCCTTCTGGTGGAAGATTTTGTAGAGGGCTATCACCAGATGGAGAGGTGTTTTGTGATGGATAGAGAATATATAGCTAGACGCGCGCGTAAGCTTTTTAACTATCAGCTAATGACCAAGCAGTATCTAAGAGCGTACAAAAGAGTTCTGCGGATTTTTAAGATTCGCCAAAGAGAAGAGCAAAAAATCGAAAAAATAGCCGAAAAAAGTAAACAAGAGCTGGAAGCCATCTGGCAACGCGACACTGAAGTTAAAAGGTTGCAGTGATTGATGAAATTGTTGTTACAATTTGGTTATGACATTATCAATTGAGAATCTGGAAAGAAGAAAAAAGATACTTTTAGCGGCCTCAGCGATTGCTCTGGGCGCTGTGGCTCTCAGGAAAAACAAGGCTATAGGCGATAAAATTTATAGTACTTCAGTTTGGGAAGCATCCCAAACAGTGGTAGCAGATATAATTGCCGGCAGTAAGGGCATTGGTGGTCGACTATCGGCGAAACTCGTTCGGGACGCCAATAATGAAGTTGTGGACGTAGTCCCTTCTGAGGAGAGAGAAGAAATACTTGAAGAATTAATAGAAGAGTATGAAGATGTATTTATAAATGGTGATTGGACAGAAGCCGGTAGAAACACTTTACAAACGGATTAAGTTTATCTTATAATGTTGTCATTGCTACGTGGGTGGTAATTGCTGCTCATGTTAAATTATTAAGCCTAAATTAGAATATAGGAGATATAAATGGCCGAATTTGCACGCACTAAACCGCACCTTAATGTTGGTACTATGGGTCATGTTGACCACGGAAAAACCACATTAACGTCTGCAATTACCCATGTCTTGTCAAAAAGACTGCCAAGCGACATCAACAAACCCGTAAAATTCGAAGAAATCGACAAAGCTCCCGAAGAGAAAGAGCGCGGAATTACTATTGCAGTTTCCCACCAGGAATACGAGACTGAAAAGCGACACTATGCTCATATCGACATGCCCGGTCACGCCGACTACGTTAAGAACATGATTACCGGTGCTGCGCAGGTTGACGGTGCTATTTTGGTAGTTAGCGCTGCCGATGGACCTATGCCACAAACCCGTGAACACGTGCTACTAGCCCGTCAGGTAGGCGTACCATCAATTGTCGTCTTTCTAAACAAGATGGACTTAGCCGACCCAGAACTAGTTGAGCTTGTAGAGGCCGATGTACGCGAACTTCTTAAAAAGTATGAATTTGACGAGAACGCGCCTATCATCAAAGGATCAGCTACAAAAGCTTTAGAGGGCGATAAAGAGAACGAAGACGCCATTATGGAGCTGCTAAATAAGATGGATGAGTACATTCCAGAACCTAAGCGCGATCTGGATAAGCCATTCTTACTGGCTGTTGAAGATGTTTTTTCCATTAAAGGCCGCGGTACTGTAGCTACCGGCCGTATTGAGACCGGTGTTGTTAAGGTTAACGAAGAGGTTGAAATCGTTGGACTGCGGCCAACTAAAAAGACGGTCGTGACAGGCGTTGAGATGTTCAAGAAAAACCTGCAGGAAGGCCAGGCCGGCGATAATGTTGGTATTTTGCTGCGTGGCGTGGAGCGTGATGATGTGGAGCGCGGGCAGGTGTTGGCTAAGCCGGGCTCAATTACTCCACACACCGATTTTGACGCCGAGGTTTATGTTCTAACTAAAGAAGAGGGTGGTCGTCACACCCCGTTCTTTAAGGGCTACAAGCCTCAATTCTACTTCCGCACTACAGATGTTACTGGCGAAGTTGAATTACCAGCCGATAAAGAAATGGTCATGCCGGGCGACACCGTGACGTTTAAAGTTCACTTGCTTCAGCCAATCGCCATGGAACAAGGCCTGCGTTTTGCCATCCGCGAGGGCGGCCGCACCGTCGGCGCCGGCGTCGTTACCAAAATCGAGAAATAGAAATGTCACACCCCGAGAGAACCACCGGATCGGAATCTGAGCCGGAACGAAGTATTTACAGAACGATTGAAGGGCTTAAACAAGCTGCAGATGGTGAGCTGATAGCGCATGTAATAATTTCAGATACGGGCGGTTCGACATGGTTTACTTTTACTGAACATGGCAAAGATTTACATCCATCACTAGCGTCCTTAAGGGGCTATGTTGGTCCGATGGAGCCAGATGTAGCAGCTGCATTTGCGCACTGGATGGAAGAAAGCTATGGTAAAAGCCAAGAAACCGGAAGTTAAGTAGCGGAGTGCTAGAATAAAAACATGAGTTTGACAGCCGAAGACCTACACGCAATTCGTAACATTGTCCAGGAAGAGACGCGTGATATAGTTCAAGCCGAAACCCGGCCAATTATACAAGATGAGCTTAGACTTGAAGTTGCTCCTTTATCTGTAAAATTATCCAGCCTGACGGAGAAAATCGATAGGTTGACCGGTAAAATCGAAGCCTTAGAAAATGATGTCAAAGATATTTATAAGATGCTGAAGGACTTGCAATCAGTTGCAATTACGGATAGAAAATTCAAGAAAATGACTCTTGAGAAAAGACTCTTGACGCTTAATGCTGAACTTTTAACGATCGCTAAAGAAGCTGGAATAAGACTGCCTCGATAAATTATGGCTAATCCTAAAACTAAAGAACCAGAAGTCAAACAGCGGATTAGAATCCGTCTGAAGGCTTATGACCATAAGGTGATTGACCAGTCGGCTAAGCAGATTGTCGAAACGGCTCTGCGGACTGGCGCTAATATCTCCGGACCAATCCCTCTGCCTACCAAAAAAAGCACTTTTACCGTTGTCAAAAGTCCCCATGTTTACAAAAAAGGTCGCGAACAATTTGAGATGCGCGTTCACAAACGCCTGATTGATATTACTGATCCAACGCCAAAAACAGTTGATGCGTTGATGAACCTATCGCTGCCTGCCGGTTGCGATGCTGAGATAAAGATGTAGGTCGCTCGCCCCAAGCTTACTCAAACGCTTCGCTCACTTGATGCAGCTGTTGTCAAAAGACACAACCGCCTCGAGGACTCACTTGCCAAATAGGCAAGTTCAAACATCTCTCGGCGCCTGACGGAAGTTGTGCTTATTGACAACAGCTGCATCAGGTTCGCTCGCTGAGTGTTTTCGCAAGCTTGGGCTCGCTTGGTCAAGAACCTCTACTTGCAGAATTTGATAAATGATGGTGTTGGTGGCATAATATAGTGTATGAGTATTGAGATTACACCTATTTCTGAAGACGATATTGAAACTGTAATCGCACTCGGCTCAAGTACACCCGAGGTTCAAACAGGGACTGAAGGAGTTCCGGCTTTCTATGGCACGCAAACCTTGAAACGATGGATAGAAGCACCTAATGGAGTAACTCTGGCGGCTAGAGATGAAGGTAAACTAGTCGGATTTTTATTAGGTCAGGCACTTGGCGCATCAAGAGATGCATACATTAATGCCACAGTAGTTTCTGAAGATTACAGAGGGCAAGGTATTGCATCCGAACTGACTCAAATTGCAGAAGAACGTTTTTCTGAACTCGGATGTAATCATATCTTTTCTGAAGTCGAAGAAGGCAATCTAGCTATGTTGGGCTTAAAGAAAAAACTCGGTTACCATATAAGCGACAAAGTTTTTAGATACGTAGAAAAAATGATTGAACCAAAGTAATAAATACAACAGATTGACAGTTGTAGGTGGTTTATGGTAATCTGTTACGGATACAACTATAGAGGTGTATCTAGCTATTAATATGGTAAAAGCAGTTAGCAGCAATAGCAAAGGATTTACAGGTGAAGGCCCTACTCACCCGCAAAATTGGTATGACGCGCGTCCTCGACGAGGATGGTGCAGCTATTGCTGTGACATTGCTCTCCGCTAAACCGAACGACATAACCCAAATCAAAACAACCGAAAACGACGGCTATAATGCCGTTCAAGTTAGCCTTGAAAATAAAAAAAAGGTTGCTCGTGAATTTCGGATTAATGATGACGAGCTAGGCGATTTAAGAATCGGCGCTAAAATTAGCGCCGATTCTTTTGGAGTTGGCGACGTTGTTAGTGTAACCGGTATAAGCAAAGGCAAAGGCTTTGCCGGAACAATTAAACGGCATCGTTTTCACCGCGGTCGCAAAACTCATGGTCGCGGCAGTTACCGCCGCCCCGGCTCAATCGGCTCAATGTATCCACAGAAGATTTTTAAAGGTAAAAAGATGGCTGGCCATATGGGTCACGAGCGTGTCACAACCAAAAATCTCCGCATCCGACTCATTGATAATGATCTTGGTGTAATTGGTGTAGGGGGAGCGGTACCCGGTCCCAGAAAAGGACTTGTTGTGGTTAGGGGAGTCGAGAAATGACAGCGGTGGAGACGTATACCAAATCAGGCGCCAAGGCCACTACGCCGGCTAAGCTGGATAAAGACATTTTTGGTTTAAGGGTAGAGAACCATCAACTGCTTAAAGATGCTTATTTGGCATATTTAGCTAACGGGCGAGCGAATTATGCAAAAACTAAGACCCGCGGCGTTGTTCGTGGTGGCGGCGCCAAACCGTGGCGTCAGAAAGGCACTGGACGCGCTCGCGTTGGCTCGTCCCGCAACCCGGTCTGGACAGGCGGCGGTGTGGCCTTTGGCCCACTAGGTGTTGAAAACTACAGCCGCAAACTCAACATTAAGGCCAAGCGGCAAGCTTTAAGACAAGCTCTGTCTTTGGCTGCCACCGAAAACCGCCTTAAAATCATCGACTCCTTAGAGTTTGCTGATGGTAAAGTAAAGTCTGCCGTTAAATTGCTCGGTAAGATTAAAGCCGGAGGTCGGATTTTGCTCATTACTGAAGAGAAAAATGAATCAGTTAATCGAGCAACCAGAAATCTGCCAGATGTAAGACTGATTAAAGCTAATTATCTAACCGTTTTTGACATCCTCAATGCCAATACCGTAGTTATCAGCAAAAAGGCTTTAGAGAGCATCAATGCCCATCTAGGAGTGAAAAAGTGAGTAAGACACTAGCTCTAAGACCGCGCCTAAGCGAGAAGTCATATGCCTTAAGCGAAAAGCAGAATGTCTATGTTTTTGATGTGCCGGCTGGAACTAATCGCCACGCAGTGGCCAAAGCCATTGCCGATCAGTTTAATGTTACTGTCAAGTCTGTCCGCATTGCCGCTACGCCAACAAAAACCAAGCGTACCTATCGCCGTGGCGGCCGGGTTGTACTACGAGGCAAAACTTCGGCTATTCGCAAGGCTTATGTTCATCTCAAAGAAGACGATAAATTGCCCATTTTTTCTGCTGCAGAAGAAGATAAAAAGAAATCAAGGGAGGCTAAATGAGCAAGCCTCTAAAAAGCCTGCGGCGTACCAAAAAAGCGGCCGTTGCCAGGAGTCACGGTAAAATTACCACGCGTCACCGCGGTGGCGGCGCAAAACGTTTCTATCGAGTAGTTAATTTTGCTCTACCGGCTGGCACTGAAGCGAAAGTCGAGTCAATAGAATACGATCCTAACCGCAGCGCTGTTACCGCCAGAATAATTGACCAAAAAGGCGGCCATCCCTACGTTTTGGCCGCCAAAGGCATGAGGCCAGATAAGAAATTTATTGTAGCCGAGGAAGGCTCTATAGAAAGAGGTAATCGTTTGCCGCTAAAAAACATTCCAACCGGAACTCCGGTTCACGCGGTCGAGCTTCAGCTGGGTAAGGGCGCTCAACTGGTTCGGTCTGCTGGCACCAGTGCTCAACTCATGGCTAAAGATGAGAAATATGCTCAGCTTAAACTGCCGAGCGGTGAAGTAAGACAGGTTAGTATTAACGCCATGGCGTCTGTTGGCGTTGTGGGTAACGAGCAGCATCAGAATATCAAGTTGGGTAAAGCCGGCCGTCGGCGCCGAATGGGTGTCCGCCCGACTGTGCGCGGAGTGGTGATGAACGCTGTCGATCATCCACATGGCGGCGGCGAAGGCAAAGGTAAGGGCGGTTCTGATCCCCGTACGCCATGGGGTCAAAGAACTTTAGGCTATAAGACCAGGCGGCGTAAAACATCTGATAAACTAATTGTCCGTAGCCGCCACCAAGGACGAAGGAGATAATAGATGAGTAGATCGCTTAAAAAAGGACCGTTTGTAGACCACAAATTGGCTAAGAAGGTTGCGGCTCTAGGGTCGGAAGATCGCAGCATAATTAAAACCTGGGCGCGGGCTTCGACTATCGCGCCGGAATTTGTCGGCAAAACAATTGCCGTTCATAACGGCAAAGTCCACGTGCCGGTTTTTATTACTGAGAATATGGTCGGGCATAAGCTGGGTGAGTTTGCGCCTACCCGTAAGTTCCGCGGGCATGGCGGAAAACTAGCTAAGGCTGAGGCGCAAGGAGCTAAATAATGGCAGTTCAAGCAGTTAGCAAAGGTGTTCGTATGAGCCCGCGCAAGGTAGGTGTGGTAGCCTCTTTAGTGCGTGGACGCAGCGTTTCTGATGCTTTAACAATCTTAGAGCATACTCCGCGCCGAGCCGCCAAACCTGTGGCTAAAGTTATTAAAAGTGCTCAAGCTAATGCCGAACACAATCACAGTTACCGCCCGGACAGCCTTTATATTAGCGAGATTGCAGTTACAGCCGGACCGCGCTTTAAGCGTTGGCGGGCAGCAGCCCGTGGTCGCGCTCTGCGCTATCAACGCAAAACCAGCCACATTAAAGTCGTAGTTGACGGTCAGAAAAGAGAGGTGAAAAAAACGGTAAAAAGCGAGGTAAAAAAATGATTTTGCGTCAACTACTCCGATTTACATTTAGCATTTTACATTTCACATTAATTTCTTATTTTTCATTTACCAATATTAGTAAATTGTTAATTGATAAATTATTGAAAATTACTAATTGTAAATTGTTAATTGCGACTCCGAGAGGAGGCGCGTAATGGGTCAGAAAGTAAATCCAATTTCTATGCGCCTGCAGGTCAGCAAAGACTGGCGATCCAAGTGGTTTGCTGGCAAAAAAGAATATGCCACCTACCTAAAGCAAGATTTGGCCTCCCGCCGGCTAATTGACGAAAAGCTTGGTTCGCGCGCCGCCATCAATAAAGTTGATATCGAACGTTCACCAAATTTGGTGACCATTACCATTCAAACAGCTAAAGCCGGAGTGGTGATTGGTCGTGGCGGCACCGGCGCAGCCGAGCTAAAAAATGAAATTGAGAAAATTTATGGTGTGCCGGTAAGAGTTAATATTGAAGAGATTAAGCGCGCCGAGCTGCAAGCCAAACTGGTTGCCGAGAACATTGCCCGCCAGCTAGAGAAACGTATAGCCTTTAGGCGTGCCATAAAGCAAGCCGCCGCTTCTGCCATGCGGGCCGGCGCCAAAGGCATTAGGATAGAAATCGCCGGCCGTTTAGGCGGTAACGAAATGAGCCGCCGCGAAAAAGAGATTCAAGGCAGTGTTCCTTTAACTACTCTGCGAGCTGATGTTGATTATGGGGCCGCGCGTGCGCTTTATCCGGGAGCCGGAATTATTGGCGTAAAAGTCTGGATATATAGAGGTGAAAAGTAATGTTAATGCCGTCTCGCACCAAGTACCGCAAAGTGCGTAAGGGCCGTATCCGCGGCGGCGTGGCTACTTCGTTAGACGAGCTGGCCTACGGTAGCTTTGGGCTTGTTAGCCAAGACACCGCTCGTATCAATAGTCGCCAAATTGAGGCTGCCCGTCAGGCGATGACGCGTTATGTTAAACGCGGTGGACAGATCTGGATCAGAATTTTCCCGCATACACCTGTTACCAAAAAGCCGCAAGACGTTAAGATGGGCAGCGGTAAAGGCAGCCCGGAGTTTTTTGTAGCCAAAATTAAGCCCGGCACCATTATGTTCGAGATGGATGGAGTCAGCGAAGAGGTGGCGCGCGAAGCCATGAGGCTGGCTGGCCACAAATTGCCCGCCAAGACCAACTTCTTAGTGAAGAAGGAGAAGTAAGGATGACCCCGATTAGAAGTAGCACGACTACGTCTAGCTCTGATTCTCTTAAGCAGA
>CAZXDA010000003.1:0-35621 GCA_964639445.1 uncultured Candidatus Saccharibacteria bacterium
AACCGAAAAAGTGCTGCGAGCTAAACTTAACGAACGCGAGGAAAGACGGCTGATAGAAGCCTCCTTAAAGGAGATAGAATGATCAATTTTTCCCGGCGGCAATTGGCCAAATATGCTGTTAATCAAATGTTGGCGGGGCAATCAACCGCTAGCTTGGCTAAACAACTGGCGGCAGCTTTGCTTGCAGCCCGCAGGCAAAGAGAAGCAGAACTGTTTTTGGCCGATATAGATCAAGAGATGGAAGACCGCGGCCTGCTGGCTAAAGCTCGGGTTACAACTGCTCAACCGCTTTCTAAAGCCTTAAGACAAGAGATTGCTAAACTTATCAAGCAACAGGCCGCTGTTAAAGAGACAATTTTGGTTGAAGAGATAGATAAAGCCGTGATTGGCGGCATAAAAATCGAAACCGCTAATCATGCGTGGGACAAAACCCTAAAGCGAACACTGGCGGACATTAAGGAGGCTATCTAGATGGCTGGGGTAAAGCTCAACGTTCAGGAACTAGCTGAAGAGGTCCGCCAAGCAATTGGCAAACTGGAGGCTATCGGTGATCAAAAAGCGGCCGGTGTGGTTACACGGGTTGGCGACGGCGTAGTTTGGGTCTACGGTTTACGGGATTGCGGCTTGGGCGAAATGCTGGAAATCGAGGGCGCTAAGATCACTACTGCGGCCTTTGCCCTTAACCTGCTGGAGGATGAAATCGGTGCTGTGCTGCTTGGTGATGATAGAGGGGTAAAAGCCGGTGACCGCGTTAAACTATCTGGCCAAATTTTATCGGTACCGGTCGGGCCGGAACTGATTGGTCGAGTTATTGACCCGCTGGGTAATCCTTTGGATGGAAAAGGCCCAATTAAAACCAAAGCGCGCGGCGAAATTGAAAAAATAGCCCCCGGTGTTTTAGCCCGCCGCAGTGTATATGAATCCGTACCTACCGGCATTACTGCCATTGACGCTATGGTGCCGATTGGCCGCGGCCAGCGGGAGTTAATTTTGGGCGACCGCCAAACCGGCAAAACCGCCATTACGGTTGATACCATGATCAACCAAACCCGCCAAAAAACTGGCATCATTAGCATTTATGTGGCAGTCGCTCAAAAGCGGGCCAAAATTGCCAGGCTAATTGACCGATTGCGCCGTGAAGGCGTGATGGAAAACAGCATTTTGGTGGTGAGCTCGGCGGCCGACCCGGCGCCGCTGCAATATTTGGCACCTTATGCCGGTTGCGCGATTGGCGAGTGGTTCCGCGACAACAAGCAACATGCCTTGATTATTTATGACGACCTTTCTAAACATGCCGTGGCTTATCGACAAATGTCGCTGCTGCTGCGCCGGCCGCCCGGCCGCGAAGCTTACCCCGGTGATGTTTTTTACCTGCATTCGAGATTGCTAGAGCGAGCCGCCAAATTAAATGATGATTTGGGCGGCGGCTCGCTCACCGCTCTACCAATTATCGAGACCCAGGCCGGGGATGTTAGCGCTTACATTCCAACCAACGTCATCTCTATTACTGACGGCCAGCTTTATTTGGAAAGCGACTTGTTCTATCAGGGTGTCCGGCCGGCCATATCTGTTGGACTATCTGTTTCGCGCGTTGGCGGCAATGCTCAACCACCGGTCATTAAAGATGTTGCTGGGCGCTTAAGGCTGGATTTAGCGCAGTATCGCGAATTGGCAGCCTTTTCACAATTCGCTACCGATCTTGATCAGCAAACTCAAGCCCAACTGTCCCGCGGCCAACTGTTAACAGAAATTCTTAAGCAACCGCAATATTCTCCTCTGCCCGTCTGGCAACAAGTAGTCAGTATTTATGCCGCCACCGAGGGCGCCTTTGATGGTATAGACATTAAGTATGTTAAAACTGCTCAAAACGCCATGTTGAGCGCCTTAGAAAAACGCCCTAAATTAGTAGATGCTTTGCAAAAAGGCAATAAAGCCACTGACGAGACTAGAAAAAGCATCCTCGAAGTAGCCAAAGACATTGCCAAACAATACAAAGGAGAAAAGAAATAGTGGCTTCTACGCAAATTCTTAGGCGACGGATCCGCTCAGTCAGTAACACCAAGCAAATTACCAAAGCCATGGAGCTGGTAGCGGCCGCTAAACTGCGCCGCGTGCAAGAGGCCGCTCAAAAAAGCCGGCTTTATAGTGATGCCGCCATCAGCATTTTGCGCCGCCTCAATCACAGCGTAGAGGCTACTCAACACCCCTACTTTAAGCCGGCGCCGGCCAAAGCCAAGCTCTATATTATTTTTAGCAGCGACAGAGGCTTGGCCGGCGCCTACAACAGTAATGTTTTTAACGCTGCCAGTCGGGCTTTTATGGAAGATCAAAAAGCCGGACTGCAGCCTTTGGTAATATCAATCGGCCGTAAAGGCGGGCGCCGTTTTGCCCGCGTCACCGATATCGAACTAATCGGAGAATATGAAAATGTAGCGGACGATCCCGACATTAATATCTTTGCGCCAATCTTAGAGACCATTACTGAGGGTATAGCCGCCCGCCGCTTTAACTCTGTAGTCTTAATCTTTACTGAATCTGTCTCTACCATGTCGCAGCAGGTTCGAACGCTTCAGCTGGTGCCTATTGCCCCCGAACAAGCTGATGCCGAAAAAGAAAATCAGCCCAAGATTACATACGAACTGGAGCCGGAAGCTAAAGTGGTTTTAGAAGACGCTCTAAAACTTTATTTTGAATCAAGCTTACGCCGGGCGCGGGTAGAGGCTGCGGCTTCAGAGTATGCCATGCGCATGGTGTCCATGAATAACGCCACTCGCAACGCTGACGAGTTTATAGGCCATTTAACACTGGAACTTAATGCTACCCGTCAGGCAGCCATTACTCAAGAAATTGCCGAAATTATTGGCGGTGCGGAGGCTATTGTATGACCCCGATTAGAAGTAGCACGCTTAACGCTGGCTCCGATTTGCTAGCGCAGAATCAGACTTCTAACGGGGTCTATCCCGTTAGACCTCAGAAGATAGCCACAAACCACTGTATGGTTGATAATAGCTATAATTTTACAGGTGTTGAACAAACTGCGGAGTTTAGTGGAGGTCTAACGGGATGAAGGGTAAAATTATTCAAGTGGTGGGCGTGGTGGTCGACGTTGAATTTGAAAGCCATTTACCCCAAATCTACAACGCTCTTGAGGTTAAGCACGACAAGCAGACTTTGGTTTTAGAAGTGGCTCAACACCTCAGCCGCAGTACTGTTAGGACGGTCGCCATGGGTCCGACTGATGGATTAGAGCGCGGCACCGAAGCCGTAGACAGCGGCCAGCCAATTACTGTACCGGTGGGCGATACCACACTGGGTCGCATGTTCAATGTGGTGGGCGAACCGGTTGATGGTCAAGCACGAACAACTGGCACGCGCCAGCCAATCCACGCTAAAGCCCCAACTCTGGACAATCAAAGCACTAAAACCGAGCTTCTGGAAACCGGCATTAAAGTTATTGATTTAATCTGCCCGATCGTTAAAGGCGGCAAAGTTGGTTTGTTTGGTGGCGCCGGCGTTGGTAAAACGGTTTTTATTCAAGAGTTAATTAACAATATTGCCAAATTTCACAAGGGTAAATCGGTCTTTGCCGGCATCGGCGAACGAACGCGCGAGGGCAACGACCTTTACAATGAAATGAAAGAGTCCGGCGTGCTTAAAAACACGGCTTTGGTGTTTGGTCAGATGAACGAACCGCCAGGAGCCCGCTTGCGCGTTGGCTTAACCGGCCTGACCATCGCCGAAAGCTTTAGGGATGAGGGCGCTGACGTTCTGATATTTATGGACAATATTTTCCGCTTTACTCAGGCCGGCTCGGAGGTCTCGGCTTTGCTCGGTCGTATGCCTAGTGCCGTTGGTTACCAGCCAAACCTGGCTACTGAAATGGGCGAGCTGCAAGAGCGCATTACATCAACTAAAAAAGGTTCTGTGACATCCGTGCAAGCGGTTTATGTGCCGGCCGACGACTTTACCGACCCGGCGCCGGCGACTACTTTTGCCCACCTTGACTCGACAGTGGTTTTAAGCCGTGCGCTGACCGAGCTTGGGCTTTACCCGGCAGTTGACCCGCTGGAATCTACATCAACCGTCTTAGACCCTGAAGTTATCGGCCAGGAACATTATGACGTGGCCCGGGAAGTGCAAAGAATCTTACAACGCTATAAAGATTTGCAAGATATCATTGCCATCTTGGGCATGGAAGAATTGTCTGAAGAAGACAGGCAAATTGTATCGCGCGCCCGCCGCATCCAGCGCTTTTTAACACAACCCATGTTTGTGGCTGAAGCTTTTACGGGCACTAGAGGCACTTATGTTCCACTGACCGATACCGTTAAAGGTTTTAAAGAAATTTTAGAGGGTAAACATGACGGTAAAAGCGAGCAAGCTTTTTACATGAAGGGCAAAATCGAAGACGTTAAATGAGTATTCACTTCCAACTAATTTCGGCAGGTGGCGTTAAATATGATGATGAAGCCTATGAAGTTCTGATACCGACTAAAGACGGCCAAATCGCCGTTTTGGAAGATCATATGCCGCTGCTCTCGGCCGGCGCGGCCGGTGTTTTGAGCATTCGCAAAACCGCCAGCGACCGTGAGATGGAACATTTTGCAGTCTATGGCGGCATATTGCAAGTTGACGGCAAGTCGGCACGCTTTGTCACAGAAGATGTTACCACTAGCGAGGAAGTGTCCGAAGCCGAAGCCCGCGAAGCCTACGAGCGAGCCCATAAATTAGTAGAAGGCGCCGAAAGCCGTGAAGCATTGCACGAGGCCAGAACCGTACTTCATCACCACGCCGTTCGGCTGCATCTAGCTCAGCTAAAACGTCGCCATCATCATTAGCAGCTCCGCATTAGCGACTTCGCTTACTAAGCGTTGGTTAGAAAAATCACATATTCCATAGCGGAATAATCACAGCACAACTCCCAGCATATGCATTAAGATGAAAATGCTAGTAAATGCGGGGGTTCAATGAAAAAATTTCGTGGACTAAAGGGTACATACTCAAAAAAACACTTCATTGTTAACAAACCAACTACCCTTTCGGCACTAAGCTTTGATGATTTGTACGAAGACATTAGTGAGGGCTGGCTAGAAAAAGCCAGGAGACTGCAAGCCCGCCGCTGGCGCAAGATTAAGCACCAAACGGCTTAAAAATTTAGTTTTTTGACACTCCGGCCAAAATAGGGCATGGACGGAGGGAGGTTTAGCGGAAAAACGATCCAATCGCCTGACACTGCGACAAATATGACGTCCAGTTAGAAGGAGAGTTTAGGAAAGAGGGATCGTTTTTTTATTGCGGTGTAAAATAAATATAGGAGGCATATATGTTGATAGACTACGAGCCAAACGAAGAAGAGTCATTAGAGGCCACCAGTGAAGAACGACGCCAAAAACACACCAATCCGGCGGCGCCTCCGCGTGACGTTCCAAATGACGTACCGCCTGACCACCCCTCTCTCGATAGTGATGTTGATCAAACAGAAATGGAAGACGAAGGCCGCTATGGCGCCTCCGGCATTCACGACCAAGAAGAACGTTCTTAAAAAACTCTTCCGGGGTTTAATATTTGCACTCTTGTTACTGTTTGTTGGCGCCGGCTTATTTTTTTATTTTCATTCTTTTCACAAGGAGTGGCCAAGAAAAGGTATTTTAGCCGAGGACCAGCTGTTTCCGGCCTCGCCGGAAACGGCCTACAAAAATCTCGATTTGAAAATCGCCGCTAAATACCGCTTCACTAGCGATTCGATCAAAAAAGTTCAGTCACTAGGAGTAGAAAATGGCAGCGGGATATTTATTGTCAGTTTTAAAGTGCCAGCAGATAATCTAACTGAATATGGCTTAATGAGTGTGCCAACTTCGCCTCAACCCGCCAAAGGTTATCCGGTTATCATTCTTTGCCATGGTTACACAAAGCCCAGTCGTTACTCGACAACCAAATACTATTTGAGTGATATGGAAGAGTATTCGGCCAACGGCTTTGTAGTTATTAAGCCGGATTTCCGTGGTCAGGGTTTGTCTTTGTATGTCGGCCAGCCGGAGGGCGCCTACTATTCTATGGCCTATAACACCGATCTTCTAAGCCTGATTGCCGCTGTTAAAAAAACCAACTATCTTAATAGCGCCAATATTAACCTATGGGGACATAGTCTGGGTGCTTATATAGCCTTGCGGGCGGCAGTGCTTTCGCCGGATATTAAAAATGTAATTTTGCTTTCCGGCCCGGTGGGTAGCGCCTCAGATATGTTTATCGATTTTACGCCCATATCAGACCGTACTAATCCGGTAGCGGAAAATATCAGAAAGGCTATGCTGTTAAGATACCGCACGCCGCTAAGTAACCCCCAATTTTGGGATGCCACTTCACCGCTGTCTTATCTAAATCAGCTTAAGGCCTACGTACAGATACACGTCGGCAGCAATGATGTCATTGTGCCACCGCGTTTTTCGGCCGACTTAGATAAGGCTCTGACCGCCGCCAAAAAGCCGCATGATTATTTTATTTACCCCGGCGGCAGCCATGGCCTGGTAGATGAGCGGCCACAAATATATGCCCGCAGCCTGCAACTTTTAAAAAGCCGGCTCTAACGAGTAAAGTATTTTGCTTCGAAGCTTTTATAAAATTTGGTAACAACCACTAAAACCGCCAGGCCGGCAGTCGTGATGAGAAAATTTTCAAAGAAGGTGGTTCGGGAAGGTATTATATACATTTTTAAAATAAAAACTATAAAGGCCTCTAAAATATAAACAAACAGGCTGTTGCGTCCCAGCAGTTCTAAGATGCCTCGACTAGCACGACCGATTCTATCTTCATATTTATGAACGACCCAATAAAGCACCGTAAACCACAGGAAAAATAAACCAATCCTCAAAGGGCCCATCGTCCATTTATCGGCATAAACCCACATATCGTAATTTAACCGGCCCCAGGTTGCGGTTAAATGCTGCATTGGCTGTGATAAATCGCCCTTTCCCCATAAATAGTAGAACAGGTTCAGTAAATATATACTGGCGTAGCTGGCAATAAAGGTTATTGCGGCCGCGGCGGCGGCAGTTCGCTTAACCAGCCGCCGCCGCGCCGGAGTCAAGCGACGGAAACGAACGGTAATTTCTTGCCAGTAAAAGCCGATTATTATCCCCAGATTAAAGATAACTTGCCAAGCTAGGTTAAAGCTCTCTCCTCTAAAAAACCACATGGCCGCTATGGCAATCACCGCCAACCACCATTTACCGCGAGCCACTAAGTAAAAAATAATCGGCGCAATCAACATCAAAACTGCAAAATGCACCAGAAAATCTGCCCAGCCGTAAGTGAAGCGGGCTAGCAAAATCTGACCAGTATAATGTCCCCACGGAAAAGGATTGGGCAAAACATCCTTAATTGGCGCATGATGCGTGAGCAATACCCAGTTTAAGAATGTGAGCGTCAACGCCGTTCCGGCTATATAAAGCTCTAGCGCCCGCCGCCACATCTTGCGAAAGATAAATTTCATGCCCATATGCAGACGACGCTTATAAATCATGCCTATTAAAAGTCCGGATAGGAAAAAGAAGCCTTCAGCAGCCGACACCCATAGCCGGCCTTTACCGGTAAAAATATCCCAGCCGGCTGGGTAAAGCTCGATGTGGTCTATCAAAATCACCGCCAAAAAGAAGCCGCGAATGAGGTCAATTGCTAAAATACGCTTTGTTTTAGCTTTAACTACTACATCTTCTTCAACTATATTTAACGTGGCCGCTTTCGTCATTTGGTTTGATGGGCTAGCTCTTTGAGTTTGGCAATCCGCGGCTTACCGCTACGCGTACGCGGCAGATTAGGCAAATAAACTATGCGGTCCGGCCGCCAGGCAAACAATAAATTTTGCTTGCAGTAGCGTCTAATTTCGGGCTCATTTAAATCGCTGACCACAAAATAAACTAACTCGTCGTTAGGTTGGTCCGGGATCTGATGAGCCATAACATAAATATCTTGAATTTTAGGGTGTTGATGCATGGCCCATTCTACATCCCGCGGCGAAATGGTGTAGCCGAAGCGCCTGATCTGTTCAGCCACGCGTCCTTTAAGGTATAGATAGCCGCCGCGCATCTCGCCAATATCGCCGGTACGGAAGTATCCATCCGAGGCATAAGCCGCTTTGGTAGCTCGTGGATTATGAAAGTAACCGGAGAATACGCCCGGCGATTTAATCTCCACCTCGCCATGCTCGCCCAGCCTCATATCAACACCGGGTAGAATTTTGCCGGGCGAGCCCAGCATTGGCTTATCGCCAAGCCGATTGGCAGCGATTCTGCCGGTCTCACTCGAGCCATACGTTTCCAATATCTCTATACCGTAACGACTTTTAAGTCGTCGCCAGATTTCCGGCGGTAGCGGAGCTGCGCCCGATACAAACAATCTGACTTCTGACAAATTGTATCCTTTGTTAGGAGCGGCAGCCAGCTTAATGTAAGCCGAAGCCGCGTGCGTAAAGAAGCTGATTTTGCCTGACGATAAAGCCCGCAACGTTTCCTCTTCATCAAACCACCTCTGAAGATATAAAGTGTTGCCATGGTACAGAAAACCGGACAAGCTCATAACCACCCCGAGCATATGGCTAAGCGGTACGGAAACCAGCAGTGAGTCATCCGTTGTCCACTGCCAAACTTGCGAGCAAACTTTTATATTCCAAATGTGGTTAGCGTGAGTATTGGGCACAGCCTTGGGCGAGCCGGTTGTGCCAGAGGTAAACGTTAAAGAGGCAATTTGCTTATTTGCCGGCAGACGCAATGGTTGCTTAAGTTTAGCGCCACCTTTTTTAAAGTCATCAACCATTAATAGCGGCAACTCGTGTTCGCCGATCTTCTGACGATATTCGGTGTTGGTGATTATCAATTTAGATGGTATTTCTTCGATGATGGCGTCAAGTTCCAGCCTTTTATAGGCTGGGTCCAGCGGAAAAGCTATTTGGCCACAATAAAGCGCGGCCAAATAGGCTACTACAAAATCGATTGAATTTGGCAGCAGGATTACAACGACTTCTTGCCTATTGTTGCCCAAATAATCAGCCATTTGGCCGCTGGCAGTTTGGACTTTCTGCCACAGCTGTTGCCAAGTTAAGGATTGGCCTTCAAAGACAACAGCCTTCTTGGCAGCATAGACCTCCGCATTCCGCTGCAAATAATCAGTCAAGTGCATTCGCTACTAGTAATTATAGCTTACTAACGGACGTATTCACGCAGCTGGGCGACGTTTTCGTCCTGACGTAACTTATCTGTAGCTTTGGCCTCGATTTGGCGAATACGTTCGCGCGTAACACCCAGTTCTTGACCAACTTCTTCCAGTGTGCGCGGGCGGCCGTTTTCCAAGCCATAACGCATGGCAATAACCTTTTGTTCACGCGGATTAAGCACCGCCAGCATCCTGCGCACATCTTCACGTAACAGGGTTTTCGTAGTAGCTTCCTGCGGCGTCGGAGTATCTTGATTAGCTATCATATCGCCTAAGGTTGCGCCTTCTTCTTCGTCGCCAATAGGGGTTTCCAGTGAGATAACATCTTGCCTGATTTTATGCAGCTGATCTATTCGGGCTACACTAAGATCGGTGGCTTTAGCTAGTTCCTCGTTAGTTGGATCGCGCTGCAGCTCTTCACGTAATTTCTGCTCGGCGGCCGATAGCTTATTGAGTGTTTCGATAACATGCACCGGTATGCGAATAGTACGAGCATAATCAGCTATAGCGCGCGTAATAGCCTGGCGGATCCACCATGTAGCATAGGTAGAGAATTTGTAGCCTTTGCGCCAGTCAAACTTTTCGACAGCCCGAATCAAACCACGGTGGCCTTCGCCAATTAAGTCTTCTAGATCAAGTCCTCGGCCTTGATAGCGGCGGGCAATCGAAATAACTAGGCGCAAGTTAGATAAAATTAGCCTCTCCCGGGTCTCTTCATCCCCCTTTTCGGCTTTTTTAGCCAATTCAACCTCCTCCTCGGCTTTAAGCAGAGGATAGCGTGCTACATCTTTAAGATAAAGACCCAACGGCCCAAACGTCTCTTCATCCATAATTGTCCTCCTTTAAGGAGCTCTATAACACCTAAGAGAAATGTTTATTCTTATATCTATTTTAGCATAAGACAGGTGGATGGAAGTGAGCTTTTTAACAAAATCTTTGATATAAAAATGGCTGGGATGGTAGGATTCGAACCTACGATCTCCTCGTCCAGAGCGAGGCGCCTTACCGCTTGGCCACATCCCAACGACCCCTGTAATTATACCTTTAGCTCGCACATAAAACTAGACAGCGCTATACTAATCATCATGATCCACCCGATTGGGCGTAAAGAACTGTGGCACGCTCAACTGGTTTTTTTGCTAGCAGTCATACTACAGTTCACCATACCCAATGAGCTCCGTGTTGGCAACAAATGGACCATTGCGCTTATCGAACTAGTTCTTGTGAGCGGCATCGGTATCACAGCGCCTCGGCGTCATATTAGTTTCAAAAACTTCAATCGTACAATAGCTATCTTGCTTATTGGCGTAATGTCATTTGCCAACTTAAGCTCATTAACCCTAGTTATCAACGGCTTGCTAAATGGTAGCCCAGTTCCAGGTAAGAACTTGGTAGCAGCGGCTTTTGCCATTTTTGTCACTAATATCATTGTTTTCAGCCTGTGGTACTGGGAGCTCGATAGCCCGGGTCTCTCCGGTAGACACAATTACAGCCGCAATAAACAGCTCCAGTTCCCGCAAAACTCGGACCGATCAGACAGTTCGTGGCGGCCAACATTCTTTGACTATTTATACGTCTCGATCACCAACAGTACGGCCTTCAGCCCGACCGACACAATGCCTCTTACTCACACTGCCAAGGCTTTAATGAGCATTCAGGCGCTCATTGCTCTTTTGACGGTTGTTCTTGTTACCGCCCGTGCCGTTAATATACTTGGCTAGATACTTCGTCCCAGTTGACTACATTCCACCACGCTTCGATATATTCTGGCCTGCGGTTTTGGTATTTGAGATAGTACGCGTGTTCCCAGACATCCAAGCCCAAAATTGGAGCTTTGCCTTCCATGAGCGGGCTGTCTTGATTGGCGGTGGAATAGACTTCGTATTTATCGCCGCTTTTGGCTAGCCATGCCCAGCCGGAACCAAAACGATTAACTGCCGCTTCTGTAAATTGCTCTTTAAATTTATCAAAGCCGCCAAACTGCGAGTTAATTACATCCGCTATTTTGCCTACGGGCTGTTTAGGTCCTCCCGGTTTCATAATCTGCCAAAACAAGCTGTGGTTGGCGTGCCCGCCGCCGTTATTAATTACAGCTTGGCGGATATTTTCCGGCACGCTTTTGATGTCAGTTAAGATTTCCTCTATTTTCTTATTCTGCCAGTCGGGATACTTTTCCAGTGCGGCGTTTAATTTTTCCACATACGCGCCATGATGCTTATCGTGGTGAATTTCCATGGTTTTGGCGTCAATGTATGGCTCAAGCGCATCAAATGCATAGCCCAAATCAGGCAGTTTGAACATTGTGACCTCCGTTTTTATCTATTATTTGACCAGGCGGTCAATCTCAGAGAGTAGACTACCCACAAAAGCAATACAGTAACTTCAACTGCTGTCCACCAGCCTGGACTTTGGGTTAGAAACTTACCAAAGAACCCGCTGTTTGCCAGTACGCCGGCTTGACCCTCTGATACCAAGCGCATATTCTCGATAAACCAAAATCCACTAACCAAAATTGTCAGCCAAGCGCCAATTGCCCTGAATCCATTCATTAGCGGTAGTTTAAAGAAGCCAAACGCCGCCCAAACTTCTGCAACGATGATAACCACCGCCCAAACCGCCGGTCCGCTAAAACCAACGCTGCTTAACCAGTCTCTGAAAACACCAAAACCAATCAGCTGCAAAAGGGCCATGACCAGCAAAACCACTCCCAGCACGCTGGTAATTCCCCATTCTTGATCTGTTAAGCCTGTCGGCGTGGTCATTTTACCCCAGTCTTTATTCCACCTTAATTGATATTGCGCTGCCATTTTTTGTCCCTCCATTACTAAACCCATAATACAACAAAAAAGAAACTTGTTAAGTCTTCTGGTTTTCGCGTCTCCAGCGCTCTATCTCCGCGTGGTGCCCGGATAGAAGGACATCGGGCACTTTCAGGCCGCGGAATTCTTCCGGCCGAGTATACTGCGGATACTCAACTACGCCGGCTTCAGAAAAGCTTTCGCGCTCAGCACTTGTTTCACCGCCTAAAACTCCTGGAATAAGCCGTGTCACAGCATCGACCACCACCATGGCCGGCAATTCACCGCCGGTTAAAACATAATCGCCGATTGACATTTGCTTATCAACTACAGATGTAATTCTTTCGTCATAGCCTTCGTAGCGTCCGCAAATAATAATCAAGCCGACCTCAGTGGCGGCAAATTCGCGCGCCATTTCCTGAATAAATAATTCACCACGAGGCGTCATCAAAAGCACCTGCGCATCTGGATCTTTCTCTTTAGCGTGCTCAATTGCGGCAAAAAGCGGCTCGGGCCTAAGCACCATGCCGTTACCACCACCGTACGGCGTATCATCAACCTGCTTTCTGGGCCCAACGCCAAAATCGCGCAAATTTATCAGCTCATACTCAACCAGTTTTTTCTCCTGCGCCTTGCGCAGCATACTCGTATTCAGCACCCCCTCAAACATCCCCGGAAACAACGTAATAATTTGAATTTTCATCATAACAATGGTATCAATAAAACAAATAAGGAGTAAATATGAAACCGGGAAAAGAAGAGGGCTCTATACTGTTTGAAAAAAACCAAGAGATGGGCGTAGTCATGGATGCGGCAGCGACCTATTCAACGGATGAAGAGTATAAGCTTATTAAGAGAAGGCTTCTTCTTGCGAAGGCTCCTTACGAACTCAGAATGCCTCATTCTGAAGTCGCTATCAGAGCACTTCGTCGTTCTGCCAAGCTCGATATCTATTTCTATCCTGGAGAGAGGCAAAGGGCCGCAGATATGTTGGCCGATTACGAATCAACCCCCCGGACTACTTAACAGGTCAAGTAATTTGGTGTGTGCGAGTCCTGTCTTGAGTAAACATGCGGAGCGAACCTGAAGCTGGTGTTGTAAAACAGTCTGGCCTTGGGTGCGAGGAGATGTTTGAGCTAGCCTATTTGGCTAGCAAGTCCTCCGAGTCAAAGACTGGTTTTACAACCATAGGCATCAAGTGAGCGGAGCGTTTACGAAAGATAGGGCGAGCTACACATCGAGGTCATCGAGTTCTTCGAGTTCTTTGCGGGTGCGGCTGATAACATCTTCGTGTTCCTCAGTTTTGACCTCGATTTTTTCTAAATCTTCATCTTCTGATTCATCAATGTCGCTAGCTGTTGTGCTTGGTTGATCAGTTGGCTCATCAGCCGCAACCGCTACAGGTCTGGGCTCCTCTCTTTGCTCGGACTTCTCCTCGTCTTCTGTCTTCTGTCTACTGTCTACTTGTCTGCTCTCTGGTGGCGGTCCAGTATCAACTATTTTCAGATTGTAGCGGGCATCATTCTTAGTGCCGAGTGCGCGCAAAAGAGTGCGCAAGCTCTGTGCTGTCGATCCTCTTTTGCCAATCACGCGCCCTAAATCTTCCGGGTCAACTGTCAGTTCGAGCAGAACCCCTTTTTCATCTATGCGCCGATCGACTTTCACGGCATCTGATTTGCCAACTAACGATTTAACAATATATTCAACAAACTGCTGGTCTATGGTCGCTGCCATTTGGCCTCTCCTTCTCTTGCAGAAACTAAGTTGTTAATTCCATTAAATTATATCATTTATAGCATTTGAAATATCTTAATCGAGGTATACCAAGTGTACGTTATAATAAAATTATAACGTACACTTGCAAGCTATTGTTCTTGGAGCTTTTCTTCTAGAGGTTCTTCTTTTTGCACCTCTTCCACTGGTGCTTCTTCGACCGGCGCTTCGACTTTAGGCTCTGACGTGCCTGCCGGGCGGGTGCGGCGGCGTTTTTCCGGATAGCGGACTGCTTTTTTCTTTTGGGTCGGTTTCTTGACCCAGCTAGGCAGTGTGATTTTTTGCTGTTTTAGAAGTTTAACGACTCGCGGAGAAGGCTGGGCACCATTTGTCAAATAAGACTTTAGTTTATCTTTGTCGAAGGTTGCTTCTTTAGTATGCGGGTCATAATTGCCTAAATAGGCAACAACCCGACCGCTTGATGGGTGAAAACGGCTATCCTGAACTATCATCCTAAACTGAGCATGGCCGGTTCTGCCAGTCCGCTTCATTCTAATAGTTAACATATCGGAGCTATTCTACAGACAGAACACCTTACAGTCAATAAATGATAGTTCTGTCCCCGCGCAGGCGGGGATCCATTTTTCTGGATTCCCAATCGAGTCGGGAATGACGTTTTGATGTTAGTCTTCCTTCAGATAATGCCTTAAAGCTTGTGAGGCGGCCATAACTTGGGCAGCTTGTTTGCTTGGGCCGCTTCCCTGACCTTTTAATTCGTCATTAACAAATACGCCAACGTCGAATATTTTATCGTGATCCGGCCCTTCTTCACGCAAGACCTTATAGACCGGTGTAAAGCCTTCGCGGTTTTGTATCAACTCTTGCAGGCGCGATTTAGGGTCAAGCCAGGAGCCACTTTGTAAAATCTCATCAAATCTAGGCAAGAGTGTTTTTTCAATAAAGGCCTTTGCCGCCGCATAGCCCTTCTCTAAATAAACGGCGCCCACCACTGCCTCATAGCAGTTGGCTAAAATCTGCTGGCGGGCGCGTTCAGAGCCGCGCTTTTCGCCCCTACTTAAGCGCAGCAGCGGCTCAAAGCCCTCGCGCGCAGCTGCTTCACTAATAGATTCTGTTCGCACTAGAGCACTGCGCCAATTTGTTAGTACGCCCTCGGGTTCGGAATAGTGGGAATAAAGATATTCTGTTACAACTAGTTCCAATACGGCGTCGCCCAAAAACTCCAGCCGTTCGTTGTGCTCGGTGGCACTCTTGGGGTGCTCATTAAGATAAGAGCGGTGAGTAAAGGCTGTAATGAGCAGCTCAATATTTTTAAAATCGCCAAAATGAGTTTTAGCAAAAGCCTGATATTTGGAAATGTCCATCAGACGCGCCTCCGGCGCTCAATTCTCAATTTACAATTCTCAATTTTCAATAATTTATCAGTTATCATTTTACACTTTACCCTTTCGGATTTTCTTCAATGCTAAAAGAATCAGTTTGCTGATGTCTTCGTATTCGATTTTATCAAGTGCCTCTGTAACCGGCATCCATTTTATGCCAGTCATCCATTCCTGAGGTGTAATTTTATCAGTATCGCCTTTGGCCTCTACCAGAAAAATTTCAGTAGTCATCAGCACCAAGCTGTTTAGGCGACGGTAACGAAAGTTGATTTTGCCCAGCCAATCAAGCATCCTCATTTCTTTTAGGCCGGTTTCTTCCTGGATTTCACGCTCGGCCGTCTGGCGCGGAGTTTCTCCTTCTTCGATATGACCCTTGGGGATAGTCCAGCGGCCTTTGGAGTCGGCAATTAACAAAATTTCAGTTTCTGAGGGGTTTTTAGGCAAGCGACGAAATATAATACCGCCGGCGGTTGGCTCACGCAGCACTTCAGAAATTGCCGGCACGTGCCGGCCAACAAACCTGCGAATGCCGGAAAGTGGTCTGGGTCTCTTCATCGGCAAAATTACTCCTTAAATTATTTTTTGGCTTTTCGCTTGTCCTCCGTAGCCTTGGCGAAGGAGGATTCTTTGTTTTTCAGCACTGTGCCGAGCACACCATTGATAAACTTGCTGGAGTTTTCACCGCCAAATGCTTTGGCTAGCTCAACCGCCTCATTAATTGCCACCTTGGGCGGCACGTTATCGGCAAATAGCAGTTCATAAACCCCAATCCGGAGAATTGCACGGTCCATGCGAGCTATTTGCTCAATCGGCCACTCCGGCGCCACTGGTCGAATAATATCGTCAATTTGCTCTTGCTTGGCCTTTACGCCTTCGACCAATTGCTTGATAAATTGCTTATCTTCAATTGTCTCGTCATAGCGGCTGATGTTGCGCGCCAATACTTCGTTAAGCTTAAAAGATTTATCGCCAAGCTCACGCCTGAAGTCCTCTTCATAAAGCGTTTGCAGGGCGACTATTCGACCAAGGTGGCGGTTGGCACTCATTGTTAAAATTTACGTTCTAGCTACTAGTATAACTTATGTAACTTTCGGTTGTTTGTGTTTGCCTACCGCGACTTTGACTGGGCTGGTGGCATTAACGCGTCGCGCTAATTTACGCAACAGATGGCTGCGACGGTTGCCTGTTCGGCGCGGTGATGTCCGCTTTTTAGGCTGACCCATAAGAAACCTCCGGTTTCTAGCTGATAGCTAATAGCTGTTAGCTTGTAGCTAGCTATGAGCTATAGGCTATAAGCTATGAGCTTTCGTTACACTTGTAGCTTAGGTGTGATTATAGCACGAGGCTGACTAACCTGCCAGGCACATAGATTGTTTTCTTAGGTGTCTTGCCCTTAAGCAAGTTGGCGATTTTTTCATCTTTCATGACTTGTTTAATCGCTTCGTCTTCACTAACATTCGCCGGTATAACTATCTCAGCCCGGATTTTGCCGTTGATTTGAACTGCTAAAGTCATGGTTTCTTCCTCAATGAGCGACTCGTCCCAAACAGGCCATTTGCTAACATGCACCGAGCCGGACTGCCCAAGCTCTTCCCAAATCTCCTCTGTAATATGTGGCGCAAACGGCGCCATAAGCTGTGTTAAAGCTATCAAACTTTCTCCCCATGTACCATTGGCTAGGGCGAGATTATGTTTTGTTTTGAGTTTGTAAAGTTTATTGACACACTCCATCAACGACGCAATAGCCGTGTTAAATCCAAGCCCTTCCAAGTCCTGACTGACTTTTTTAATAGTTTTATGGATTATCCGTTTAATTTGAACCTCAAGCTCTGGATTTTTTCCTATTGTCTGTTGCCTATTGCCTATAGCCTGCAAGTATTCCTGCATCAATGTCCAAATCCTATCCAAAAATCTGTAAGTGCCGGCGATGCCGCGCGGATTCCAATCAACTCCTTGGTCGTACGGACCTATGAATAATTCATAAAGCCGCAGCGCGTCAGCGCCATAGCCTTGGCTAATTAGTTCATCCGGCGTCACCACATTGCCGTAGCGCTTACCCATCTTGCGCCCATCCGGTCCACCAATCATGCCATGGTTACGCAGAGCTTTAAAAGGTTCATTAGCGTCTATTAAACCGATATCAGCTAAAACCTTTGTCCAAAAGCGGGCATACAGCAGATGCACTACAGCATGTTCGGCACCGCCAATATAATTATCCACTGGCATCCAAAAAACGACTTTATCTTTGTCAAAAGGCTCCTTGTTATTCTTTGGATCTGTAAAGCGCATGAAGTACCAACTGGAATCTACGAAAGTATCAAATGTATCCGTCTCGCGTTTAGCATCGCCGCCGCATTTAGGACATTTAACATTTACAAACTCTGGTAAATCTTTAAGTGGTGATTGACCAGTTGGTTTAAACTTAATATTTTCTGGCAGTAGCACCGGCAAATCTTTTTCCGGAACGGCTTGGGTGCCACACTCATCGCAATAAATTATAGGTATCGGGCAGCCCCAATACCGCTGCCGGCTCACCGTCCAATCATGAAGTTTATACTGTGTTTGCTCCTTGGCTACACCTGCTTTTGCCAAGTCAGCCACTATTTTTTCTCGCGCCTGAGCCGAATCTAAACCATTGTACTTTCCAGAATTAATCATTTCTCCTTCACCGCTCAAAGCAGTTGTTTGCCAAAGCTGCTCCCAAATGAGTTTTTGATGATCGGGTGTAAGTCTGTTCATAACTTCGTCTTCATCAACCCAGACTAAGGTATGTATTTTTTGCTCAGATTCTGGGATTTTACCTTGATTGCCTAAGTTATCCACTTCTGCTAATAAGACATGGCTAACTGCTTTTCGGTTTTCGTTTTTATGAGATGCGCAATATCTTGCAGCTGTGATCCAATCTAACTTCTTGATAATTCTGGCATCTTCAAGGGCTGCTTCTTCTTTAATTTCTTTGAGCGCAGCTTCTTCTGGGGTCTCACCTTCTTCAATGCCGCCCATAACCGCGGTAGTGATACCTGCCAGACTCTCATGCCAGTCAAGCAAAGCGAATTTACCCGTAGATTTATCCTGTAAGTGCACTATTACGGTCTGTCTCTCTACCTCATTGTATTTCGGTTGTGGTGGATTGGTTGTGTCATCCTTACATGGCATGATTACTTGCCTTATGGGCAGATTGAATTTTTGGGCGAAGTCATAGTCGCGGGCATCATGCGCTGGGACAGCCATAATTGCTCCGGTGCCGTAGCTCATTAACACATAGTCGGCAATCCAAATCGGAATTCTTTCCTTATTGGCCGGATTAATGGCGTAGGCGCCGGTAAAAATGCCTGTTTTGTCCTTTTCGGCCTCTTTGCGGTCGAGCTCAGTCTTATTAGCTGTGATTTTAACGTAGTGTCCTACCTCTTTATATTGCGATTTTGTTGCAATTTTGCTCACTAGTGGGTGTTCGGGGGCTAAAACAAGGTACGTCGCCCCAAAAATCGTGTCCGGCCGAGTAGTAAACACCTTGATCCTGTGTCCTGTGTCCTGTGTCCTAAATTCAATTTCTGCACCTTTACTTCGGCCTATCCAGTTGCGCTGCATGGTCTTGATACTTTCCGGCCAGTCCAAATCATCCAAATCGTCAACCAACCTGTCAGCATAATCAGTAATTTTTAAGAACCACTGCTCAATCTCTTTATGAGTAACCGGCGTGCCGTCACGCTCACAAACATTTACCCTGTTCTTAGTAATAACCTGCTCATTAGCTAGTACAGTCTGGTCAGTCGGGCACCAGTTTTGCAAGCTCTTGGCGCGGTAAGCTAAGCCTCTTTCATAAAATTTTAAAAACAACCACTGCGTCCACTTATAGTAGTCGGGGCTTGAAGAATTAATCTCTCTGGACCAATCGTATGAAAAACCCAGTTGAGCGAGTTGCTTCTTGAACGTCTCAATATTCTTATCTGTAGAGGCTCGAGGCGAAATGTTGTTTTTGATGGCAAAATTTTCGGCTGGCAACCCAAAAGCGTCCCAGCCCATCGGGTGCAGCACGTTGTGGCCAGTCATTCGGGAGTGGCGCGCCATGGCATCGCCAATGGTGTAGTTGCGCACATGACCCACGTGCATGGCCACGCCGCTGGGATATGGGAAATACTCCAGAATATATTTTTTTGGCTTAGTCTTCTCTGCTTTCGCTTTATAAATCCCAGATTCTTCCCAAACTTTCTGCCACTTGGGCTCAATAGCTTTCGGATTGTAACGTCTCATCTTAACCCTATTCTAACAGATAGAGCTAGAATTGTTTGAGGTAGCTGGTAGTGAAGGTGGTGGCGATTTTTTGGCGAGCTTGCCAGCGCTGTTCGGCGTAATGAACAAGCCGATTGACTAGGTCGATATTGGAAATGCCGGCTAATCGCCAGTTGTGAGCATAAAGCCCGCCGGGCAAAGGATTAACCTCGTTGAAATAAACTTTGCTGGCTCTAGAATCAATCAACAGATCAACTCTGGCTATACCGCTGCAGCCAAGCACTTTGTAAACTTCAAGCGCGGTTTTTTCGGCTCTATCGTAAATTTCTTTAGGTAGTTTAGCTGGAATTTCGCTATAGCCTTGAGCGCCAGCCTTGGCTCCGGCTTCTCCCTTTTTTCCGCCTTGCATGTATTTAGTGTCAAAATCAAAAAAATCCTCTGGTTTAGTGAGCGGCCGTTCGAGCTTAGCCGGAATAGGTACTTCATTACCGATAATCGGCAGTGTTACTTCAATTAGATTATTTACACCCTGCTCAACGATTACTTTGTCATCATAGTGCGCAGCAACCTCTAGCGCGTTCATTAGCTCGCCCTCTTTTTCTACTCTGGAAATGCCGATGCTAGAGCCAAGATGAGCCGGTTTAACAAACAAGGGGCATTTTAAGTCTTTAGCTGAGTTTAAGACGTCTTTAGTTTTTGCGAGTTCAGCAGCATAAAACCAGACCCAGGGCGTGCTTGGGATGCCGGTTGATTCTGTGACTTGTTTGGCTAAAACTTTGTCCATAGCCACGGCGCTGGCGGCTACACCGCAGCCAGCGTACGGCACATTGGCCATCTCCAGCAAACCCATAAGGTCACCATCTTCCCCATATGTACCATGCATAGCTGGAAAGACCACGTCTATCTTTTGAGATTTTTTTCGACCAGATAGCTTAGCCGATTTTACTAAGGTCAATCCATCATCAAACAGCAGATAAGTTTTGGGGGCACGGTGCAAAAAATCTTCAATTTTACCGCTTTGGTAAAGTTTTATATCTTTTAGTCTGTCATCCCAGTACCACGAGCCGTCTTTAGCTATATATACCGCCTCTACTTTGTACTGCTTGGCTAGCTCAAGAGGTTTAATAACACTGGCAAGCGCCGTAATAATCGACACGTCATGCTCAGTGGAGCGTCCGCCAAAAATAACAGCTACTGTTTTCATTAGCTTAATTATACTGGTCCGGCCAGTCGTTTTGCATCATCACTAGATCGCCAGCGGCAACAAACTTGTCCAAATTGTTATAAAAGTTAAGCGGGTCATCTTCAATAATTAGTTGACCTCTGTAATTACTCTTCTCTAAACCTTTTTGAATATCTGGCGTTACAGAATGCTTCATTAAAATCACTATGTCGGGGTTGGTTTTGGCTATGGTCTCGCCAAGATCATGATGAATCTTGGCCGTCTCTGCGCCTTGGTCAACTAAACCTGGTGTTATATAGATTTTGCGCTTGGCAGGCAGTTCTTTAAGCAGCCGGAGGCCGGCTTTCATGCCATCGATGTTGCTGTTATAAGTATCGTCTAAAACCCATGCCCCTGCCAGTCGAGACGCTTCCATACGGTGCTCGAATGGCTTGATTTTAGAAATACCAGTCACAATCTGTTCAGGGTTTAAACCTAACTTATCGGACAAAGCTGCTACCAATGCCAATGGTCCAACCTGATGCCCACCTAGAAGTTGGCTATTAATTTTTAGAGTTTTAGTGTCTTTTTTCATTTCAAAACGGGTGCCGTCTAAACCTATTTCTATGTTGCCGATAGTCCAGCCGGCGGCATTTTTAGAATCATATAAATTATAATTTTTAATAAAGGCCTTAGCCGCTTCTGATTCATTATTCACATAGATGTTTTCCGCTTTCACAAAATCGGCCAGGCTAAAGATGTCTTCACCCGCTTTTTGCAGAGTTTTGTACTTGTCAAGGTGAGCCGGCGCCAAACCGGTGATTATGCCTATGTCTGGTTTCGTAACTTGCGCAAATTTTGTCACATCGCCTGGTGCGCCCTCGCCATATTCAATAATTAAAATATCCTCGTCGCTGGATAATGTTTTAGCAAAACGAGCGTGGCTAATAGGCACATTTAGATTGGCTGGTGTGGCTGACACTTTTTTGCCTTCAGATAAAACTGTCAGCAGCATTTCCTTCATGGTGGTTTTGCCATAACTGCCAGCTACAGCAATTTTTAGAGCTTGGTGTCCCTGAAATCGCTTTTTTGAGCGATTAACTTGCAGTTTGTGAGACGGCTTGATTATCAAAAATCTTCCCAAGAGAAGAGGCAGAACAATCAGGTGCGCCCAAACAATAGGTGCACTCACCAATAAGGCAACAGCTAAAGGGAGGAAGCCAAAATTAGATGTGCTTAAACTCCAAACCCCTAGAATTATCGCACCAGTTAATTGAAGCAGTAAACCTACTTGCATAACCGCCAGCAATAGTTTAGCTGGCCTTGTCATTACTAAATTTTTGCGATATGTCACACGGGCAAAATCATTCGTTCGCCACAGCCATCTTAAATATGGACTCATCTGGTATTCACTGGTCTGCAACATATAAATAACAGTTTTAACAAATTTGAAACTATAGACACCAAGAAGAGATTTAAGCATTATTTATCCCTAAGAAATTGCAAAATAAGTTTAGCCACTAAATCAGCATTGTCTTGCTGTAAGAAATGATTAGCGCCTTCAATAATTTCCAGCTGCGAGCTTGGAAAAGATTCGTCTAAAAGCCTGGCTTGGCTAATTGGCGTCTGATTATCTTCTGAACCGTAAATTAGCAAAGTCGGGGTGTTAACAGATTCAGCATAGACTCGGATATCCTGTTTAATAATTTTTTTAAATGTTGGTTCCATGTGCGGTAGTAGCAGCATGTCTGACCCAACGGCGCTATAAATCTTTTTTCGTAATCGCTTTCGAGTATGAGCCGGGGTTAAATAGAGCGGCAGTTTGGCAATTTTAGCCAGAATCTTAAGGCCGTTTTTACGGAGATTGCTTAAATCTCTAACACCGGAAGATGCCATGAGCACTAACTTGTCACAGTTAAGATAGCTTTTGCTTACTCCGACTATGGCAGTAGCGCCGCCATATGAATGCCCTATGACGGCGTAGGTATCTAAGACCTTTATTTTTTTTAAAAAGTCGGCTGTAAATAGAGCGTAATCCTCAAGACCCCAAGCTTTAGATGGCGCCTGCGTACCGCCGAATCCTGGCAAGTCTACAGCCACAACAGCGTAATTGTCTTTTAGGTACTCCGTAAGTTTAGAAAAGGACGATATCGTGTCTCCCCAGCCGGGCAGACATAGGACCACCTTGCCCCGCCCAATCTTTTGGTAGTTAGTCATTAGGCCGTTCACAACGACATTCATGCTTTGAGTATACAAGACGAATCACTTTAGCTTAAGGGTTGTGGCTTGTGTCTAAATAGATTATGCTTATAGCTAAATTGGATTGTAAATGAAAAAGGTGTTGTCTAGGTATAAACCGGCTGCCGTGGGCATACTTAGGGTAACAGACAAAATTCTCTTTAAATTTTCTCTCGCCCTATCTCGTGCTGCAGTAATTCTCTTTCAACTCTCTGTCGCACTGGCTAAAGATGCTTGGAAATTATTAAAGCGCCTAGGTCATCGCCTGTGGGCAAAAATACTAGCCTGGCCGCCGGCCGAGAGATTTTATCTGAGAACAAAGCATCATCACAATCGTACAATCGGCCGCGCTCATAATCACTTATTAGAAAGGTGGAGGTGGTACAGCCGCTGGCACAGTTGGCAATGGCATCCCCATGTCCATTATTCGACAGTTGCGGCTTTTATTTTAGCCATGATTTTTTGGTTCGGCTCATTTATGCATGCACTAGCTTCTGATTTAAGCAACCTCTGGAATTTTGGCACCCCAGCAGATTACCAAACGTCCAGCGGTGCAGAAGTTTCCGGTAGCACTGGTCACTTAAGGGTCAATGAATACACCAACGATGCCAACACCACGGCCCTTTACCACTTAAACGAATCCAGCGGCACAAGTGTGGCTGATTCTTCATCCAACAGCAATACCGGAACAGCTACCTCTCCAACCTGGGGAAGCGCCGGCAAATTAAACTATTCTCTTAGCTTAAATGGTACAACCACGACTGTTTCAGCGCCTGACTCGGCTTCTTTATCGCTAACTGGCGCCAATACAATTGAAGCCTGGACTAAGTTTGGCTCGAGCTTCTCAAGTTCCAGCAGTAGCCGTCAACCGGTTATCAGCAAAGGCGCTTACCAGCTCTACTACGACAGCCAAACAGGCAAAATTACTTATGAACTCGCTAACTCGAGCAATTCCTGGACACAGGTCGGTGGGATGGATGCCTCTGGACAATCATTTATAGGAGGAACTTTTAATAACAGCTGGGACGTCAACAGCCAAAATACTGTAGAGGCCATGATAAAAGTAGGCAGCTATATTTATACTGGAACTGGTCAGGGTTCTAGTGATGCTCTTGTTTGGCGGTGGGATGGAACTAGCTGGTTGCAGATTGGCGGACGTGGCTTAAATAATAGTTGGTCAGCAACCGCCGTTTACCAAACAGTGTACTCTCTGGCTACTGACGGAACCAATCTTTATGCCGGCTTAGGCAGTGGCACAGGCAACGCTGAGGTTTGGCTTTATAACGGTAGCAGTTGGACAAAGGTCGGGGGTGACGGGCTTAACGGTAGTTGGAATACTAATTATGAATCTGTGCATAGCCTAGCTGTCAGCGGTACAACTGTTTATGCCGGTCTGGGTGACAGCGCTGGCGATGCCGAAGTATGGCAGTGTACTAATTGCACAACATCTCCTGCTTGGACACAGGTTGGTGGCGACGGGGTAAACTCGAGTTGGACCTCCGGCAGTAACAAAGAAATGGTTGCCTCTTTGCGAATAGTGGGCACTAAACTTCTTGCAGGCCTAGGGATTAGTGCCACGGATGGTGAACTTTGGTCTACTGATACCGGCACTATAAGCTGGACCAAGCTTGGCGGCAGCGGCACCGGATCGGCTGGGCAGAGCTGGGATACCACTCATGAACGAGTCGCCGCCATAACTAATGTTGGCAACGTGATTTATGTCGGCCTTGGCGACTCGACTGGTGATGCCGAAGTTTGGAGCTGTGATATTTCGGCAACCTGTACTAATACCGCCGGCTGGACGCAAGTTGGTGGTGATGGGGTCAATACCAGCTGGAACACTAACTACGAGAGGGTTTTTTCGCTTACCGTTGATGGCTCCAACAATATCTATGCCGGGTTGGGTTTGGACTCTGGTGATGCCGAAGTCTGGAAATACAACGGTACAAGTTGGACGCAGATCGGCGGGGACAGCCTTAACTCTAGCTGGACAGCTACTACCATGACTGATGTGCGCGCTCTGCTGGTAGACGGATCAACATTGTATTCCGGCGTCAGCAATACCAGTGCCACAACCTATCCAGCAGAGGTTTGGACAACTAATCTAACAACTATTAGCTGGACAAGAATTGGTGGCGACGGCATTAACAAGAGTTGGCCGCCAGCTAATTTTACAATGATTGATTCCATGACAACCTATAAGGGAAAGCTAATTGCTGGTTTACCCGGTTCTACCTTTAGTGATAGCCAGGTGTGGGAATATGACGGCAATACTTGGGATGTAATCGGCGGCCAAGGAGTTAATTCCAGCTGGACGCCTAATACCTACGCGGATGTTTGGTCGTTAATTTCAGACGGGACTAATCTATACGCCGGGCTAGGTACTGGCACCGGCAAGGGGGAAGTCTGGCAGTACAACGGCACTAGCTGGTCAAAAATTGGCGGCGGAGGTGTAAATTCAAGCTGGAATGGCAATTACGACCGCATCCTGGCTATGGCCGTGTACGGCGGAGCCGTCTATGCAGGAACCGGCCAAGCTAGTACTTCAGGCACGGCCGAGCTATGGAAGTATAGCGGCGGCAGCTGGACTAAAGTAGGCGGTGACGGGCTTAACGGCAGTTGGGTGGACCTTAAATATGAGTTTGTTGAAAGTATGACCACATGGCAAAACAAGCTTTATGTAGGTTTAGGCGCCAACACCGGAGATAATGCCCTGTGGCAATATGACGGTACTAATTGGGCACAAATTGGCGGTGACTGTACCGGTGCCTGTACGCCGAACAGCGGCAGCGCACCGCCATCTGGCAGCTGGAGCAATACTACCGGCTGGGGATCAGAACTAGACTCGCTAGCTTCATACAACGGCAAACTATATGCCGGCATGGGTATAGGCACCGGCAATGCCGTGATCTGGCAGTGCGATCCCGGATGTACGCAAAGCAGTGGTTGGACTAAGATTGGTGGCGATGGTCTAAATGGCAGTTGGGCGGCTTCTACCTACGAGAAAGTTTACGCCATGGTCGTGTATAATGGCAGTCTTTATGCTGGTCTGGGTGATAGCGCGGGAGATGGAGAGGTTTGGCAATACGACGGTAGCACTTGGACCTTGGTAGCTACTAGCGGTAATCCTTTGACCTGGGGCACTTCAATAGAATGTGCCTGTTCCTTAAATGTTTATAAAGGTAAGTTGTACGCCGGAAAGGGTCGGAGCGCCAGTAATGATGCCCAAGTCTGGTCATATGGCGATAATCTTTATCTTCAGTCAGCAGCCACTTCACAAGATACCAACTGGCACCACATAGCCGCCACATATGACGGTACTACGGCTAAAATTTATATCGATGGTGTAGTAAATGCCACCACTACTAAAAGCCTTGCTATGCCAGATACCTCTGGCCCACTTTATATAGGATCATCTTATGGCAGCCAAGGTGATGGCCGAGGCGAGGTGTATTTTAATGGCCAAATTGACGAGGTACGGATCAGCAATGTTGCCCGAACCTCATTCAATACAACTACTTACAGCACAGCCTCGCAGACGATTCAGCCAGGTGCAGCGGTCTTTACATCTGGTGTAGCCAGCTTTGATAGCTTTGCCGACACCGAAACCCTAAATGGCGGTACCATTAATTTTCGAGTGTCGTCGGATGGTGGTAGCAGTTGGCAGTATTGGTCAGGCTCCAGCTGGTCAACCTCTTCCTCCCTCTCCGAGGCCAATCCAGCCTCTACAATAAATGCTCATATTTCAACTTTTCCAGTAACCGGCGGCGGTATTAAGTGGCAAGCCATATTAACCGGCAGCGGCGAGCAACTTGTCACGTTAAACAGTGTAACCATTAATGCCACTTCGGATACCACAGCCCCCGATAATCCCGCAAGCGTAACCGCTAAGGACTCACCAAGCGGCTCGACTACCTTAACCAGCGGGAACTGGTATAACTACACGGGACCATATTTCTCCTGGAGCGCTCCATCTGATCCACCCAGCCCATCTGGCGGAACGTCTGGCGTTGCCGGGTATTATGTTTACTTTGGTACGGATAATACAGCTGACCCCCTGACGGCCGGCACCTTCCAGGCAGCCGCCAATTACACAGCTGGTTCGCTAACTTCGGGCAATACTTATTATCTGCGAATTAAAACCAAGGATGCAGCCGGCAACGTCAATTCAACCACAGCCGCCCTGTTTACATACAAATTTGACTCAATAGCGCCAGATGCCGTTGCTTACGTCAACGTCTCGCCAGCTGGCTGTTCTACGGCTTCATCATTTACATTTTCATGGCCGGCCAGTTCTGATGCCAGCTCGGGCATAGCCGGTTATCAATATAGGCTAGGTTCTACCGGGGTAGTACAGGATTTGTCTAATGTACTAACTGTTGATGCCCCGCCGTACCAGGTAGGGGATAATGTATTCTATGTCAGAGCCAAAGATGCTGCCGGCAATACTAGCGCCTGGCAGACAGGTGTCTATTGCTCAACCGAAACTGCTACTGTAGTTGATGGCCCAACAGTGGTGGCTGGCGCCAGCTCCATAACTGTTTCCTGGACATCGTCTAAAGCGACCACTTCTTTCGTAAAAGTCCAGGATGGCAATACTTATATATCCGAGCAGGGCCAATCAAGCTTCTCTATTTCTCATACTGTCAAAGTTGTAGGACTGGAGCCGGAAAAAAGCTATCAATATCAGTTAACGTGGACCGATTCGTCCGGCAACCCGGGACAAACTCCATTCTTTACAACCAGCACTTCTACGGCGCCAGCCGTCAAGAACCTAACATCACAAATACTAGGCCCCTCAAGCACGTTACTTTCCTGGCAAACAACAGAACTTAGCTCGGCCAGCATCGAATACGGCATCGGCAACTTTAACTCAACCAAAGATCTCAGCGGCACGGCTACCAGCTTTACCCAGCAACTAACTGGCCTAGTGCCAGGCAGTAACTACCAGGTGCGGATTGCCGCCAGAACGCAGGATGGCTACCCCTACTTTTCTGTTATCACCTTCCAAACACCACCGCTACCAAAAATCAGTGACGTGCGTTTTGACTATCTGCCAACTGCTCAGGCTTCGGTTAGAGTCAGCTGGCAGACAAATGTACCATCAACTTCTTTAGTCAGATTCACGCCACAGGGTGGTGTAACCCAAATTGCTTCTTCGGCCGAGCTGGCCACCGACCACGCTATAACTTTGGACGAGTTGCTAGATAACACTAACTATCAAATAGTGGCCGTCTCGACCGACCAGTACGGCAACAGCGGTACCAGTGATCCTCAAAACTATGCAACACCGTTTGACACCCGACCGCCCAAGATCAACAACCTCAATATAGAAATTAAATCCAGCGGTGTGGGTACGGCGCAAAAGGCCCAGATAGTTGTCTCTTGGGAGACTGATGAGCCAGCCACTTCTCAGGTTGAATATGGCCCCGGCATCTCCTCAGATTCATATTCCTCGCGCACCCAGGAAGATAGAATACTCTCTACCACCCATGTGGTTATAGTTTCCAACCTAGATCCGGCTAAACTCTATCACTTGAGGGCTGTCTCCAAAGATCGCAGTAGCAACACTGGCACCAGCATCGACACCACAGCCATCACCGGTCGGATCCAGAATAGCGTTATCGATCTGATAATCAACGCTTTGCAGCGCTCGCTAAATTTCTTAACTAAGTTGCCACTTTTGGGAAGATAAAAATGTCAGAGCATCCTAAAGATAGGCACATTATTGAAGGCCGATCGATCTATAAGACCTTCAAGATTGGCGAGCAGCACACAACAGTTCTTAGAGATGTATCTATTAAGGTGTTGCGGGGTGAGTTTATGATTATTCACGGCCCCTCTGGTTCGGGCAAGTCAACGCTTCTCAATTGCCTGATAGGCTTAGAGCCGATCACTAGAGGCGAGGTGTGGGTCAATGGCCGGCGCTTAGACAGTTTAGTTGAAGATGACCGAGCCCAAACCAGAAACATGACTTTTGGCGTGGTGTATCAGCAGCCAATCTGGGTAAAGTCATTAACCGTTGTTGAAAACGTTGCTTTGCCAATGATGATTAACGGCGCCTCCAAAGAAACGTCATTGCAAAAGGCTTACTCTCACCTCAAAGAAGTAGGTATGTCCAAATACGCCAAACGCAAACCAACAGAAATGTCCGGCGGTGAGCAAACAAGAGTTGGTATTGCTCGTTCATTAATCAACAGCCCGCCGGTTTTAGTGCTTGACGAGCCAACCGGCAATCTTGATACCCACACTGCAGATCAAATGCTGTTGCTGCTTCAAGAGCTTAATCGCCACAAAGGCATAACTATTCTTATGGTGACACATAATTCTACCTACTTGCCCTTAGCTTCTATAACGGTTGGCATAAGAGATGGCCAGGTCGTGGAAAGCAAGATCGCTGATAATCCGCTTGCCCATAGGCTGCATGGATTAGCTCAAAAGAAAGTCGAGGCAGTTGATGAAGCCCAATAACCTGGTTTTCTTGGCTTGGCGAAATCTGTGGCTACACCGCCTGCGGGCAATTTTGACCATTGGCGGCGTGACATTAGGTGTAGGCGCCATAGTATTTTTGGTATCAATCGGTTTTGGCTTAGAAAAACTGGTAACCAGCCAGGTGGCCACATTTGAAGCTTTCTCGATGATTGATGTACCTTCAGCCAATCTAAAAACCGGCAAGATTAACGAGGCCGCCATCAACCGTCTGAGCAAAATCCCTCACGTCGTTAAAATCAACGAGATTGTCGAGCTAGCCGCCCGTGCCAGATTAAGTTCGCAAAAATCGACCGCCGAGACTGTGGCTATTAGCGCCAACTCTAACTATTTTTCACTTAACCAGCTCAGCCTAAAAGGCGGCCGTATCTATAACAATAATTCTCTTAACGAAATGGTTGTCAACGAATCTTTGGCTAGCCTACTTGGCATAGGCGTGGCTGATTATGCGCAGAAGGGAGCGCTAATCGATTTAATTATTCCGGCCGATTTAAGAGAAAGGGATAATGTTGATGGACCAATTGTTAAAAGCGATATTCCAGCTCATATTGTCGGCATAGCGGCAGGCAACCAGAGCCCCACAATGTACATGCCTCTGGCCTCAGCTATTAAGTACGGGGTTGTTAATCGAACATCCCTAAAGATTAAGGTTGATGACCGTAAAAATATTCCGCAGGTGCGCCAAGCTATCGAGAACGCCGGATACTCAACGGAGTATGTAGGCGATACGGTCGAGCAGATTTCACAGGTCTTTACTCTCTTTAGAATCGTGCTGGGGGCGTTTGGTTTAATCGCTCTGATTGTGGCCGCGCTGGGAACATTTAATACCCTGACCATATCTTTAATGGAGCGAATCCGTGAAGTTGGCTTACTGCGGACTTTGGGCATGAAGCAAAAAGATATTTTCCGACTGTTTATGGCCGAATCACTGACAATTGGAATTTTGGGTGGCGCCGCCGGTGTTGCACTAGCTTCTCTTATTGGCTGGGGTATTAATTCTGGCCTTCGCGCCTTAGCGGAAAGCAGTGGCGCCGATCCGGTAATCGTTTATTATACGCCACCATCATTCATCATTATTGTGGCAGTCGGCTCGATGATAGTCGGCTTTTTAACCGGACTTTATCCGGCCAAACGAGCCATCAAAATGAAACCTTTAGACCTAATTAGATACGAGTAATAAATGGTGGAGCATGAGGGATTCGAACCCTCGACCTCATCCATGCCATGGATGCGCGCTAGCCAACTGCGCCAATGCCCCTTCAACAGATAGATTATACAAAATTATCTCTGTTGTAGCTAGGTGGTTGAGGCGTTAGTTTTATTGGCCTATTTTTTGCGTCATATCATTGCTGCGGTTAGTCATTTGAGCTGCGCCACTCTGCAACGACTGGCCGCTGGTTTGTAGCTCTTTACCTTTCTGCATCAATTCCGTGTCGCCGTATTGCTGGCCCTTTTGCTGCATCAGTTGCCCGGTGCTCATCATCATAGTCCCCATTTGCGACATGCTTGAACCGTCGCTTTTCATCATAGAAGCCGTGTCGCGCATGTACTGGTCCGAGAACGTTTGGTTAGCCCTGCCTATAAAATAGCCCGCGCCACCGATCACGACGAGCCCTACTAATAGTGCTACGGCAGATTTAGTTTTCACAGTATTCCTCCTAAGTGCTTACGGTTTTTATATTGCCCCATATTGCCCCCCATTATTGCCTATTTGCCGGTTATTGCCAACAAATGTGTCTATGTAGCCGCTGGTTCTGGGCTATGGCTGACGTGCTGTAAATAGAATTGCTCCAGCTTGCTCTGGTCAAAGTTGTTTAGGTTCATAGTCCATCCCCATGAAGCTACAGAAATAGGTGCTGGATTCTTTGACCGTTTCGTAACAACGGCTTTGGTTGGCTGAAATTTGGGATCGGAAAATGGCTGGCTGAACAAGCTCCTCAGTTTTTGAACTTGATCTGTCGGCAAGTCTGGTCTGTAGGATACCCAGATATAACCATGCTCCAGATTGTGCAACAGGTTACCATCAGGCAGTTCCTGGTTGTAGAAACCTTTTGGGGCCGGTTGCGCGTAATGATCGCCGGAACTTGGCGGGTTTGAGTTGTAGTTGACAATCGTGTCTTCTGGAACATGATTCTTTCCTAGCTCGTCATGTTGTGCGCCTAGCGTTGGCTGTTTGGGGGTCTCCTTCTTACTGGACACCATGAAGTAGCCGACGAAACCTACGACCAAAAGTGCTATCACTGAGTAAAATATTTTGCTGCTCATTTTTTCTCTCCTTAGTGTTTATGGTCGCCGCCATGACCATGGTCCATGCCGCCCATCATGAAAGCCATCATGAGCGTGCAGGCGACCGCAAAAAGCAGAAAGCCGACGCTGATAACACCAGTGACGACTAGTAGTAGCGCTATGGCTAGCATGGGAATGCAGCAGGCAACCATCGTCCAGCGGTGACTATGGGACCGGCCGGGGCGGCCATGCATCTTTGTTGAATCTTGTGCATGTTCAGTGGCAACGCGCGGATTGGTTATGGTGTTCACGACTCCCTCCTTTGACTTTTAGCGAAGCTGGCGTATAGCCCAGCTTTTTATAGAGAGGGCAATGGCCGGTTGCACCGGTAACGATCAGGTCTAGGCCGGCTAGAACCAAAAGTACCTCCAAGATACCCGTGACCCAGGTAGGCGATCCGGATAACAATAATATCCCGCCGATGGCGCCGGCCAGACCGATCAAGACGCGGCTAAGCCGCTCGGCTGGAGTGATATTTACCTCCCGACGACTACCGGTACTTATGATTTCAGAATGTTGATAGTTGTTCATTTTAATCCTCCTATCTCTCCCAAACGTAGCGTTCGGGAGTATCTACAAAATGTTGTTTACAGTGACTCGAACAAAAGTAGTAGACCACCCCGTGATGCTGCACGTGGTGATGGCTCTGCCTTTGATCAACATCCATGCCACAGACTACGTCAAGCGTCATGTGCTCGGTTATTGATTGTTTTCTAGGTTCTTTTACAGTCTTCATCTCTAACTCCTTAGTTAAATTACTAGATGGCAGGTAAGCCCCAAATCAGGCTCACCTTATGGAGCTTGCGATCAAAACCGGAGGTTAGCGTAGAGTTTTACTAAATCCGGCGGTCTAATGAGACTGCCAAATATGAGGCTTGCTACCGGTTCCGTCGGCTCGGGAAATGTAAAATTTTGGACGTAATAAGGTAGCGGCGGCGGTCCGGGGTCTTGCTCATTTTCTCTAATGATTTGCTTCTGTTTTTCTGGTAGGCTGACCACCGAACTTGCACTGCAGGGTCCACAGTTGCTGACCTCGGCGTCCATACTCATACTCTGAGCGCTGGCAGCTAGGGAGGACAAAGGACTGAATAATAAGAACAGAGCAATAGCTGGCGCGTAAAAAATAATTTTTAACTTACTAACCATGCTTACCATTTTAAACCCCCACCAACTCTTCCTTAACTCGCTCGCCCGGTCCATGGAGCGTCCCTTCTCCCCTGGTTAAAATTGTGAGCGCGATTGCGATCAGGCCAGTCGAGATAACAAGAGGTGCTATTACTGGCCCTGCCCATGGCACCGGGAGCAGAAAAAAGATATCCTGGCTACGGAAGGATGTCGGCCAGCCGATGACCAGACGTAAAAACACGTAGTAAAAAATATCCCAGAGCCCAAATGCAAGCAAAAAATACGCCAATTTCTGCTTACGATTATTGCCAGCAAGTAGCGCGACACTGGTAAGCATAATTATTGTGGCCACTTCACGGAATTGCTCGACCCGCAGAATTGAGGCGTTCCTAAGAATCTCAATCGCCGTATGTGGTTCAAGAAAGGCAATGCCTGGTACGGCGGCCAGAACATCTTCTTTATTAACATGGGTTTGGTGGTTGAAGCCGGTGCTCAAAAGATGACGCAGATAGACCACGACTGATGCCTCCACCAACCCGAAGGCGATCGCGAAGAGTGAGACCAGTAGGATTACTCTGTGTTTTCGGCTTATGCCACTCCCTAATAACATGGGCTTTTATACGCCCTCCCCCACTAGTTGCTTTTCGGCGCGCTTGAGTGATACGGCGTTGACCGCTACGAAGATTGAAGACATAGCCATCAAAAGCGCCGAAACTGCCGGTGGCAACTCAATCTTAAATGCCGGGTATAACACGCCGGCAGCAATTGGGATCGCCGCTAAGTTATAAACGCTGGCCCACGCCAGATTTTGTTTCATTTTGCGCACAGTGGCCTTACTCAACTTAATGGCGCTGAGTACATCCTTCGGATTAGACTTCATCAGTACTATTTTGGCGGTTTCAATGGCTACATCTGTTCCGGCGCCGATGGCTATACCTATATCGGCTTGAGCTAGGGCTGGCGCATCATTAACGCCGTCGCCGACCATCGCCGTAAATTTGCCTTCGTCTTGCAGTTTTTTGACGTATCTGGCTTTATCGGCCGGTAATACCTCAGCAAAGAACCTGTCTATTCCTAATTGTTTGGCGATAGCTGCAGCAGTTTGCTGGTTGTCGCCCGTAATCATAACAGTTTCTAGGCCCAGCTGCCTCATGGCGTCAATCGCCGGCTTGGCGCTGGCCTTTGGCGTATCGGCTGCGGCTATGGCTCCAGTCAGCTTACCGTCTACAGCCGCAATCATCAGAGTTTTACCTTCGTTTAACAACTTGGAGATTTCTGCCTGCAGCGGCGTTAGAGATACCTTGCGATCGTTCATCAACTTAACTGTACCGACTAGAACTTTTTTGCCGTCTACCAGTGCTTCCACGCCGTGGCCCTCGATATTGTTAAAGTTTTTTGGTTCTGGCACGGCCACTTTCATTTGGTCGGCAGCATCAAGCACTGCCTGAGCCAGTGGGTGGCTGGAAGCCGACTCAGCAGCAGCAACATAACGAACTAAATCCTGCTTGCTAATACTGCCGGCAACCATATCAGTGATTTTCGGTTTACCCCCTGTAAGCGTGCCGGTTTTGTCTAAAACCACGGCTTGGATTTTGCTGGTCTGCTCAAGCGTAGCCGCGTCTTTTATAAGGATATTATGCTTGGCACCCAGCCCCGTGCCAACGGCCACCGCTGTTGGCGTAGCCAAGCCCAAGGCGTCCGGGCAGGCGATCACTACTGTCGATATGGCGAAGCCAAGAACTGTCAGGAACGGCTGGTTGGAAAGCAGTGTCCAGACTATAAATGTAGTAAGGCCCGCCCCGACCGCCAGAATAACCAGATAGCCGGCAAACTTATCGGCCACTCGCTGGCCGGGAGCTTTAGAGTTTTGGGCCGTTTCCACCATTTTGACGATTTGGGCGAGAGCCGTGTCGCTGCCGACTTTGGTAGCCTTAAAGCGCACGGCGCCCGATTTATTGATTGAGCCGCCGATTACCGGATCACCCGGCTTTTTATCTACCGGCAATGACTCGCCGGTCACCAGCGCCTCGTCGATTGATGTTTCGCCTTCTGTTACCTCGCCATCCACCGGTACTTTATCGCCCGGTTTTAAAACTACAATGTCGCCAACCTTGACTTCGCTGGTCGATACCATAATCTCCTGGCCATCGCGCAGCAGACGGGCCTGCGGCGGCGTTAGATCAAACAGCGCTTGCAGGGCGTCGGTAGTACCGCGCCGGGACTTCATTTCCATCCAGTGACCAAACAGCACGAAGGTGATCAGAAAGGCCGCGGCGTCAAAATAGGTGTCTTTGCTGCCCGCAAAAGTCAAATACACGCTGGCAAAATAGGCCGCGCTAATGCCGACGGCAATCAGCACGGCCATGTTGAGAATTCTATCTTTCAGCGCGTAATAAGTGGAGTACAGGAATATCCAGCCAGCGTAGAAAAATACCGGCGTGGTCAGGATCAGCGAGATCCAATTAGCCGGTCCGGGCGGCTGCAGGCCAAGTTTGTCGCCCAGAGGCGAGTACAGCACGATCGGCAAGGTCAAAATCAACGAAAAGAAGAACTTGCCTCTGATGTCGAGCTCCATCATTTTAGCCATCTCGCGGCCAGCTAGTCCGGTATGGTCCATGCCCATGGTCATAGTCATGCTCATTTTGAACTTTTGCCAGCGAGTCATTTTGCCGCTCATCACCATAGCGTGACCGTCATGCTCCTGATGCTGAGCCCCCATAGCCGGTTCGTAACCTATATCAACGAGGTCTCCCGGCTTGATTTTTTTAGGCTCAAGCGCCATGCCGCACTTTGGGCAGCGTCCTTCTTCCTGGCTAATAACCTCCGGATGCATCGGGCAACTATAAACGACCCTTTTATGATTATGGTTGTGGTTTTCATCCATAGGCAATCCCTCTCTCTTAATTCTACAGGTTTAACAGCCCTTCGAACGATGGTTGTGGCCAATGGCCTGGCTCTGGCTTTATTTCGCTGGAT
>CAZXDA010000004.1:0-26156 GCA_964639445.1 uncultured Candidatus Saccharibacteria bacterium
CCAGCATAAAGTCCTTCGCCCATATATTCTTTAATAACGCCAACCTTTGAAGTTTGAAGTTTGAAGTTTGAAGTTTGCAGATAACCATCTGGGTCTCTGTCAATTGTTGTGCTATCTAAAGGGTCTTTACCGGCCATCACATCAAGCACGGCCGCGGCGTCATCAACCGTCCGTGCCAGCGGCCCAATCACATCCGTACTGCTGGCCATCGCCACCACGCCAGAGCGCGAGATAAGTCCATATGTCGGCTTATAGCCGACAACACCACAAAAGCTGGCCGGCAAACGGATAGAACCGCCCGTATCTGTTCCTAGAGCAAGTGGCACAATATTTAGCGCCACAGCCGCCGCCGAGCCTCCGGAACTGCCGCCCGGCACCCGTGTTTTGTCATGCGGATTTTTAGTCACAAAAAAATCACTGTTTTCAGTGCTTGAGCCATGTGCCCAAGCATCAAGATTGGACTTAGCCACGCAAACGGCGCCGGCGGCTTCTAGCCTCTCGATCGCAGTTGCCTGATAAGGCGCTTCAAAGTCCTTTAGGTATTTAGATGCAGCCGTGGTCTTACCGCCGAATGCTAAAAAATTATCTTTGGCAATAAAAGGCACGCCGGCTAATGGTCCAATTTCTTCGCTGCGCAAAACCTTGTCATCTACTTGCTTAGCCCTTTTTATAGATCGCTCCTTGATTACTGAAATAACGGCGTCAAATTCTTTGTTTGCTTCAATAGCAGCCAGAGATCTCTCGACCAGATTGACGGCACTTAATTCGCCTTTTTGAACGCGCGAAGATATCTCGGAAATACTTGGCCACTCAGCCATCCCGATTAGACCTCCACTCCGTGGCGAATTTCTAAAGAAATTCTAGGTCTAACGGGATGCGCCCCGTTAGAAGTCTGATTTACATGTAAATCAAAAATTTGCGTAAGCAAGTTACTTCTAATCGGGGCCATTTCTACTCCAGCACTCGCTTGACCTTGAACTGATTTTTCTCAATAGCTGGCGCTTGAGCCAGCAAATCTTTAGTTTTGGCCTGGTACTCAATAATTTCATCGTCACGCATCACGTTTTTTAGCCCTGTTACCTGATATGTCGGTTCAAGGCTTTTGGTATCGGCTTTATCAAGTTGCTCAACATAGGTTAAAATCTCAGACAACTCAATCTGTAAGCGCTTAATTTCTCCATCAGTCAGTTTCAGCCGGCTTAAATGCGCCAATTTCAAAACCTGATCCCGTGTCAACTTTGACATAACCTAGAAGTTAGTATAGCACCAGATTACAATTTGGCTCTGACTTCGGCTATCAGGTCGCGCAGCTCTGCTGCCTTCTCGAATTCCAAGTTGGCGGCGGCTAAATCCATTTGCGATGTCAGATCACGGATCAAAAAGTCGTACTCCTCTTTTGGAATTTTGCGCAGGTCAATCTTCATGCGCTTGCTCACTTCTTCCTTGACCGCGCGAGGCAAAAGCTCGGATACTTCTCGGGTGATGCTTTTTGGCGTAATGTCGTGCTCTTTGTTATATTTTTCTTGAATTTCACGGCGGCGATTGGTCTCGTCAATCGCCCGCTTCATGCTACCGGTCATAACATCGGCGTACATTAAAACCCGGCCTTCAACGTGTCTGGCAGCACGGCCGACCGTTTGAATTAATGACTGCTCGGAGCGCAAAAAACCTTCTTTGTCGGCATCTAAAATAACGACCAGACTTACTTCTGGCAGATCCAACCCCTCACGCAGCAGGTTTATGCCCACTAGCACATCATAAACTCCAAGCCGCAAATCACGCAGGATATCGGTTCGTTCCAACGTATCGATTTCTGAATGCAAATACATGACTTTAATGTTCAAGTCGGCTAAGTACTCAGCTAAATCTTCGGCCATGCGTTTGGTCAAAGTAGTCACTAAAACTCTTTGCTTTTTATCTATTGTTGTTCTGATTTCGGCGATTAAATCATCTATTTGGCCCTCAACTGGCCGCACTTCAATCTGTGGGTCAAGTAAACCTGTTGGTCTGATGATTTGCTCCACCGGTTTTGGTGAGCGCGTCAGCTCCCACTCTGCTGGCGTGGCGCTAGTGTAAATCACCTCATTCATATGCCTCTCGAATTCAGAAAAAGTTAGCGGCCGGTTATCTAATGCACTTGGCAGACGGAAACCATGCTCAACTAACACTTCTTTGCGTGAACGGTCGCCGTGGTACATTCCACGCACTTGTGGAATGGTCATATGCGATTCGTCAACAAACATTAGATAGTCATCTGGAAAATAATCTAGCAATGTTGCTGGCTGTTCGCCTTCTTCGCGATCGGTCAAATAGCGGCTGTAGTTTTCAATGCCTTTGACGAAACCGGTTTGCTCCAGCATCTCGATATCAAACTTTACACGTTGCTCGAGACGTTGCGCCTCAAGCAGTTTGCTTTGATCTTTGAACCACTTCAATCGCTGCTCGGTTTCTTCCTGAATTTTAACAATCGCGCGCTTTAGCTTCTCTTCTGGAGTTACGAAGTGGCTGCTAGGGAAAATACTTACACGATCCAGCAATTTTTCAATCTCGCCGGTTAACGGATTAATTTGAGTGATTTTCTCAACTTCGTCACCAAAAAGTTCGATTCGATACGCTGCTTCGTCACCTGCTGGGAAGACATCAACTACATCCCCTCTTACCCGAAAATTACCTCGTTCAAACGCCATGTCATTACGGCGATATTGAATGTCAGTCAATCGTCTAAGCAGCTTGTCGCGCAGCAACCTTTCACCGCGCTTAATTCTAACCGTCATATTGGTGTAGTCTTCGACCGAACCAATGCCGTAAATGCACGACACGGAGGCAACAATAATGACATCACGCCGCGACAGCAGCGCTTCTGTTGCGGCGTGACGCAACCGGTCAATCTCCTCGTTAATATCGCTGTCTTTTTCAATATAAGTATCGGTCCGTGGTACGTAAGCCTCCGGCTGGTAATAGTCAAAGTAGCTGACAAAATAGTGAACTGCGCTATCGGGAAAAAACTGTCGAAACTCGTTATAAAGCTGCGCGGCCAGCGTTTTGTTATGACTTAAAACTAGTGTCGGTTTTTGAGTATTTGCAATCACGTTAGCCATAGTGAATGTTTTACCGCTACCGGTCACACCGAGTAAAACCTGGTGCTTTTCACCGGTTTCTAATCCTTCGATCAACTTAGCGATGGCTGCCGGTTGATCTCCTGTCGGCTTATAGACACTCCTCAAATGGAACTTGGCCATCATTCAATTGTATCAACCAATCTACTTATATATCGAGAGGTATGAGTGGTGGAGTTTATCAAGCAGGTGAGTGAGTCTGGTGATCAGCTTGTCCGGGTCTTCTTCAAAAATTACCAAGTCAGGATTGGCATTGGGTAGAAGTTTTAGCAGACTTTCGATTTGGGCGCTGATACCGCCAGCGCTTTCCAAAACACCAATCGGAGTGTGAGTCTCGGCCGCGATAGTGAATTCATGAAGCGTGCCCAAACGACCGCCGATGGTTACAACCGCATCGGCAGAGTTGATTAGCAAAGCATCCCGGCCGCCATAATGCAGGCCGGTATACAAAATAGCATCATAATTTTTAAGCGGCAGCCGGTATTTAACGGTGTGTTCAACTTTGGTAGCGGCAGGGCTTATACCTAAACTCATCTTGCCGCCTGCAGCCTTATAGCCGGCCGCGGCATCATCTGGTAGCCCCATTGTGGCGCCGGTCATTAAAGTGTGGCCAGCCTTGGCAATGGCCGCGCCAATTTCTTTCGCCAACTCCGCGCCACGCTCAACACTGTAGCCCTTAGCCGCACCAGAAACACAGATTTGGTACTTTCCCACTTATTCCTCCATGCTCACATATTCATTAACCAATTCAGTTACTGGCGGCATAGCCGGCAATGACCCCTTAGTAATCAGTTCTTGACCTATTTCATCAACATCACCATGTAACGAGCTGGCAACTTGGTGGTATCTATCAATCAGCCGCTGCCACAACGATTGCGCTCCATAGTCAAACACAGCCGTATGAAGCTCTGGTTTTTTAAAGTGATTAATAGCTATGTCTTTGAGGTTAAAAGATACCGGTTGCCGGCCATCGCTTACCAAAGACTGGCAATCAGCCCACCATCCTAGAGTCGGATGCAAATGGTGCAGCGACTCGTAATATCCTTCTCTGTTGAGCGATTGCAAGCCGGAAAGCAGCAAAAGCGCAAGAGCGAAAACTGAGGCGCTATTTAAATCTGGAGATGGCCAAATGCCGACTGCGCCCATTTGCTTGTTGAGAGCAACATATGTCGCGGGGCCAGGCCAAGGCGCCCACCGGCCGGCTGCAAACTCGACAATTTTTATCGGCCGAAGCTCATAATCCGAACTATTAAGTTTACTTAGTATTTTGGCGGTTGTTTTTTGCCAGCTGGCCGGCTCTACAGAACTGGCGACTAGAAAAACCTCGGCTGCATCTTCTCTTTTAATTAATGAATTGATTGAACGGTAATGAAGATGCTTGGCTATTCTCTTCGGCGGATTTTGGGCTAGAAGCGTTTTAATAACCGCGTTTTTGACGACCCACATTTCTTCGGTTTGGCTACAATGATGCAAAAGTTGCACAGCCTTTGACATACGTTCACGCAGACTGTTTTGAGATGAAGTGCCTAACGCTCTATCAAGCATGGCAGCGTCTTTTTCAAAACGCACCAGCAAGGCATGGTATAGTTCGGCGTCAGTCGTATCTTCGGGATCTAAGCCAAGTTGGGCTATTTTAACTCGTAGTTTCTGTTTGTTCTCGGCAATTAAGCGCACGTCTTCGCTTGGGTAGCCGCACTGAGCTTCCAGCTTAGCCAAAGCGGAAGTAATTTCTTTTTCTGATTTACCTAAGAGTCTAGCCAGAGCCTTACTCATCACAACTCTCGCTGGAAGCAATTATCAATTTACAATGATCAATTTTCAATAAATTAACATTTATCATTTGCCAATTTTTAATTGTTAATTGGTAAATTAATGTGAATTGTGAATTGTTAAATGTAAATTTCATTTAAGTCTTTCTGGATGATAGCTTTCGGGTGCTACACGTAAAAAATGCTCAATTTCTTTTTCGGTAAGTAATCCCGCCTGGGCACCAACCTTTTGTACCACGCTCATGGCATTAATTGGCGCCCACAGCAGCGCACCGGCAATGTCTGCACCACGCATTACTGCAGCCACAAACGTCGCGCTAAAGGCATCGCCTGCCCCGGTGCGATCATATGGCGGTTTAGGGTCAGGATAAATCGGCATTTTATATCTGTTAATGCCGTCCGAGGCATAAGCGCCGTTATGGCCGTCACTTATTAAAACTATTCTTGGCCCAAGTTCATGTAATTTGTCCAGCAGCTCATGAATTTTTTCATGATTACCGCCCGTGATCTGAGCTGCTTCTTCGCGATTGACGGCTAAAATATCGCTGCGAGCATAGATTTTCTTGAGCCGCTGCGGGCCGGCCTCCAGTTGAAATGTGCCGGGCTGAAATGCCAGCATGACATGCGGATGGGCATCCAGCCAGTCGGCAATTTGATCATGATATTCCAAGGCATGCTTTGAAACAGAGCTAAAGTAAATCCATTTGGGCATATCGATTACTCTAAAGCGCGGCCAATGGTACTCATAATCTTCATGTTTAATCAAAATGGTGCGATCGTCTTTGTACCACAGAACATAATGGTAATTGCTCTTTTTATGAGGGTTAATGTGCACGAAACGGATGTCCACGCCAGCCTTTTTGAGAGCAAGCAAAATATCACGACCCCAATCATCATCACCGATGTTCGACACCAAGCCAGAGCGGAGGCCTAATTTGGCAAAGCAAACAGATGCATTAGAGGCATTACCAACCGCCGGCACTATCTCTGCATGGTCAAACGGCACTTTAGTGGCAAACGGCACAGACAGTCTTGGCCCGTCTGTCGATTTTTCTATCCGCGCTTCAGAATCAATCAGTCTTATAAAGGCATCAGTCACCACATCGCCCACACTTAAAACGTCCAGTTGTGACTCAGCCATCCCGATTGGACCTCCGCTTCGCGGCAGATTTCTGCGAAATCTTAGGTCTAACGGGATGTGCCCCGTTAGAAGTCTGATTTGCCCATAGCAAATCAGAAATTTTCGTCAGAAAGTTACTTCTAATCGGGACCATAATTCTTGAGCTTATCTTAGCATAAGCGGCTAGATGGAACGAGCTTTGCCGGCAGAATTAAACATGTCAATTTTGGCTTCCACGACTTTCTGAACTTCATCTATCACTTGGCCCATCAGTTTAACTATGGCGTACTCAGTTTTATTCTTGGCCAAAGCTTCTTCCAGTGTGTCACGGTAGGCAATGCGCATATCGGTATTTATATTAATTTTGCTAATGCCGGCCTTAACAGCTTCTATAAAGTAATGGCGGGCCGTGCCGCTGCCGCCGTGCAAAGACAAATTGCAATCAACCGCTTGACGAATTTCCTTCAACAAATCGATATCTAGAACCTTTGGTACGGGATAATGGCCGTGTAAATTACCGATGGCTACAGCATACGTATCAATACCAGTCTCAGCTACAAAGCGGGCAGCCTCTTGCGGTTTAGTAAAGTATTTCTTAACTTCGTCATAATCGATTTTTTCGGTGTGCAGGTTGCTACTACCGGCAAAATAGTGCGGTTCGGCTTCTACCATTGACCCAGTCAGTTTAGCCGCTCTGACAACCTGTTTAGTTTCAGTTATGATTTCTTCATCTGTGGCATTGTGCCTGGCTTGTGAAATATCGATATGAATACATTCAAAACCAGCGGTTATTCCGGCAACGGCATCTTTTACACTCGGGCTGTGGTCTAAATTGATATACATTTCTACGCCATATTGAGATTTATAGTTATCTACCAAATCGCGGACATTATCCAAACCCATCATGTCTGCCTCGGTTTTACTGACCTCAACCAACACCGGTGCTTTTTTGGTAATTGCCGCCCTAACTACCGCAATTAAAGTTTCCTGGTTATCTAGATTAAAAGCCCCTAACGCAAAATGCTCGCGGTTAGCGCGTTCAAACATCGTCCTAGCCAGCTCACAATTCTTCCTAATTTGCGTCAAAGTCGGCATGATTTAGTGTTTATGATTTGTATGATCTGAGAGTAGGTGTTCGGCGGCGGAGGCGATGTGGTCGGCGTCAAGACCAAAGTGTTTTAGTAGCTCATCCGGCTGGCCGCTTTCGCCAAAGCGGTCGCGCATGCCGATTCTAATCATCGGCGTGGGTAGCTTTTCACCCAAAAGTTCGGCTATCGCTCCGCCCAGACCTCCGTTTATCTGCCCTTCTTCGGCTGTCACCGCGTGTCGCGTTTTACGCACGCTTTCCAAAATCGTTTCCTCATCCAACGGCTTAAGGGTTGGCACGTGCACCACTTCGGCATCTACACCTTTTTTATCTAAAATCTTAGCGGCTGCCAGCGCCTGGTAAGTCATAGTGCCGGTTGCAATCAGGCTGACTTCCGCACCTTCGCGATACACATACGCTTTGCCGATTTCAAACGGCGTTTTATCAGTTGTGATAATTGGCGTGGCCTCGCGTGCTAGGCGCATATAGTTCGGCCGCTTATCTGTCGCCATAGCCAATGTCGCTTTAGCTGCCTCCAAAGAATCGCACGGTGCAATTACTACCATATTTGGTAGTGCGCGCATTAACGCCAAATCCTCCAACATCTGATGGGTGGCGCCATCAGGCCCCACACTAACACCCGAATGTGAGCCGACGATTTTAACCGGCCGATCGTTTAGGCAGATGGTTGTGCGGATTTGCTCCCAGTTACGCCCCGGGCTAAAAGTAGCGTAACTAGAAACAAATGGTATTTTGCCCATGGCCGCCAGACCAGCGCCCATTGTGGCTAAATTCTGCTCAGCCACACCAACTTCTATAAATCTCTCCGGGAATGCCTCGGCAAAAAAATGCATTTGCGTTGATTCCGTCAAATCGGCTACCGCGCCGACCACGTTTTTCCAGCGCTTACCGGCCTCCAGCAGTCCCATACCGAAACCTTTGCGAATCGGCTCCAACTCGCTCCAGTCGCTTCTGAGATAAACTTCCATCAGAAGCTCCCTTCGCTCGCAGAATGAAGAATAAAGAATGGAGAATGAAGCAATCCTTGAAAACTTTGCTTAAGCGAGCCACATGCTTGCGAAAACATGCGCAGCGAACCTGAAGCGGACGTGTCAAAAGCACAACGTCCGTCAGGCGCCTCGAGATGTTTGAACTTGCCTATTTGGCAAGTAAGTCCTCGAGGCGGTTGTGCGCTTTGACATAAGGACGCATCAAGTGAGTGGAGCGTTTGAGCAAGGTTGGGGCGAGCGTCTTTCATTGGTGTTCGCTCCTGATTTTGCCACCTAAGGTTCGTAGTTCTTTAAGTGCTTTCATAGCTTCTTTGTGATTCGGTGGTTTGCCGTGCCAGTTAAAATCGTATTCCATAAAATCAACGCCCTTTCCAGGCACGGTATGAGCAATAATCATAACCGGTTTCTCGGTGATGGCCTTAGCCATATTGACCGCATCAATTACTGCTTCAATATCATTACCGTCAATTTCCAACACATGCCAGCCAAAGGCCTCCCATTTATCACGTAAATTTTCCAGCGGCATCACTTCTTCGGTATGGCCGTCGATTTGAATGTTGTTACGATCAGTTATGGCAATCAGATTGGTAAGTTTGTATTTAGCAGCAAACATCGCACCTTCCCAGCTGTTGCCCTCATCTAGCTCGCCGTCACTCATAATGCAATAAACCCAGCGGTGGTCAACTTTGTCCATCTTTAGCGCCATGGCCATGCCGGCCGCTTGGCTCAGGCCTGAGCCAAGCGGCCCGCTGGTCGTTTCCAGCCCGGGCAGGCGCAAGCGCTCAGGATGGCCTTGTAAACGCGAACCGAGCCGGCGAAGGGTCATCAGTTCTTTTTTGGGAAAATAGCCGGCGTGCGCCATGGCCGCGTAACGTACGGGTGTGCAGTGACCGTTAGAAAGAATTAAAATATCACGCTCCTCCCAATCCGGGTCTTTGGGGTTGTGCCTGAGGATATGAAAATAAAAAGCCGTAAAAATATCGGCTAACCCCAGTGGCCCGGCCGAGTGGCCGCTGCCGGCATGCTCCAGCATCTTAATGACATCCACCCTGATTTCATTAGCTTTTTTCTCTAAGGCATGCAAAGAGTATGTTTTTGGTGCCGTCGCCATCCTGCTTATGATTTTACGTCGTTCCTGTCTCGTCGGCAATTCTCTCTAGGGCGCGGTAGGCTCTTTCCGGATCTGCGGTGTTTTGGATAAATCCACCGACATCCAGCACATCCACACCCCCGAAAACCAGCTCTGATACATTCTGGTCAGTAATGCCACCGTCCCAACCGATCTCCAAATCAGGTTTTCGATTTTTCAAAATACTTGACTTGTTAAGTAATTTTAGATCGGCTTGGCCGCCAAAGCTGCCCAACTCACCGCTAAATATCAGCACATGATCAATATCCTTAAGCGCTGGAAAAATTGTTTCAGCCGCTGTTTGGGGCAGCAGAGCCACGCCAAGCTTAACCGCATGTCGGCGACAGATTTCTATCACCTGTCCAAAGTCGCCTTCGGCTTCGGCATGAACAATTATTAAATTAGGTTTATGCTCCAAGAGCTTTCGGATTGCCGGCAGTGGATTTTTATACATTAAATGAAGATCGGCTTTAAAACCTACCGGCCACCAGGCGTCTTCCGGCTCGACTGTTTTTCGCGGCGCAAAAACGCCATCACTTAGATCTATCTGGATGCGATGCGCAAAATGGGCTACTTTTTCTATCTGCCGACGATAAGTTTCTTGATCAGCCGCTAAAATAGATGGACATATAACGGGCACTGCCCTACCCTTCCTTCTGAGTTATTACTTTCTTATTGGATGTTATAATTTTTTTATAACATCCAGCATGTAATCTCATGATCCCAGATTATTAAATTTTGCAATCCTTCGCTGGTGTCTCTCTTCATTACTAAATGGTGTATCCAGCCAAAGCTTAATAACATGTTTCATATCGGCAACCGAAACAAATCGAGCCGCTAAGCTCAGCATATTGGCATCATTGTGCTGACGGCTAAGACGGACAATTTCATACGGATCGTGACTGGTGCGGCCGCTAGCATCAACTACTCTATGCGGCACCGCCGGACCATAAAAAACAGCGCATCTTATGCCTTGGATTTTATTGGCGGCCATAGCCTCGCCCTGCCCGCTGCTGCCCAGTATAATCCCACATTGGCACTCGCCGCTAGCTACGGCTTTAGCAGCCGGCAGTATAAAATCCGGGTAATCATCATCCGGCTTTAGGCTGCTGGGACCAAAGTTTTTTACTTCATAGCCCAATGATTCAAGATAGTCAGCCAGCTCGGTTAGCTGAGTAAAGCCGGCGTGATCACCTGCCAGCGCTATTTTCATCCCGATTAGACCTCAGCCTCTAACTTACAAAGTTTATCAATCCTTGAACTACAAATTTGCCGTCCAACACACAGTGATGGTCTAGAAATATAGGGGTGAGGTCTAACGGGATAGACCCCGTTAGAAGTCTGATTCTGCTTTAGCAAATCAGAGCTAGCGTATGCGATGCTACTTCTAATCGGGGTCATGGCTAAAAATGTCTTATGCCGCCATTTGGCTCTGATGTCGGCTCATTAATAACATACCCACGTTCGGACGTTTTTTCTTCTTCGGGTTTGTCTAAAAGTTTTTCGTGAGCACTGGCTGGTTCTTCCAGGAGCGGCTCTGGTTCTTTCTCTTTCTTGTCCTTGGACACTGCTTTCTCGCGCAATAGCCGAGCAACATCGGCCGTCAATTCAACCAAGCGATTGGAATAGCCCCATTCGTTGTCATACCAAGCTACCACCTTGACCAAATTACCGCCGACCACAGCTGTTAATTTAAGGTCGACTATGGCTGAATGGCTGTTGCCGATAAAGTCACTGCTTACCAGTTCTTCCTCGGTAACGTCTAGAATTCCTTGGAAGAAAGGGTCAGCGGCGGCTTTTTTAAAGACTTCTTTGACTTCCTCGACTGTTACATCGCGCTTGGTTACCACGGCAAAATCTGCCAGCGAAACCACCGGGATCGGTACCCTTATAGACAGGCCGCTAAAAATTCCTTCCAGGGCTGGCATGGCTTTGGCGGCAGCAATCGTTGCACCGGTAGTCGTCGGTACAAGATTAGTGGCGGCGTTGCGAGCTCGGCGTAGATCTTTATGCGGCGCGTCCTGCAGACGCTGATCTTGAGTATAGCCGTGCATGGTCGTCATCATGGCTTTTTCGACGCCAAAACTGTTTTCCAGTACGGACATCACCGGCGTGATACAAACCGTCGTGCAACTGGCGGCGCTGAAAATGTCGACACCATCGCTGATTTTGTCTTCGTTGACGCCAAGTACGATGGTTTGGGCCCCTTCGCCTTCGGCTGGCGCGGAAATTACAACCTCCTTGGCGCCGGCGTCAATATGTACCCTGGCTTTGGCCGGATCTGTAAACAACCCAGTTGATTCAATTACTACTTCGACGCCTAAATCACGCCACGGCAGTTTAGCTGGCTCTTTTTCCGAAAGTACTTTAATTTTTTGATCTTTGACGATTAAGCTTTGTTCATTATAACTAACATCATGCTGATAGGCACCGTAATTGCTATCGTGTTTTAGAAGATGGGCTAGAGTTTTGGTGTCAGTGAGGTCATTAACGGCAACTATTTCCAAATCGTCTCGCTCAAAAGCAATCTTAAAAGCATTGCGGCCAATTCGCCCGAAGCCATTTATGGCAATTTTGGTTTTATTCACTTGGAGCCCGCCCCCTTTACCAAAGCTTATGTTTTATCTGGAACTATTGTAACGAGCGATTGATTCTTCGACAACCTTTTTGGCTTCGCTTGCATCGCCCCAGCCCAGAACTTTAGTACTCCCAGGCTTGTACAAATCCTTGTAGTGGGCAAAATGATGCTCAACTTGTTCCTTCCAGCGGCTCCCCAGATCATCTAAAATTTTTATTTTGTTGGCTGTATGTCTATCGTCAGCTGGCACTACCACAATTTTGTGGTCAATATCTCCATCGTCCTCAAAATTAAAAATACCTATAATATTGGCTTCCAGCCAGACACCAGTCGATAAAGGTTCTTCGGTTACGATCAGCGTATCAAGCTCATCTCCGTCTTCGTCTAAAGTCTGGGGAATGAAGCCATAGTTCGATGGCTTTGGGAAAATCTTCGGTTCAACACGATCAACTATAAAGGCCGCTCGTTTACGATCCCATTCAATTTTAATGGTCGAGCCTTTTGGTATTTCTACCACCGTATTAACTTTGCCGTTTTGGTAGTCCCCGGGTTCTAAAACTTTATTAAAATCAGGCATAAACGCTCCTTTTTGATATTTTACATCTTTTCAGCCGTATAGTTGAGGAGTTTTAGCGGTCGGTTGAGTAGCTAGTGTATGACCCGTTTCAATACGTTCTTCACGCTCCAGGTTTTCGAGGTATTCGCGGATCATCAAGGCTGCTGTCGCGCCTTCGCCGGCAGCGCTGGCAATTTGCAGCGTTGCGCCACTGCGCACATCGCCGGCCACAAACACGCCTGGCAAATTGGTCATCAGCTTTGTATCGCTCTTAACAAAACCGCGTTCATCCAGCTCAATGCCACTACCAGCCAAAAAAACGGTATTTGGATACAAGCCGACAAAAACAAAAACGCCATCAGTCGGAAATTCAACTTTTTTGCCAGAAGCGGTATCTGTACCAACAACCTTCGTAACTCTGCCACCTTCGCCGACAATTTCGTCCGTAGTTACGCCTAAATGGATGGTTATTTTGTCTTTGTGCCTTTCCAGCTCTTTTATCAAAATGTCGCTGGCTTTTAAGTTGCTTCGTACCAACATGTCAATATGGCTGGCAAACCGTGTCAAAAAAATAGATTCCTGAGCCGCCGAGTTGCCACCACCCACTGCCACTAATCTTCTGCCTTGATATAAAGCGCCGTCGCAGGTAGCGCAGTAGTGAACGCCACGGCCATAATACTCCTTCTCGCCAGGTACGCCGATTTGTTTATAACTGCTGCCAGAGGCGATTAAAACAGCTTTGGCATAAATCTCACCCAAAGTGGTAGTTAGTTTCTTCAGCCCATTTTTTTGGCCGTTGTCGCCAGCCAGCTCAATCTTCTGGACTTCGCCCAGTTCGATCTTAGCGCCAAACCTTTCGGCTTGCCCCATCATCTGTTCTGACAGCTCCATGCCAGCCACGCCCTTAGCAAAGCCGGGATAGTTATCAACCCAATCGGTAATAGCAGCCAGCCCGCCGATTGCGCCTTTTTCGATCAACAACGTCTCAATATTTTCTCTTGATGTATAAATTGCGGCGCTTAAAGCCGCCGGCCCCGCGCCAACAATTACGAGGTCATGAGGTTGATTATTTTCCATTGACCTTGATTATAAAGCTAAGCGATAGCTGGAGCTAATCGAGAAAGGTTATAGCCGATGACTATTTCTTTAGAGTCATCTTGTTTAGTAACTACAGTAACCGGCACTGTTAGTGCCCCGCTCATTTTTAAAACTTCGGCTTGGCGGTTGGGTTGCTCATCCAGATTTACCACGTCGTACTTAAGTCCCTTCATATCCAAAAAGCGCTTGACCATCACGCAGTAAGCGCAGCTGTTGGTCGTAAAAATAGTAATGTTTTTAGCCATTCGTGCCCTCCTCTTTGTTGTTTTGATGTTAAATACTGCTCTCGCCTATTTAATATAACTGGCACCAAAAACAACGTCAATACACTATATGTAGTGTAATTTACTCCAGATATACACACTATTTAATGCTAAGAAGGATGATATCGAAGACCAGACCGGCATTAGGCGGAATAGTCGAGCCGGCCGGCGGATTGGCGCCATAAGCTAAATTGGCTGGAATCAAAAGCCGCCTTTGGCCACCGACTTTCATGCCAAGCAAACCCTCCTGCCAGCCACGAATTACTTGATTCAGCTGGAAAGTAGTTGCTTGCCCAGTGTCTGCTGAACTTTCAAAAACAATACCAGTAGATGCTACGGCACCGGTGTAAAGAACAGTGACCGTTGAATTAGGCTGGACGCTGCTGTCGCCACTGCCTACCTTCTGATCAACTACCTGCAGGTTGGCAACCTGTGCCACCGGCGCAAAGCCGGATAACGGTTTGCCCTTAAGCTGATTGGCAGACTGGTTTTGATTGCTGTTCTTACTTTGGTCGGCTGGGCGAGTGGACAGCCAAAAATAATAAATGCCCACGCCCAGACCAGTGGCTATAAAAAGCAGTGCCATAAACAGCCAAAATGCCCGGCGCAGTCCACTTTTTAACTTTTCGCGCATTTAGACTCTTTCCGCCTTGAGCTCTTTTTTGGCGATAGCCGCCAGCCCGTCAAGTAGTTTGTTAGCTTCTTGGGTCGTCAAAGTTCGCTCCGGATGAGATAAAGTAATGCGCCAAGTAGTCTGTTTGTGGGACTTATCATTCGGGCGTCGGAAAATATCTATAGGCTCTAAGTTAAAAGCGTAGCCATGTTGTTTAGCAACCTGCTCTATCTCCTTTTTCATAAAGGCTTCAAGGTCGCCGTAGCTTACTTTTACGTCCGTTCGCAGGCAAATATCCTGGTCTAGGCTCGGGAAGCGATTTAGTGGGTGGTATACCGATCCTCTAGGTGCGACTAATGCGGGTAAATAGAGTTCGAAACCGGCGCAATATTTTGGCAGCTTTAGATTTGCTTGGACTGAGGCAGTATATTCACCAAGCCGACCAACCATTTGACCATCTGCAAAAACATTAGCCGAACGAGACGGTTCAAAATAAGCTAGAGCGTCATGCATTGTAGCTTTCTCAGGTACTTCATAGTGAACTTCAGAAAATCCCAGCTTTTTGAGTAAGTAAGTGCAGAACGTTTGAGCGGCATAATATGGCGCGCCTGCCTGTCCGGCAGGCAGGCCGGCTTGAGGAGTTTTGGAAGCTACTACCAGAGCCAATTGCTCTAACTCCGCCGGTATTTTTTCTTTATCCAGCATTCCTTTATAGTGGCCAACGCCAATTTCAAACAAAGCAAAGCTATCAAAGCCGGCTTTGATGTTAGGATGAACTTTATCTAGCAGGCTGGGTGTCTGCGTCTGGCGGTAGAATTGCAAGTCAGGGCTAAGGGCATTGCGGATATGGTAAGAATTTTTGGGATTCTGGCCGGTTTTTTGTAGCAAAGAGCCGTGAACAAAGCTGTAGGTTAGAACTTCATTGGCGCCAGCCGAGCTCAAAATATTGCGGATCTTTTGCTTAAGCTCAATTTTTGGATTAGGCGCGGCTGGTGCAATATCGCGCTTTGGCAAGACTTTTGGCAACTTATCATAGCCATACAGGCGGCCTACTTCCTCTACAATATCTTCCGGAATTTCAATATCTGTGCGCCAAAAAGGCACTTCAATTTTCAAGATGTCATTCCGGCGAAAGCCGGAATCTATTTTTTTACTGGATCCCGGATCAAGTCCGGGATGACCTGCGGTCACCTCAAACTCAACGTTTTGCAGCAATTTAGCCATCTCGCCTCCAGACAAATTAAGACCTAAGCGCTCATTCACAAAATCGCTACTAACTTTCACTTCGGCCGACGGATTTAACTTTCCTTGAACATCATAAATGGTGCGAGCCGGTAGTCCTCCAGCTTCATTAATCACAAAATCGACTACTCGAGCCAGCACGCGATCATTCTGCCAAGGCGACTGGTTCTTTGTAAAGCGTGTAGCGGCATCAGTAAATAGACCATGATGCATGGCCGTTGTACGGGTCGCGCTCATGTCAAAATTACCGACTTCTAAAATTATGTTTTTAGTGTTCTCGTCGACTTCGGTTTCGGCTCCGCCCATCACCCCGCCTAAGCCAATCGCATGTTTATCGGTCGCAATCACGACTTCCTTGCCTTCAAGTGTGATTTCTTTACCGCCAATTAACTTCAGTTTTTCGCCTTTTTTAGCCTTTCGGACAATTATTTGAGCTTTGTCGCCGCTTAAGGCCTTTACCTTGTCGTAATCCCAAGCATGTATTGGCTGAGCTGTTTCTAGCATCACGTAATTTGTGACATCTACCACACTGTTGACCGGCCGCACGCCGACGGCGGCTAGAAGTCTGGCTATTTCAATCGAGCTTCTTCTAACTTTAACGTTTTTAACCACTTGCATCATAAATCGTGGCACTAAATCTGGCAGCTCGTTTCTGACGCTCAGAAGTTTATCATCTGACTTATGATTGACCGCCGGTTTTTCAACTAAATACCACTTTGGTGAACGGAATACCAGGTGTTGGATGCCAGCCAGCTCACGCGCAATGCCGAGCATGCCAAAGCAGTCCGGCCGGTGGGTAAACATTTTGTTTTCAATATCAATTACGATGTCGTTGTCGTATTCTTTGCCGAGGTGAGTGACTCCTTCGACCGCTCCGAGTTGAGCACCAATTTTTTTGACCAGAGCATCTACGCCGTCCGGCAGCAAATTTGCCGAACACTGATTAGCTTCAACAATGCTTTTTATCCAATTAACGCTAACCTTCATCCCGATTAGACCTCAATCTCCAGCTTTAAACTATAACAAAGTGTTGGAAGTGAAACCTGCCATCCAACGAGCACATTAGCTTCGATAATGAGGGACTGAGGTCTAACGGGATAGACCACGTTAGAAGTCTGATTCTGTGCTAGCAAATCAGAGCTTGACGCAGTCAGGCAACTTCTAATCGTGGTCATTAGCCGCCTTTCGCTTTAGCTTCTTCGGCTTCGACAGACTTCATTGAGATTTCTAAACTGCAAGCATTGTTGGCTTTGCAAAAAGCTTCACACTGTCTGGCTGTTCCTTCATCCCGATAATGCAACCCACAAACCGGGCATTGGTACAACTCTGCTTCATTCTTCATTCTGCATTCTCCATTCTTTTATTTAAATTGTCTCAAGAAGCTTAAATTGCCGGAGTGGAAGTGGCGGATGTCTTCGATGTTGTATTTCATCATGACTAAACGCTCCAAACCGCAGCCCCAGGCAAAGCCAGTGTACTCATTTGGATCGATGCCGGCCATTTTAAGAACATTGGGATGAATCATGCCCATGCCCAAAAGCTCAATCCAGCCAACATAACCACAAATGTGGCAGCCTTTTTTGCCGCAAAACGGGCACGAGATAACCATTTCAAAGCTCGGTTCTGTAAAAGGAAAATAAAATGGTTGTAGTTTGACCTCAATTTCCTGCTGATAATATTCGCTTAGAAAATTCTGGAATGTTGTTATCAGATGCCCAGCGTGCACGCCTTTATCAACGTAAACGCCTTCAAATTGATGGAAAGTGTGTTCATGGCGGGCATCCACGTCCTCGTTTCTAAATACTCGGCCGGGCAGCACCACAGCAATCGGCTGGCCCTTTTCAAGATTAGGTTTAAATTGCTTTAGAACACGGTTTTGCATTGTGCTGGTATGCGCCGGTGCCACTAAATCTTCGTCAGTCACAAACGTGTCGTAATCGTCTCTGGCCGGATGTTCCGGCGGGAAATTTAAAGACGTAAACATATGCCAATCGTCGTCGATCTCGCGCGACTCAACGGCCGTAAAGCCCATGCGCGCGAAAATATCAAGTACTTCTTCGAGCTCGGTCATCAATGGATGTTTACTGCCGTTTCCGGCCGAAAGCAGTTGCGGCCGTTTTTCTGGCGGTACGTTGATATCGAACGGCGCGGTAACGTCAATAGGGGGAAGCGTTAAGCGTGAAGCGTGAAGGGATTTTTTAACTAAACCCTCAATCTCAGTTCTTAACTCATTAGCTTCTTTTCCAAAAGCCGCCCGTTCAGCAACCGGCAATGTTTTTATCCTATCGAAAAGCGCCAAAAGCTCTGGCGCGCGCAAAATCGCCCGCTTATCCTCAAGCTCTTTAAACTTTTCTTTAAGTTGCTTGGCAACTTTAGCAACCTCCGGATTTTTATACTCCATCCCGATTAGACCTCAATCTCCAGCTTTAAAGTTGAGTAATGCATTGAGAAAAAAGCCTGCCATCCAACGCACTGAATAATTCCGTTAATTAGGGACTGAGGTCTAACGGGATGTGTCCCGTTAAAAGTCTGGTTTGCTTGCAAATCAGAGCTAGCTTTTAGCGTGCTACTTTTAATCGGGACCATCTTAGTTTTTAGTATACCAATTCCATCTGTTATCGCTATACTTAAACAGGTATGGAACAAAAACTGCTGGAAGAAGCGCAAAAAGTCCTAAAACAAAATAATCGCGGCAAATATACGGTGCCGGCGGGCAGTTTATACCCGCACCAGTGGTTGTGGGACAGCTGCTTCATAGCAATTGGACTTAGACATTTTGATATCGAGCGAGCCCAAACTGAACTTAGAAGTTTACTGCGGGGCCAGTGGAGTAACGGCATGATGCCAAATTTAATCTTTTCTAAAGATGCCGAGCACCGTCGTCACAGAGAACTTTGGCGCAGCTACGTTAGCCCATATGCACCACACAATGTCGCTACCAGCGGTATTACGCAGCCGCCGATGCTGGCAGAAGCTGTTGTGCAAATAGGCCAAAAACTCAAAATGCCGGAGCGGCGCAGTTGGTATCGCCAGATATACCCTGCTTTGCTGCGTTATCACGAGTGGTTGTATGCGGAGCGTGATCCGCATGGCGAAGGCTTAATAATCCTCCTACATCCTTATGAGTGCGGCATGGACAACACGCCGCCATGGATAAGCGAGCTTAGAAAGCACAGTATGCCGTGGTGGGTAAGCTTAATTGAAAAGCTCCATTTGGATGGCATGGTGAACTTTGTTAGGCGCGACACGCGGCATGTACCACTGGGCCAACGTATGAGCAATATAGAAGCCATAGCTTATTGGGCGGCCATTCACCGCTTGCGGCGCAAGGCTTATAATTCTGAGGCGATTCTCCCCCGCTCCTTATTTGCTGTTGAAGATTTGGGATTTAACTGCATTTTAATTCGTGCCAACAGCCTGCTTAAAAACATCGCCAAAGATATTGGCCACAAGTTGCCGGAAGGCTTGCTAGTTAAAATGGCCGGAACCGAAGCCGCGCTGGAGCAGCTTTGGGACGAGCGCAGCGGCTTTTATTACAGCCGCAGTTTTGTTAGCCATAAATTGATCGAGGAACCAACAATAGCAACTCTGCTGCCACTTTATGCCGGCTGTATCTCTAAAGAAAGAGCCGAGCACTTGGTCAAACTTTTAAAATCGAAGGACAAATTTGGTTTGGCGTGGCCGGTGCCGAGCGTGCCGAAAAATTCATCATTTTTTGATCCGATGAAATACTGGCAAGGACCGAAATGGATCAATACCAACTGGTTGATTATTTCCGGCCTGAGAAGCTATGGGTTTGACGATGAGGCCGACCAGCTGCAGGCCAAAACCCTGCAGCTCGTCGGGCAAAATGGGTTCTTTGAATATTTCAGCCCATTAGATGGCACGCCAGCCGGCGCCGCCAATTTTTCCTGGACCGCCGCCCTCACCATCGATTTGTTGAAAAGTTAGCATGAAAATTGTAAAATATTTTTGATTTTGCTGGAGTGCGGTTCGCTCTGCGAGCCTAGCGCTCGCAACAATCGCACATCGCGACAGAAAGGAAGTCTCCGCTATGTTCTCGAAGCAGGAGATGGAAGCGTACGACTACGCTCGCAGAAACGTGGCTGATCTTGTGAAGTTCCTCGAGGAGGGCGAGAGGGACTACGCAAGGCTCGGAGACTCCATTCTCCGCGTCCCAGGAGGTCAGCGCGTTCTGGAACTCCTCAAAAGGACAGAACGTCTGATGACTGAGGAAGTTCCCGATCGCTCCGCACTACAGGAGGCACGCAACATGCTCCTACAAGTGCGCAGGGTCTTCGGTCACTACTACGATCAACTGCCCCAGCGAGATGGCCTGATCAGACGCTGCGACGCGGCAATCGTGGGCGTACCTGGAGAAGGTGAGCCCTCTCAGGCGCCGTTCGACGTCTGGGCGATCATCGGGGAGGCCCCGGAGGAAGGGGTCAAGCTGACTGTCTAGCGGCAGAAAGGAAGCCATGAAAATCCTCAAAATACTGCGTGTTTGCGCATTCGTCCCCATGGCCCCCATCTATGCGATCGGCTACCCGTTCGCATCGCTCTTCTACAACGAAGATCCGGCGTGGACAAGGCGGCCGTTGGAGATCCGTTGTATCTCGGGGTACCTCGCCCCGCTGCTGTTCCTAGTTGAGGCCGGTGAGGCGCTCATAAGATGGATCAAGGAGGAGTGGTAGGGGGGCTCGCCCCCCTACCATGTTTTCTACTCTGTCGCGATAATCTTATTCTTCTAAATTTGGCCGATCGAGGAGGACGGGTTCGACAACTGGTTCGGTGTCGGCGATTTTGACAATGTCTTTATCGATTTTGCCGAGTTCTTTATATGTCGTATTAAAATGGCCGACGGTTGTGCCAAGCGAGCTGCCCAATTTTTGCATATAGCCGTTGTGGGAAATCAAATGCTTTTGCAGTTGCTCGATGTTTTTGCGGATTTTTTCGGTGTCTTTTTGAATTTCTACCGACCGCAATCCCTGCAAAATAATCTGTAGCATTGCACTAAGCGTACTTGGACCAACAATTGTGACTTTTTTATCCTTGGCGGCGTACTGCATCAAATTGCGGCCGCTGACGCCGGCGGCGCCAACTTTGTTAGCCAGCAGATCATAATAAATCGCTTCTGACGGAATAAACATCAGCGCCATATCGAGCGTGCCCTTGGCCGGATTGATGTATTTGGCGGTTTCATCTATTCGCCGCTTCAAGTCTTCTTTAAATGCCCGTTCCAGAGCCGGCCGCTCCTCCGGCTTACAATCAAGCAACCGATTATAATTTTCCAGGCTGAACTTACTGTCAATTGGCAAAAGCTTGTCGTCGAGCATGATCACCGCATCAACCGTCAAATCCGGACCTAATTTATACTGCAGACGATAAGTGCCGGGCGGCAGCAGGTTTTTGAGGATTTGGTCAAGATAGAATTCACCCAGCACTCCGCGCTGTTTGGGATTTTGCAGCACATTCTGCAGCGTTTTTAACTCAGCCGCCACGTCACCAACACCTTTGTTAGTGCGCTCCAGCTCGGTCAATTTTTGCGTTACATCAGTAATCAGCTTTGAGCTAGCCGCCAGTTGCTGCGCCATGGCTTTATTGCTGGCGCCCATCTGCTCATTTAATTGCTTTTGCAGACCTTCCCTAAGCTGATCCATTGATTTGCTAAGCTCGGTCATATCTGCCTTGAGCATCAGCGCCGACTCTTTTTCTTTAGGCCTCAGATTTTGCCAAAGCAAAACGGCGACTAAAACCGTCACCAAAACTCCTAAAATAATAACTGCCGCCAACATGCTTCTATTATACCTTTAAGCTAGGCGGGTGATGAGAAACATCAAAACAACGCCTAAAATTGTTAAGGGCATACTCCAGCGGGAATAACGACCATTGTGAGCCTGAGGGATGATGTTGCCAGCAGCTATATAAAGAATAAAGCCGGCAAAAAAACCAAGATAAATAGCCAATGTCGCTTCAGATAGCCTAAATGTTAAGCTCGCCAACCCACCAATAATCGGCATCAGGATAACCACTGTTAGCCATTTCTTAATATGCGAAAGTTTGTTTTGATGAAACAGCATGAAGGTGGTTGTATCAAAGCCGTCGGCAAAACGATGACCAATAACAGCAATAGCTACGGCTGTACCAACCGCCGCACTGGCTTGAAAGCCCACGCCAATGCTCAGTCCATCCAAAAAGCTGTGGCCGCTTAAAGCCAAAGCTCTGATTATCCCTAATCTTGGATGGCGGTGAGCACCGTATTGTTCTTCGGTCGCCTCGTGCAATGGCACGAATCTCTCAAGAGTATGGAAGAGCAAGAAACCGGCAGTCATTGTCATCATTGGCCAGACAGTGTTCAATTTTTCCATCCCGGCGATATTAAAAATTTCCGGCAGCAGGTCAAATGCTACTAAGCCCAAAACCAGTCCCGATGTTAAAGCCAGTGCTAAACCTAACCAGCGCTGGCTGCGCATCGCCGTATAACCCCCTATTAATGCAGCTACTGAGGCAGCCACTGTTAACAGAAAAATTTCCATTTCTTAATTCTAATTCTGCTCAATTATGTTTTGCAAATCTGTCGCAATTTAGACTAAAATTGAGACGTGCAACATAAAACTCTTAAAGCTTTGCTTAAAAAGAACGGGGCCAGCTTAACGCAACCTCGTAAAATAGTCTTCGAACTATTGTTGGACCAAAAACCGCAGACTATGCAGGTCTTGGTTGAACGTGCCAAAGACAGAGTTGACCGCGCAACCGTTTACCGCACCATGGAACTGTTTGAAAAATTAGGCATTGTTCAGCGCCTGAATATCGGCTGGAAGTACAAATTTGAGCTATCTGATGTTTTTCAGGCTCATCACCATCACTTTCACTGCACCAACTGCGGCACCACCTTCAATATAGAGCCCAGCTCAATGCTGGAAACAATGATTGACACCGTAGCTGCCAAATCCGATTTCGCCCCGCGCGGCCACCAACTCGAAATTTACGGCTTGTGTACTGACTGCCGCCGCAGAGTTTAGCCTCCCCGCGGAGCCACCGATGGCCTGACCACTCTGTTACGCAATACCAGAAGCGCTACCACCATCGCCGCTAGAGCGAAACCAACCGCCACGTAAAAACCGATGCGAAAACCATCTAGCCTGGCCTCGGCAAAAGACGTACCGTTGGCAAGCGAATGCTTGGTAGTAGAATTGGCTACTGCACTTAAGACCGCCAAGCCAACCGCCCCGCCTACCTGCTGAGAAGTGTTCAAGACCCCCGATACTATGCCGGCAAATTCATGGGCAACCCCCGATGTGGCCGCTAAGGTCAAGGGTACAAAAGAGAGCCCCATCCCTATGCCAAAAATTATTAAGCCAGGCGCCACATTGTGCCAATAATTACCGCTGACTTCTATAATTCGTGAACTGACAAACAGCCCAGTTGCAATCAAAATTGGCCCAATAATCAGTAGAGGCTTATAGCCAATTCTTCCTACTATTTGTGAAGCTATGCCGGCACAGATAGCCACAATAAATGGGATTATCAGAAAGCTAACGCCGGCTTTAATTGGCGAGAAACCTAAAATAGTCTGCACATAGAGCGTCATGAAGAAGAAGGTGGCGAACATTCCGGCAGCGATAATCAGACCAATCGAATTACCACCGCTAACATTGCGGTCCTTAAACATCTTTAGCGGTAGCATCGGATGGTCGGAACGAGCCTCGTCACGAATAAAGATGCTAAGTAGCACAGCGCTGGCTATCAAAAACCCCCAAACCATAGGCGAACCCCAGCCGTTGACTGGTACTCGGGAAAGCCCAAAAACCAGCGACATTAAACCGGCTGTGGCAAATAGAGCTCCAAAGACATCAATCTTAGGTTTCTTGGACTCCTCGCCTAAATGGTGCGGCAGTAGGTACGAGGCGGCAACGACCACCAAAAAACCCACCGGTACATTTACAAAGAAGTTCCAACGCCAGCCAAGGTATTCAGTTAGTACACCTCCAAGAAGGACGCCGACGGCCGAACCGCTGGCGGCTACGGCCGACCAGATACCAAGCGCTTTGTTGCGCTCCGGGCCTTCTTTAAATTCGCTTAAAACAATTGATAGCGCCGTTGGTGTCATAAAGGCGGCTGACAAACCTTGAGCAGCTCGGGAAATAATAATCCAAAGCTCGGACTGTGCCAGTCCGGCAAGAAGTGAGAATATAGCGAAGAAGCTCACAGAAGTCATAAATATCCGGCGGCGTCCAAAAAGATCCGCCGCTCGGCCGCCCAAGAGCAAAAAACCGCCGAAAGTTAAAGAATATGCGGTTATTACCCACTGTAAATTATTAGGTGAAAAATGTAGCTCGCGCGCCAAGCTCGGCAGTGCAACATTAACAATCGTTACGTCTAAAACCACCATGAAGAAGGCTAGCGCCAACAGTGCCAGAACTACCCATTTGTTTTCGGCATGACGAGACAGCTCTTTAGACCGATTCAACATACAAGTGGGCATTATAAATATTCGCTCCCAAATTTCCAAATTTCAATGCATTAGCATTTTAGATACAATTACTTTGATGATGCCTGAAAAATTAAAAGTCTTGATTTTAGGTGGTGGCTTTGGCGGTGTAAAAACGGCTCTGGAGCTGGCCGGCCATCCTCACTTTGCTGTCACATTAATTTCAGATTCTGCCAATTTCCGCTTCTATCCCGCTCTTTACCGGGCTGCTACCGGCGGTAGTGCGGTGGCCTCATCCATACCGCTGGCGGAAATATTTGCTGGTAAAAATGTCGAGCTAATTCATGATAGCGCCAAAAAGCTGGAGCGCGAGAATAAAAACGTTATCTGCGCCTCCGGCGCGGCCTACGGCTTTGATATTTTAGTCATTGCGCTAGGGACTTTAACTAATTATTTCGACATCAAGGGTTTAAAAGAATATTCTTATGGCATTAAAACTTTGGAAGAAGCGCAAAAGCTGCGGCAGCATCTGCATGAGCGGATTTGCGACGAGCGTAAGCCTGATCTCAATTATGTGGTAATTGGCGGTGGACCCACTGGCGTAGAACTGGCCGGAGCTTTGCCGGCCTACATTAAACACGTCATAAAACAACATAAACTGCCTAAAAAAAATGTTAATGTCGATTTGGTCGAGGCGCAGCCGCGCCTTTTGCCTTCTATGTCCAGACACTATTCAATAGCCGTACAAAAGCGGCTTCGCCGGCAGGGAGTCAAAATCTACCCTAATCAAAAGGTCGAGGCCGAAACGGCCGATCAGCTAATGGTCAGTGGCCATTCGATTGCCAGCCACACCGTTATTTGGACCGCAGGCGTGACTAATCATCCTTTTTTGTCCGGCAATAAATTGAAAATGAACGAGCACGGGAAAGTGGCAGTAAATGAGCTGCTGCAGGCTGAAGAAGATATTTATGTGATTGGCGATAATGCTGCTACGCCCTACTCAGGTTTGGCGCAAGTCGCCATACGGGATGCGCTTTTTATATCCAATAATCTAAAAAGGCTGGTAGCTGGCCAAGCTCCCTTGCCCTATAGACCCAAAAGACCGATTTACGTTGTGCCGGTTGGGCCGCACTGGGCGGCTGTGGCAATGGGTAAGACGGAAATTTACGGTCTTGCCGGTTGGCTATTGCGCGAAGCGGCCGATTTTGTGGCTTATCATGATCTGGAGCCTTGGTGGAAAGCATCCAAACACTGGCTCGCCGAAAATACCAACGAAGAGAACTGCCCCGCCTGCTCCAATTAACTCCCGCTAATTTTGACCTGCCGCCTGCCTGCCGGCAGGCAGGCGGCAGGCATTGGTGTATAATTTAAGATATGGATATACCTAGGGCTCGCAATTTATATAAAGACGACATCAATAAGGCTGTCGCAGCTGTTCAGGGACAGACTGGTGTAAAAATTACCCCTGAATGGTGGGCCGAGAATGTCGGCGACGAAGGTTCAACCGAAGAAATCCTCGACCGGTTTGATGAAGCCTACGCCAAATACATCACAACCCAAAAATAACCGCCCGCCTATTTTGCGCGTATAATTTTGCCTATGGCAACATTTGAAGATTTTGAGAAACTTGATATCCGAGTGGGTAAAATTATTAATGTGGAAGATTTTCCAGAGGCCCGCAAGTCGGCCTATAAATTAAAAATAGATTTTGGCGAGGAGATCGGTATCAAAAAATCCTGCGCTCAACTGCCGCAAAATTATTCTAAAGATGACCTAAAAGATAAATTGGTTCTGGGAGTAGTTAATTTTCCATCCCGACAGATTGGTCCGGCCGTATCTGAGGTTTTAGCCTTGGGCGTACCAGACCAAGACGGAAACTGCATTTTAATAACGCCTGACAAGAATGCTCCGCTTGGCGAAAAGCTATACTAACCGTCTGCCTATTTTTGCGCGCGCTTATGCTTGCAGTTTCTCGCCTTATCAAATATAAGTACCCACATGAGTGATCTGGAGAAATTAACAGAACTAGATAAACTACGCGGGGATGTATTTGCAGCCAAGATGCAGGCACAAGCTCATCGCGAAGCTGGCTGGACAAGCATTTTTTTGGCTACACCGCTAGCTGTGGCCGGAGGGTTCGTAGC
>CAZXDA010000005.1:0-24582 GCA_964639445.1 uncultured Candidatus Saccharibacteria bacterium
ATAAATTAACAATTACCAATTTCCTATGTTTGATAAATGATAATTGAGAAATTAATGTGAAATGTGAAATGTTAAATGTGAATTGGAGTGACTTAGTCATGACTTGGCTCCGGGTGTGGTTATTATTTGCTCTTTAAGCTGATCTTTAACTGCCGGGTAATCAAGATCTGATTTAATAGCGGCTACTGCCTCGTAAGCCCGGGCCTTTAAGGCCGGCACATTAAGCTCAATCGTCGGATCAGTCTCCAGTAAAACATCTAGCATTATCTGTTGGGCTAACAAGCTATAAGTTTCATTAGGCGCCTGAGTTAAAAGTTCGTAAAACTGCCGGCCCCGAATAATGTCTTTTTGAGCGTTTAGGGCCAGTTCTGTACCAAATTGAGCAAATTCTTTAGCTTGAGCATAAGCGGCCAGTGTTTGAATAACACGCTGGTTTTGCGCCTTTTGCCGGTCGTTATGGCCGCGTCCGCCAACCCTTGAGACACTCAAGCCAATATTGACGGCCGGTCGCAGCCCCTCGCGGAATACGGCCATATCTAAAATCCATTGGCCGTCGGTAATCGACATAATGTTGGTCGGCAAATAGGCCGTTATGTCGCCGCCCTCGACCAAAACTAAGGGGATAGCAGTTAGGCACTTGTGGTTTGTGGCCAGTTTGCCGGCGCGCTCCAGCAGCTGTGAATGGGCATAAAAAATATCGCCGGGGTAAGAATCGCGGCCCGGGCTAACGCCAGATAGCAAAGCAATTTCGCGATAAGCATGAGCGTGGCTGGTCAAATCATCATAAATCAGCAAGACGTCTTGGGCGGCTTGTTGCCACAAGTACTCGCCCAGAGCACAGCCGACATAAGGCGCCAGGTAGCTTGTTACCAAAGAATCAAAAATGGTCGAGACCACCACAATGGCCTTTTCCATAGCTTTGGTTTCCGCCAATCTGGCCAGCAGGGTATCGATATCGCTTTCGCGCTTAGCAACTAAAACATAAATGACAATTTGGTCGGTGTTTTTTTGATGAATAGCCATCTGAGTTGCCAAAGTGGTTTTGCCGGACTTGCTGTCGCCAAGCAGCGCCATCCGCTGCCCGCGTACAATCGGGAAAAGGCCGTCAATTAATGTCACGCCGGTTTCCATTTGTTTATCCAGTAGTTCGCGGGCCGAGATGGGCGGAGCACCGTTAAAGATTGGCCACTCGGCATCAGCGGCAATCGGGCCTTTGCCATCCAATGGTTCGCCGTTGACTGAAATCACGCGACCAATAAAATCTTTGCCAACTTTGGTTGTCAATTTATCGGCCATGACTGTCGCCAACATGCCGGTTTTAAGATTGGCCGATCCAAGATGCAGCACCTGAGCTTCGTCTTCCAAAATATGCTGCACAAAGCCTTTGCTGCCGTTTTCGAAAATTATCAGCGCGTGAGAACTAACCGGCTGTAAACCCCGAATGTTAATTAGAAATTTATTAACAGAGGTAATCTCGCCCACCGGCCGGCCGCTGTCAACCAAGCGTTGAAAGTGTTGGTTTTTACCGCTTTGCTGCATTGGCTGATTCCTTAATTAACTCCGCCAGATATTTTTCCTGACCTTTCAAATGGTCGCGCAGGCTCATGTCAAAAATTTTGTTGGGCGTACGCAGCACGCAGCCGGCGGCAATTGATGGCTGAAGACCGATAACCAGTAAAGTATAAGGATGGATGTTGGCCCTTAGCCAATCTAATATAGCGTCGGTTAAGCGCGGATCAGGATCGGCCGCAAAACTAATATGCAACACAGGTGCTGTTTTTAAGACGTTTTGCAGTTTAGCTTTAAGTTCAGTTCTTTGCGATTCAACCGCCAAATTAATTTGGTTATCGCTAGCCAGCAATGTAAGCAAACGCGTAATTCGGGGCAGCAGCGAATTATCGTCTTTAGATTTGGTACGAGCGGCAATAAAATAATCGTCCAGTGCGCCGATTTCGCGCAATAAACGATTAATATCCGCCTGCGAGGCGATGGACAACGATAACTTAAGTTCCATGTTTTATGTCCTCTATGATTGCCTGCTTATTCGCCTGCAACTCCGCTAATATGTAATCCAGCTGGTCGGACAAATCGATCTGATTACCAATCGCTCGCAAGATGTAATGGTTAATAATACTAGCCATGTCTTTCTCAAACCGCTCCAGCACCTGCGCTTTTTGGGCTTCTGATTGAGTCTGCAGCTGCTCTTCCAAAAAGCGCCTTTGTTGCTCAATGGTAGTAATGGTTTTTTCAATCGAATCAAGCGCTACCTGTTTAGCGTCAGTAATTGATTGCTGGTATTTTTTGAATTCCTCTTGCAGCGTGCGAGTGATTTCAGAACGCATGTAATCATTCAGTTGAGTGGTGGTTTGACGCAGATCCTGCTGCAGGAACATAGCGTTCTCGCCCAGGATTTTTTCAAAGTGCAGCCGGCCGCGGTTGCGCAGCTCTTCGCGAAACTCCTCGTTAAAAATATGCTCTACGTCAGCTTTGGCTGATTTTTCCAACGTCTCCAGGGGTGTCTCTTTGCCCTTTTGAGAAACAGAGACTTTTTCAATCCGCCAAGCCAGCCAGATAAAGGCTGCGCAAGCGCTCAAAATGGAGCTTATAATCAGTATCAGCCCACCGCTATTCATTTTTGATGTTTATCCTTATAGTTTCAGTAGTAAATATACCCCAGAAAGCCCGATAATTAAAACCGCTGTGGCCGCCATAATTACTTGCGCCAGCCCAAACATAATCGAATGACGGCTCAAAGGATTACGGCCAATGGAAATCATACCGCTCCTGATGCCGCTAATCAGTAGCAGAGTGGATATTAATAATGTGATGCCAAAAATTGTCAGCGCCGCATAAACTCGCAGCACCGACACCTGCTTGCCGGCCAGCGTATCACTGATTTGCTGCAACACTTTGGGCACATAGGTGTCGCCGGCCTTAGCGATTGGATTTTCGCCTATAGCGATATTGACGTCAATGCGGCCAACGGCCGAACCATCGTTCTGACGTGTCAAAACATTTTTAGTGCCGTCAAAATCTCCGGCTGCCTGGCCTAGCATGGTTGGCTGGTTGCTTTTAGCCTTAGCCGCAATCCCATCAGCGCCTGACATAGATAGGTAATCCCCAGATTTAATCGGACCGTTTTGGTCGCTGATCAGTACCGGATAAGTGCCGGTAGTGGCCACATAGACTTGGGCGGTTGTCTTTTTAACGGTGACAGGCGCGGTAGAGGGATCCACTACTATACCGTAAATGCGGTGAGTATCATTAGCCGGAGCCAGCTCTACAGTATCAGCGCTGTTACTACTTAAAGCTACAACTGAGCCGGGCTGCAAACTGCCGTTGGCCTTGTAGCCACGCACCACCGCATCAGCAAAAACCAGCGCATGTGATATTAAGATAATTACTGATAGCGCAAGGGCAAATCGCCTGATCATACTTATGTTTAAGTATAAGTGAACAGCGAATAATGAACAATGAACACAAATTACTTAACTAGTTAAGTAATTTAGATAATAATTCAACAACCCTGTGTATATCTTCTTCTTGGGTTTGGCGGCCGAGGCTGAAGCGTAAGGTAGAACGAATCAGATTCTCGGGAAGCCCAACGGCAGCCAGCACATGAGACGGCTCTTGGCTGCTGGCGGCGCAGGCGCTACCGGTAGCCATCTGCACTCCCGCCTCATCCAGCTGCATCATTAAACGCTCGTTATCATGTCCGGGAATGGTCACTGATAAAATGTGTGGCGCCACCGACTGGCGCGAGCCATTAACCACTGCTTGCGGCATTTTTTGCTCAAGCTCTTTTATAAATAGATTGCGTAGGCCGGCTACCCGCGCGGCTTCAGCTTTCCTTTGCTCTTGAGCCTGCTTAAGAGCAGTGGCCAAACCTATGCCGCCGGCTACATTTTCCGTGCCGGATCTGAGGTTAAATTCTTGTCCGCCACCGACAATCAGCGGCCTAATTTTGACTCCAGTTTTAACATACAGCGCACCGCTTTGCTTAGGGCCGTATATTTTGCCGCCATTAATACTCATTAAATCAACCCCCAGCCGAGAAACATGCATATCAAGATAATTAGGCGCTTGAGCAGCGTCGGTATGGAATAAAATGCTTGACTTGTTAAGTATTTTGGCGATTTCGCGTAAGGGTTGGATAACGCCAAGCTCGTTATTAACCATACCAATACTTACCAGCACGGTTTTAGGGGAAATCATTTTCTGAAGCTGCTCCAAGTCGACTATCCCCCTCTTATCTACGGGTACGACCCGGTGGTTGAAGAGTTTGGCTGGTTCTAATACTGATTCGTGCTCAATGGCGCTAACTAAAACTTCGCCGTCCGGAAAATGGCGCATAATGCCTTGGATAGCTAAATTGTTGGCTTCGGTAGCACCCGCCGTGAAAACCACTTCGGCTGTTTTTGCTCCCAAAGCAGCGGCTACATCAGCGCGGGCAGCTTCTAAATCTTGGCGAACGCGGCGGGCGTCTAAATAAGTGGCGGATGGATTGTAAAATCTATCTGTAAAGTAAGGCTGCATGACCTTAAAAACCTGCGGATCAACCGGCGTAGCAGCGGCATAATCAAGATATATGCCGTTTTCCGTTTGCCGTTTTCCGTTTGCCATACGTTTACCGTTTTCCTTTTACCGCAAGTTAAAGAGATTAATGGCGTTGGTGGTAGTGGCTTTGGTTAACTCTTCCAGATTTTCACCCCGTAATTTGGCTAGAAAATCCGCAATTGATAAAATGTGTTTTGGCTCGCACAGTTCGCCGCGGAAAGGCGCCGGCGTTAGAAAGGGGGCGTCGGTTTCTAAAAGCAACCGCTCAAGCGGCACATCTTTGGCAGCCTGTAGTTGATTGTGTTCTTCAGTAAAAGTCATGATGCCATTTAGGCCCACATACAGCCCGCGGCTCAAGATTTCATCAAGATGTCCGACATGCGAGCTAAAGCTGTGTACCACGCCTCTTAAGTTTTTGTAGGAGTCAAAGATTTGCCAAAAATCCTGCCAGGCGTCACGCACATGGAAAACAAACGATAACCCCAGCGCCAGCCCAACTTCAACTTGCGCCCGCAAGGCCGTCTGCTGGTCGTCTTTAGCGGAGATCTGCCGGTAATAATCAAGGCCGGTCTCGCCAATTGCTACCACTCTATGCATCTGGCCAAGTTTTTTAAGCTTCTTAGCGGCATGAGGGTCAGACAAAAACTGAGCGGCTTCATGCGGGTGAGCGCCAACGCTTACCCAGATATCCTTTTTTTGCTTTCTGGCTTTGGCTAAATCGGTGGCGGCTTGTGAGTCGGCAAGTGTAGTGCCAACACAAATAAATTTTTTTACGCCGTTAGAAGCAGCTGCCGCTAAAACCTGATTTTCGCGATCACGGAATTTCTCAAATTGAAGATGGCAATGAGTATCAACAAGTTCCATATCTATTTTTGAGCCTTCGGGAATAGGGACTGCGGCAGAGGCTTGAGCACGCCGCTGGCAAAGACGCTTTGAATTTTGGCGGCTGTTTGGGGCATAAATGGGGCCAAAAGCGCAGCAATTTCCAGCAAAGAAGCCACTATGTAGGCCAAAACCTCTTGCAAGTGGGTGGCATCTTGGTTTTTGGCAACCTGCCAAGGTTTTGTCTCGTCAATGTACTGGTTTAGGCCTTTCACTTGCTCCCAGACCTCCTCCAATGCTCTGTCAAAACGACACTTTGCCATAGCTTCTTGGTATGGCGCAATGTCGTGCTCGGGTTCGGGAATATTGCCAATCAAACCGTTCTGGTATTTTGTAATCATAGCAGCTGTACGCGAAACAGCATTACCGAGTTGATCAGCCAGCTCGTCATTATAAGCGGCTTCCATCCTTTCCCACGTAAAGTCGCCATCTTCATAAGCCGGAATGTGCCGGGTGAAGAAATAGCGGGTAGCATCTATCCCAAAGCGTTCCACAACGTCTTTTGGCGCAATGACATTACCCAGCGTTTTGCTTATTTTCTGATGATTAATATTTACGAAACCATGTACATAAAGCGTTTTTGGCAGAGGCAGACCAAGTGCCAGCAGCATTGCCGGCCAGATAGCCGCATGGAATCGCAAGATATCCTTGCCGATAACCTGCACATCTGCCGGCCAAAACTTTTTAAAATCAGCATGTTCCGGGTAGCCGAGCACGGTTATATAGTTCATTAATGCCTCGAACCAGACATACATAACCTGAGTCTCGTCTCCGGGTACGGCAATTCCCCAGCCAATCTTATTTTTGGGGCGGCTGATGCTTATATCTACCAAACCGGCGTTTAAAACAGATAAGATCTCGTTTTTGCGGCTGGCCGGGATGACTTTAAAGCTGTCAGATCCAATGGCTTTTCTAACGTCACCGGCAAAAGCCGAGACCTTAAAAAAGTAATTTTCTTCCTGTAATTTTTCGTAAGGCCGGTTATGGTCCGGACAGACACCTTTGTTGGCCTTGACTATCATCTCTGGGAAATACTCCTCGTGACCCACGCAATACCAGCCCTCATACGTGCCTTTATAAATATGCGGAGTTAATTTTTGCCATATAAGTTTAACTCTCTGTTCGTGACCGGGATCTGTTGTTCTGATAAAGCGGTCATTGCTGATGTTGAGCGTTTTTAAGACATCGCGAAAAGTTTGGCTCATTTGGTCGACAAATTGTTTGGGTGTGATTTTAGCTTCAGCGGCCTTTTCGGCAATTTTACCGCCATGCTCGTCTGTACCGGTAGAAAATAGAACTTCTTGGCCGAGTTGGCGGTGATATCTGGCCAGCACATCAGCGGCAATCAACTCCATACCAAAACCAATGTGTGGCTGGTTGTTGACATAAGGAATAGAAGTGGTTACATAAAACTTGCTCATCTGTTCCAGTATAACAAAGCTCGCACCTTCTTTTCGGAGCCAACATTACTGCCTTGATGGTATCAGTTGTCAAAAGGCACAACCGCCTCGAGGACTTGCTTGCCAAATAGGCAAGCTTCAGACATCTCTCGGCGCCTGATAGGAAGTTGTGCTTTTGGAACAACAGCTACCTCAGGGCTTTTGGTAGAGGTTCCTTAAAGAAGGTGCTCGCATTAGTCAAATCAAATTACTTGACTTGTTAAGTAATTCAAATGGAAAAATTCTATAGGAGGGATTGCTGGGTGGAGTTGGGGAGGTTCAGGTGATCTGCCAGCCGCTTTATAAAAACCTCTTGCCCTTTGTGCATCTTGCCGGACGTCTGGCTTAGGCTAAACCACCGAGCTTTATCGACTTCGGGGAATTGCTGGATTTTACCCGAACGCGGTGGCCATTCTAGATCGAACAAACTGCTGGTGATATGCGAGGTGTCTACATCACCTTCGACTGCCCAGACTTTAATAACCTTGCCATCAGCACGCTTTATTTCGCCTAACTCAATCAGTTCCCCTTCTGGTGCTTTTTGGCCAATTTCCTCTTCAAATTCGCAGCGGGCGGCTGAGGTCGGATCTTCGTTAGATTCGTACTCACCTTTCGGTACGCCCCAAGCATCTTTTTTAACAAAAAATGGGCCGCCCGGGTGCGTTAATAACACCTCTAGCCGACCATTCTTCTGTCTATAAACCAATAACCCAGCGCTCTGCTTTTTCACGACCACTTCCGTCTCTGGTTCTTTTTTTCTTTTTCGCGAAAGGCTTTTTCTAGGTCAATTCCTAGATGATTACATAGATTAATAAGCAGATAAAACACGTCTGCGGCTTCTTCGTCAATACTGTGTTCTTTGGAGCTTTTATCGACCTTGATGGAGCTGCCTTTACGAATAGCTTTGGCAAATTCGCCCACTTCTTCCACTAATAGAGCAAAGACTTCGTGAATAGTCTCTTTGAACCCTCGCTTAGCATTGACCTTTTTTAGATAGGATTGGTAATCAGCTAACGTTAGTTTAGGGGGTAAATCTTTCATAAATATGTGGTGGGTGATGTAGGACTCGAACCTACGACCCCTTGAATGTGAATCAAGTGCTCTAGCCACTGAGCTAATCACCCGATATCCAAATTATATCTGATTAGGTAGATGTGTTCAGCTGTCAATAAATTCCTGGCAGAAGCGTTCAAAAACGGCGTTTGTCCAACCGAAGCCGGTCTGGGATGGATAGACGCCTTTAACCGGTGGTCTGTCCGGCTGCACTACATTGTATTTTTCCAAAAAGACGCCGTGCTTATTAAACCAATCCAGATTTGTCTTTAGCCATTTTAGGGCTATGCGGCGGGCAATGTCGTGGTAGCCATAGCGTTGCAAACCCTTGACTGCAATAAAATGCAATGGCGCCCAGCCATTTGGATAGGCCCATTGCGCTGGCCGCGCTCCCGGAATCAGCCGTTTAAGCTGAACATCGTTATCGGTAGTTGCCAAACCACCTTTAAACTCGAACTTTTTGAGCGCGCCTACCATCCGAGCAGCCTGGCGCTCGTTGGCAATTCCAGCCCACATAGTGTAGTAGGCAGCCAGTGAATCAATGCTCCCGCGTTGCTGCTTGACATGGTTGTAGTCGTAATAAAAATTGCGCAAATTACTCCACATTAATTCGTTCATGGTCATTTTGCGTTCGTACGCTGCACGATCCCAGCCGGCTGCTCTGTCTTCGTTGCCAAGCAAGCGGTGGGCATAAGCAAAATCGATCTCGTATTTATAAAGTAAGGAGTTAAGATCCACTGGCAGATAATCCAGGGCGCGATTGTTGAACCTGGTGGTGTAATCCCAGCCACTCTCCACTTCCGCCAAATCATTCAGGTAGTTAATGCTATAGTAACGGCTCAAGCCTTGATAGATTTGCCTGGCGTTTGGTTTGGACGTACTCATCCAGACAATATGGTACTCATCTTCGGCAATCTTCATGGCTTTGGCCAGCCAGCTTTTATCCAAATTGTAAGCCGCATAAACATCCAGAATAAAACTGGTGAGCAGTGGTGGTTGGGAGCGACCGGTAAAGAATGTGCGGCTAGCGTTAGGAATAATGCCAAAGCGCTTAAACAGGCTCAGCAGATCTTCCAGAATGCCGATTACCAAATCTTTATGCGCCTCATCCAGAATACCTTGGGCCATAAAGTAGCTGTCCCAGTAATAAAGCTCGTTAAAATCGAACTCGTGTCCGGACTCGTAAGCCGGTACCAGATAAGGATGCGGCAAGCCAATTAGATTATCTTTGTCTCTGGGGTTGTAGCGGGTCAGTTTGGGCCAGTAGTTGGCAATATATTCACGCGCCGGTTTGACATCTTCCGCGCTTAATACAATTTGGCTACGCCAGGGAAGAAAATTGATTTTTTTGGTAAGTTCTTTGGCTTTGGGTAGGACCATAGTAGGTTATACCTACTATTTTACTCCAGTATGTAAGTGAGTTTTTTCCGAGTTGAAAAAAAGAGGAGGAGGCTCGGGTGCGGGCTGAATAGCCCGCACCCACACCGAAATCCCTACCAGGCACCCACCTCGGCGAAACCGCAGTAGGCACCCCGCCGACGCCGCCGGCCACCCATGACCGGACGCACTGCAGGCCGCTGGGCCTCACCGCGGGCGCGCTTGGCTTTCTCGTTCTCCCAGGCGTCGTTGTACAACTTGAAAAACCATGTCACTGCGCCAGGCGCAGTTGACACCTTGTGCCGGACGGTCCACTTCAAGATCAACGCCGTGGTAGTGCCGCAATAGCGGCCATCTCCGCGCATGTGAGCCGCCTCTTTGGCGATCTCCGGCAGCGTCATGCGCTCCAGCTGCTGCCGGTACGTCTTCGGCAGAACGCCGATATGGCGTGACATCTTGCCTCCTCCTTTTGATGTGCGCGTCCGCTTTGTCGGTGGGGACGCAATTTCACCGTGTAAAACAAAAACGACCGCTTTTTGCTGCGGTCGCCTTCGAATTTTTGGGTATCAGTATGCGCGTTTAGGCAACTGCAGCACTATCTCGTAAACCGAGAATAATGCTCCAGCCTATAAAGCGCATTTGCACCATACTTACTTTTATACCCTCCTCCCTCGCAAATATCAACACTTTTATGTGATCTTTATCACCGCTTCCGCTATATATTCAAGCCACTCTTTTACGTATAGTGGGAAGTGCGGGGTATATATGGCGATATTTATAAGAAAAGCAGCTAAATCAAAATACTCTTTTGGGATTGATACCCTGTTTGCCGATGCCCGAGAAAAATTCTACCCCAAAAACCAGATTATCGGCTATCAGGGCGATACACTATCGGCCATTTACCTGATAAAAGAAGGCTACGTAAAGGCCTATACCATTTTAGACACCGGCGACACCCGTACTATATTTATCCTAGGACCGGGCGACATTCTACCAATAGTTTTTTCATTAACTTTAAGTTGGAGTAAATACCAGATCAGATACTTCTATCAGTCATTAACCGATGTCAAGCTGCTAATGCTCGACTATGAGCAATTTAGAAAATTAATCAACACCAAACAGCAGATGGCTAATACTTACATGACGTATATGGCCGCCTCTAACCAGGCTCTTATGAATCAGTTGGAAGCTATAAAGCATAAAACCGCTAAAGATAAAGTTATGGCGCTGCTACCGTATTTGGTTAGAAAATTAGGCAAAAAAGTAAACCCCAACACTTACAAGCTGCGGCTTAAATTGTCTCACCAAGAAATAGCCGATTTATCTGGCATCACGCGCGAAACCACCAGCGCGCTGCTAAAAGAGCTGGAACAAGACGGAGTAATCAAACAACAGCGCGATACATGGATAATCCATCTAGACCCAGATCAACAAGATTCACACCTCCGCGGCTAAGGCGGCTCGCTATCAAAAAAGCACCAGCTTTTAGAAGCTGATGCGTTTTTGGTGGAGCTGGCGGAGAACTGCCCTCCGCGTCCGATTGGTAACAAATTTGATGACTACAGACATAGGTCGTTTTGTCGTCTTTGCCAAGTCCTATTTAGAAACGACCAAAAAAGAACCAGGCGCAATCCTTTAGTCTTAACTGAATCTTAAGCGGATCACCGATTCAGAGCAGCCAGAGAAATATGACACGCTAAAGCTCAATATCTGACGTCTTAAGCTAACGTGGCTCGCGAATTATACGCGAACTGGTGCAAAAGCAAGCTGATTGAACGGATTCAAAGCAGCTAACTTTTGACGGATAGATGTTTTGGCATCTATTTTGGTTGATCCGGCTAACGTGCAGATCATCCCGGCCTGCCATCAAAACTTGTCAATGAGCCAACCGTCGAGCTAATTCAGCCCCGTAACCCATATTATACCAGGTTAGAGTTAAATATCAAGTAATTGTTCGGGCCAAAGGTCAAATAGATTTCAGGAGGTGGGAGACGGCGCGATCAAAAGCTCTAACTTCGCGATCATCAATAAGTTTTAGAAGTTCCTTGTGTTGAGCGGCTAAAATCTTCTCTGCTTTGGTGTATGTACCATTTCCTTTGGCGGTTAGGCTAACTTCGCGCTGTCGCTTGTCTTTCTTGCTGCGATTAATACTCACCAGCCCTTTTCTTTTCAGCAATTTAAGTTGGCGGCTTATATTCGCTTCCGTTTGGTGCAGGTTCTGGGCCAAAGCTCGCTGAGTGGTTGTTCGTGAGCGGTGCAGGGATTGCATAATTTGAACTTGTCCAAACCCTATTTCTAATCCATCTCGCAAAAGCGCGTCAGATTTATGTTGTAAAATAAACTCCAAGCGGTGCAGAGAGGTGAGGGGATTATAAGAACCGCGTCTGCTTGTTGCCATAACATAAGCATAAAGCGAAAATACTTAACAAGTCAAGTAATTTAGGGTAGGGCATTATAAATTCTGTGCCAGTCCTGAAGTGACAGTTCTTGTGCTCTTAAATCTGCGTTGATGCCTACTTTGTTTAATAAGTTATCAACTTCTCCTCTATTAATATGCAAGCCGCCGGCTAAAGAACTACGCAGTTTCTTACGGCGTTCTGAGAATCCGGCTTTGACTATGCGGAAAAATTTCTGCCTGTCCAAATTTTCAAACAATTGCGACTTTCGTCTCTTGAGGATTATTACTTGCGAGTCAACTTTAGGCGGTGGCGTAAACATTTCTGCTGGCACAACTTGACCAAGCTTGCATTTATAATCAAGCTGAACGCTGACAGCTAAGACGCTCATTTGTCCTATCCTGGCACAGATACGTTCAGCTACCTCTTTTTGTACTAAAAGCGTCATAGCCGCCGGCGGATTAGCTGACTCGCTTAAAATCCGCAGTAAGTTACTCGTTAAATAGTATGGAATGTTAGCTACCACCTTGTACCCAGGCGGTAATGGAGTTAAGTCAAAGCGCAAAATATCATCTGTTACAACCTCTAAATCCTGACCGTGTAAACCTGAAATGACCAATAATTTCTTAGCCAGCTCTTCATCTTTTTCGACCGCTATCACCCGTACCCCTCGTTCCAGCAGCTTCTTAGTCAAAGTGCCGGTCCCCGGCCCGATTTCTAAAACGGTTTCACTTGGCGTTAGCTCAGCTGCATCAACAATGTAATTGAGTGTCGACTCATCTGTTAACCAATGCTGCCCTAACGATTTTTTAGGTAAATCCATCTACCAGTTATGATACGCCAGCCAGTGGTTGTAGGCGCCGGCCCAGCTGCTGTAGCGGTCTTTGGCGTAGCCATCGGCCCAGCGCAGCTGAGTTACTGGATTAGTAGCCCAGTCGGCGCCGGCGCTGGCCATTTTACTGCCGGGCGTGGCCTGTCCCAATCCGTAGCCGCCATAATCCGGTACGCCATGGTATGGCGGACAGTAGCCAATCTCGCCCTGGATTTTGGTCGGACACCAACCGGATTCTCGGCTGATAATAAAGTTTACGTACGGGAAATCAGAGCTGCGCAGACCGGCGGCGGCCATCACCGCCAGTTTGGCGCTATCAATGTCAATAACCGTGCCAATCGCCACAATTTTGGGCACCGGCGTGGTAATAATAGCTTCCTGAATGAGTTTGCGCTCGCCGTTTTGACTAACCAAGTAAGTCACCAGTTTTTTGCCGGCGCTGCCCGGCTGGCGCACCACCGTCGTACCAAAACTTAAAGACGCATCCTGCACGTTCTGGACCGGCGCTGGCACCTCTTCTTGAGCAGTTACAACTTGAACGCCCTTATTTAATACAAATACCAACAGGTTTGGCGCAATAGGGGTTGAAGCCACTGGGTTAACACTTTCCCCAGAATTTAGCCTGATATGTTTCTCAACCAACAGCTCTCCAACCGTTTTAGCCTGGGTATATGTAGCCACCTGAGTACCATAAAGATTAAGAGTAATAGGCGTAGCCCGAGCAATAACTACCTGTTCGCCAATAACATTCTGTTGCAAATTACCGCGTTCAAAGCTGGCGATATCTTCCGGATTAATTTTCAGGCCGGCAGCCTGAGCCACCACCCGTGGGCTGCGCTGGGCCGTTAAGGTTACGATTCTGTTTGTGCCATCCACCACTGTTACCGGCCGGGCGCGATAAATATTGACACGGAAGTTATCTTCGACGATTGGCGTATCGATTGAGGGCTCAACTACATCTTGACTAATAAGATACAGATTGAGACGGCTGAGTAGGTCGCCGACGGTTTTGGCCTTGGTATCAAGCACGCTGCGCTGGCTGCTATCGAATAAAAACACCACGTGCGCCTCGGAAGGCCGGAAAGTCTGACCACTGGAACGGCTGACCCAAATAGCCGCCACAATTGCAAAACCTAAAATCAATCCTAAAAGCGGAATTATATAGGGCCGCTGCTTAATATGATGTCTGACCACTTCAGCACTTATTCTAGCTTAGTGAGCGGCGCAAAGGCGATGTTGAGTTTTTTGGTGCCCTGGTTTTTAAAGTGAACCACTGCCGTATCGCCATCCACCGTCACTACCGTACCAATACCGAACAGCTGATGCTTAACGCCGTCTCCTTCAGACAGCTCAGGCACATAGCGCGGTTCTCCTATGTCTAACGGCGAGGCGATAGTCGCTTCCAGGTCTCCCAAAAAACGACTGGGCGGATTGTACGAGCGGCCGCCATAAAGTGTCCGTGAGGTAGCATAGGTTAAATACAATTCTTCTTTAGCGCGCGTCATACCCACGTACATTAGGCGCCGTTCTTCCTCCATCTCGCCCACGTCATAAAGCGCTCTTGAATGCGGTAGCACTGATTCCTCTAATCCGGTAATAAACACCACCGGAAACTCCAAGCCTTTGGCAGAATGGAGTGTCATAAGTGTCAAGACATCAGGGGCAGAGTCTTTGCCGGGCGGCGTACCGATTTCATCCAGATGGCTTACCAGCGCCACCTCCTCTAAAAACCCGGCTAGACCAGCCTCCTGGTATTGGCCAGCCACGCTTAAAAGTTCTTTAACGTTCTCGATTCTGGCATCAGCTTGGACTGTGCCATCCGCTAAAAAGCGCACATAATCCAGCCGCTTGAGCAGGCTTTCAATTAGGGCCGCGGGCGGCAACTCGTCTGCTTGGGCCCGGAAACTGGTAATTAGATCGGCAAGATCGGCAAAACTGGATTTAGCTTTAGGGGTCAGGCCATGACAACTGCTGATTTTTTCCAATCCCTCGAGTAGGCCATATCTGTTACGCGCGCGCCATTCATTAAAAATAGCCTTTGATCTGGCACCAATAGTGCGCGGTGGCACATTTACGATTCTCTCAAAGCTAACACTGTCCTCCGGCTGATAAATCAGCCGGAGGTAAGCCAAAATGTCTTTAATTTCTTTACGTTCATAGAAGCGCACGCCGCCAACAATTCGGTACGGCAAATTATGATGCACTAGGGCTTCCTCAACCGCCCGGCTTTGGGCATGAGTACGATAAAAAACGGCGCAATCTTTATATTGACGCTGTCCGGCCTCAACGGCGGCTTTAGTGCGGCGGACAATGGCCTCGGCCTCGGCCCGCTCGGAATCCACTTGCACGATTTGTACTGGCGGGCCTTCGCCGGCACTCGTCCATAGTTTCTTCTCGCTGCGCTGGCGGTTGTGTTTTATAACATGATGTGCCGCATCCAAAATATTGCGGGTGCTGCGGTAGTTTTGCTCCAGCTTAATAACCGCGCAGTTTGGAAAGTCCTGCTCAAAGTTGAGAATAATGCGGTAATCGGCACCTCGCCATGAGTATATTGACTGCCAATCATCACCTACGACGGCTATGTTGCGATGGGGGCCGGTAAGAGCGCGGATCAATTGATACTGAGCGGCATTGGTATCTTGGTATTCGTCAACCATGATGTATTTAAATTGTTTTTGCCAGCGAGCCTGAGTTTCTTCTTGGCGCGCCAAAAGCTCGACCGTACGAGTGATCAAATCATCAAAATCCAGAGCTTTAGAGTCGTGAAGCAAGGTTTCATAAAGAGGAAAAACTTTGGCAGCTGCTTTAGCGGCTGGGCTGGAAGCCATAGAGGCAAATTCTACGGGGCTAATCATGTCATTTTTGGCGCCGGAAATTAAAGAAACTAACAATCCCGGCGGAAAGCTGCGCTCGTCAATGCCGACGCGGCGGCTGGCTTGTTTAACGGCCGCCAGGCGGTCGGCCTCATCCCAAATCACAAAACTACGCGGAATGCCAATAGCTTCGCCATCTTGGCGCAGTATCCGCACACAAATGGAGTGGAATGTACCCATAAAGGGCAGCAGGCTACGGCTGGGTTTTTTGTCGAGCAGCTTAGCGATCCGCTCGCGCATCTCGCCGGCCGCTTTGTTAGTAAAAGTAACTGCCAAAATGTTATAGGGCGTGGCGCGCTTGGTAGCCAGCAAGTAAGCAATTCGGTGCATTAGCGTTTTGGTCTTGCCGCTGCCGGCGCCGGCTAATATCAGCATTGGCCCTTCGGTTGTCTCAACTGCCCGGCGTTGCTCCGGATTCAGCTCCAAAAGTAACTTGTTGGTCACCTGCTAATTATAGCAAGGGTTGTAGGGTAAGAGGGTTATAGGGTTATATTTTATTGACTGGTGCTCGAGGAGCTGATGGTGCCAAGCAATTTTTTGATATTATCGCCGTTTGTCATTTTAGCGTCTTTAACTCGCAGCACTGGCAATGACGTATCAGAAAGGTTGGCTGTGTAAATATCACCCAAAACAGCGCCGGAAGCGTCTTTAGTTTGAAGCTGAACAATCACAGCATTATTCAGTTTAGAAGCATCAGCCAGCGGCCCTTGATCACACGTTCTGGTAGTAGGAGTGTCGATGCCGCTAGTAGTGCTAAAGTGCAGAATTTCCTTATAGAACTTACCGTCATTAGTACCCGTGCACCACTGCAGAAAATCGTAGTAAAGTGCTGTGCGGGGCGCTGGCAGATACTTAGAAGAGGTAATGGCTACCTGAACATCCTTGTTGGTAGCAAAATTAACTATATAGGCATACGTCCCGTCAGATTGTTTATCCTTACCCCGCTGGCTAAAGCCCGGGTCGGTGGTGGTAGTGGGCGCGCCCCAAGCCGTTGGATAAGCAAAAGTAATGCTTGTGCCCGTCGGCTGATATTGGCTGAAGCCGCTTGGTAAATTGGACTGATTTAATATAATAGGCTGCCCGGATGAAGAGCTGGAATTACCAGCCTGTGAGGCTGAAGAGTTATTTTTAGCATGGCTAAAGATATGGAAGGGCAAGATATCGGTTTTGGCATCTACGGCCGCATAAGCCGCAGCCAGTATAACTAAAACAGCCACTACCCACACCCAGAGCCGGGGCTTGTGGCTGTAAACCGGTTGGCCGGCCGGCACCTGTAGCTTTTCGCCTCCTGCCGAATTAGTAAAATCGGCAGAAGGTTCTGGTGGAGTGTCGGCGGGTATAAACGCTGTCTCTACTCCGGTGGTAGCCGGTGGTGTAACCGAAGGAGTTAAAGAGGGAGTTGTTTCTTGAGGGGTTGAAAGATCGGTAAGCTGTGGTTTAATTACGCCTTCTTTAACCATTGGGTCTGGCATTGTCGGCCGATGGCCAACTATAACCGGTTTGGACGTTGGCTGCGGGCCAAACGGTTGTCTGTTAACATCAAAGAATTTTTTGTCGTCTTGCACTGCTATTCCCCCTCTTCGCGGTTACGCTGCCAATTTCTGGCTGCCTCAATTATACCTGCAAATGTATGATAATTTAAACTGGCGCCGCCAACTAAAAAACCATCTACGCCCGGGAGGTGCAAAAAGCCGCCTACTACATCGGGCACAACGCTGCCGCCGTATAAAATCCTAAGTTTTTGCGCCGCTTTGTCGCTAAAAACTTCGCTTACGTATTTCCGGATATAGGCCACTGCTTCTTTAACTTGGTCCGGCTTGGCGATATCGCCAGTACCGATTGCCCAAACCGGCTCATAAGCCACAACTGCATTCTGTACCTCTTTAGCAGTCAGGTTGGATAGACCTGTCATAAGCTGATCGTGTAGTACTTGTTTAGTCTCGCCGTCATCGCGCTCGGTTTTGGTTTCGCCGATACAAAGAATGGGGGTAATTTCGTTTCGGACGGCCGCCGCCATTTTGTCACGAATCATTTCTAAGCTCTCATTAAAAATATGGCGGCGCTCGCTATGGCCCAAAATTGCGTAATGCACCAAATCTCTTAGCATAGTAAAGCTAACCTCGCCAGTGTATGCCCCCTCGTCTCGAAAATAAGCATTTTGAGCTGCCAAGCGAAATTTGCGGCGGTCAACTTGCAAGCTTAGCGGCTGAAGCGTCAGCATACTGGGCGCCAGAACGACTTCAATATCCTGATAAATCTTAATGTTTTCATGCAATCGGTGCACCAGCAGGCTAGCCTGAGAGGTGTTTAAATACATCTTCCAGTTACCAACAATTAGAATTTTTCTCATGATATACGCTTGAGCTTATTGTACATTATTTGTCCGCCAACACTTCTATCCCCGGCATTTTTTTGCCGGCGATCAAATCGAGCATGGCGCCGCCGCCAGTGGAGACAAAGCTGAAATCATTAATTAACCTTTCGGCTTCAAGGTAGCCGACTGTGTCGCCGCCGCCAACCAAGCTGTACGCTCTGGCCGGATGATTGTTATGCGGCCCAATTATGGCTTCGGCCACTAGCCGCGAGCCGTGCGCAAAAGGCGCGGCGGCGGCCGCCAGTCCTTCGACCTCGGCCTTACCAAGCGTACCGTTCCAAATAACAGTTCTAGCCATATCAATAATGCCGACCATGCGCGCCGCGCTCATGGGGCCAATATCTAAAATTGCCTCCTCGCGATCAACTGTATAAAAATCGTATCTGGGGATTTTAGGATAAGCTTCGATATCGGCTAAGGCATGGCTGGCTAAATCAACTATCCGGGTAGGTGCTTTACCATCAGCCGGTCGGCTAACAACTACATCCATTGGCACAAAAAAAGTAAAGGCCTGTTTTTTAGATTTGGCTTTAGCCTTATTTAAAATTTCTTCGGCAATATCTAAATCAGCCTCATCATAAATACTTTTGCCAATTGGATAGCCTGCGATTTTTAAAAAATTGTTGGCAATCGCGCCGCCGACCGCCAAGCAGTCGACCAAATTTATAAATCGTTCTAAAACGTCGATTTTATCGCTTATTTTGACACCACCGACCACCGCCAGCAAGGGCCGCTCGGGCGTTTTAATAACTTTAGTTATTGTTTTTACTTCTTTAGCCAAAAGTAGCCCCGCCACTGATGGTAAAAGTTTAGTGATAGCGGAAGTCGAGGCGTGGGCTCGATGCACCACGCCAAAGCCGTCTTGGACAAATATCTCGGCGCCCGTTGCTTCAACTATGTTTTTGGCGAATTGTGGGTCGTTCTTCTCTTCTCCGGCGTGGAAGCGCAAGTTTTCCAGAAGCAGGATGTCACCCGCCCGCAGTCTATTAGCTGCTTCTTTGACCTCATCACCAACACAGTCGTAGACAAAATGCACTCTTTTATCCAGCAAATGGCCTAAATGTCTAGCAACTGGAGCCAAAGAGCACGCTCTGTCGAAGGGGTTAGTGGGACGGCCAAGATGCGAAATGATTATCAGAGCCTTGGGCTTCTGTTTTAAGATGTATTCAATTGTCGGGACAGATTGCTTAAGGCGAAAATCGTCTGTTATCTTGCCAGCTATGTCCGGCACATTATAATCGGCCCGCAGCAGCACTCTTCTGCCAGTCAGGTCAACATCTTTGACTGTCTTTTTATTGAAACTGCCCACCATTTAAAGCTAGTATGGCAAATCAGCCACCTCTAGTCTAGGCCAATACTTAGGCTTTATCGGAAATAAAGGCGCGAGCCGATAGCCCAAAGCTGCACTGGGTTACCAGCTTGCTCTAATGTCCCAGCATCAATTAACTCCGGAAAATTACCGTTAAATTGAGATAGAATTCTTTTAGAAACAGCCATAGCGCGTGGTAGTCTATGCTTGATGGCGGCTTCATGGAGTAAAGCTTGCTCGTGTGTCCAAATATAATTCGTATGATAACCGTCACTAATACCGTTGGTCGGAATACCCGCCCTGTAGCCTGCTGGAGTTTCTAGGATGATAGCATCTTCTTCAATGCTTTCAGCGTAGCCTTTTGGTAAAGAATTAGGGTCTATGTATCTGAGCGAGTGCAATGAATCACTGCTGGGTGGATCGACAATTCTCACCTGACCATCAATTGCTACTATAAAACGTCCATTTCTCCAAAACTTCTTTATGCCCGCCTGCTCCATTTCTTCAGCTGTTTGAATTTCCTGGGGGCGGTTCATCACCCGTCCTATTGATCTTAAGGCATGAGCATTTTGGAACTGTGGCAACGCATATGCAATGGGGTAATCGGGTTCTTCTTTTTTGTCATTGAGCACCGAATCTTTCCAGTAGGTGACTTTTAGTGCAAACCGTCTACTCGGAGTGTTTGATGCACCAGAATAGTACGGATCCTCTCTAAATAAATAGTCTTCGCCCAAATGCCTATAGATGTAATCAATTGCAGCATCTATGTTGACTGAGTAGGTTTGTAAAACTTCTGGCTGACCATTTTCCGCCAAAAAAGCCAAGCTCTCTAGAAAAAGGGCTGTTGTGTCGCAGGCGTTATAAGTAGTATCGAAGCCTTCATTTTCTACCTGATAGGGGGGTTGAATATCAATTTCATGATGGATTTTCCCTGGCTCTTCGCCGGTCGCAGCATCTTTCTTTTTGCCTTGATGAGTAGCTGAAAAAGCAATTTGAGCCCGCATGGCGTCTATATCTTCGGCCAAATAAGCATAAGTTAAACTATCTCTTGTAAAATTACAGGGGTATCCAGGAGAGGCTGCACAATATAAGGGAGACTCATCAATCCGAACCTGAGCGAGGGCTTCAGAAACAGTTAATTTCATCAGGTTTTAATCTTTCGCTAGATCCGAAGTAATTATACAACCTTTATGCAAGTCTGCCCAGTTTCTACCCCTGTTATGTTCGGAGTTTACATGATAAAATAATGCGGTACATAAATTTGGCCCCTTCGTCTAGTGGCCTAGGACACCAGGTTTTCATCCTGGCAACACGGGTTCGATTCCCGTAGGGGTCACCAAGCGTATTTTATTTTGGCATCAAAAATCCCTCGTTGCCTCCACCAATGCGAACGAGGGATTTTTGAACTTTACTCTTTGTTTTTTGTTGATTGTTCTTTGTTTCGAGCGGTCAGTCTTGCTCTATCTGAAACACTAGCACAATCTGGCTAGTTTTGCAACCCTTCCGCACGCTTTAGAAGCGTCGGCGTGTCCAGATGTAGTGGCTCACGCCAGCCAATGCACTGGTACCTACAAATAATCCGACCACTCCCCCTGGCCCGGTATTCGGTAATGAAGGAACTGTCCCGCCTTTGGATTGCACTTGAGTTTGAGCCTGTGTGCTAATGGTAGTTGCCGACACACATTGAGCAGATGCGGCGGCCTGCGCCGCAGCTTCAGCCTTGGCTTTAGCGTCCGTCTGAGCTTTATCATTAGCTGCTGGCTGGACAGCAGCTCTAGCTTTCTGATCAGCGTCAGCTTGAGAAATAGTCGAGCTGGCGGTGGCCGAAGCTGTGGCCGTACTAGTAGCTGTAGCCGTAACCGGTAGCTACCGAAGCTTCCGAACCTTTAGGACAATTAACTGTGGCTGAAGCCGTTGAGGTAGCGGTAGCACTGACCGTCTGAGTAGATGTATAAGTCGCAGGAGTTGGGGGCGGTGTAGGAACGCCTACCCTTGCCTGGAACTGTACAAAGCGCCTCTCGTTAATTGAGATACAGACACTACCAATATTGACGCCACTGGTCAGAATCGTGTCGGGTAGGTTGCTTATGACACCGCTGTTATTCAGTAGCTGGGTAGTGCCTGGCACATAGCTAATGCTCTGAGCGCTAGATAGATTGACTGTAGCGGTATCAGACACATAGTTAGTGGTGGCATTGTCTGCCCAAACTGTAACAGTAGAGGTTTGGACAGTATTAGGACCAGATGGAAGTGCCGCTTTAACATTGACGTTAGTTAGGCAAGCCTCGCCTGGGTTATGGATGCGAACACGGAATGAAAGCGTATCACCCGGGTTAGCTGAAGCCGGGTCGACATAGCTTCCACCTTGAGTTATGTTCTTAGCCCAATAGATGTCTCCGCCTTCGATTTGGCCGAGGGCCGAAACACTAGGAGCAAAGGCCAGTAGCGGCAGTACTGTGAAGGCCAGAAACACGCTTAATAGTCGTGACATATGTTTCCAATCAACCTCTGTAACGAAATTACGGCAATTTTACTATAATTAGTGATATATGTCAATATATTTTTATATAATTTTTGATAATTAGCAAAAAGTAAAAGACCTGCTCTGGCAGCAGGCCTCTTACTGATGGTTTTTCTTTTTTAGCCGCGGAAGCGACGGAAGATGTAGTGGCCAACACCGGCCAATGCGCTGGTACCAACGAACAGTCCGGCTACATCACCCGGGCCGGTAGCCGGCAGGGTTGCAGGTGCAGGTTTAGCTGCCGCCGTAGGAGTTACGGTCGGCGTTGGAGTAGGTGCAGGAGTTGGGGGCGGTGTAGGAACGCCTACCCTTGCCTGGAACTGTACAAAGCGCCTCTCGTTAATTGAGATACAGACACTACCAATATTGACGCCACTGGTCAGAATCGTGTCGGGTAGGTTGCTTATGACACCGCTGTTATTCAGTAGCTGGGTAGTGCCTGGCACATAGCTAATGCTCTGAGCGCTAGATAGATTGACTGTAGCGGTATCAGACACATAGTTAGTGGTGGCATTGTCTGCCCAAACTGTAACAGTAGAGGTTTGGACAGTATTAGGACCAGATGGAAGTGCCGCTTTAACATTGACGTTAGTTAGGCAAGCCTCGCCTGGGTTATGGATGCGAACACGGAATGAAAGCGTATCACCCGGGTTAGCTGAAGCCGGGTCGACATAGCTTCCACCTTGAGTTATGTTCTTAGCCCAATAGATGTCTCCGCCTTCGATTTGGCCGAGGGCCGCCAGAGCTGGAGCGGCGAAGGCCAACACGGAAACTGCTGTAAGAGCCAAGGTTAGTTTCACGAATTTAAACATATACTCTCCTTTCTTAGAGATTAGGAATATTAATTGAAAATTGATATGAAATTTTTTACGCAAACCAGATAGTCATCGGGTTTCAAACATTGCTTACACGGCTGCCGGAAACCCTCGACCCTTGAATAGACCAAGGGGAGTTATAGTTTCCGACAGCCGTTCGGGGCGCCCGCCACCGCATAGCGGGCGCCCCTCCGGCTACCTTCTACGGCCCCGTGTCCTGGGGCCGTACGGTCATCGTGTTCGACCCCTGGGCGCCGTATGCGTACACCGTGTAGGTCACGGTGTACGTGACGGTAGTGGTCGGCGCCTGGAACTGCTGGCACCAACCCTCGCCCGAGACGAACCTCACGTTGCTCTTCGGCGTCCAGTTCCCTGGCGGGGAGAACGTGATCGCCGACGGATCGACCGCCGATCCGTCACTCCGCGTGATCGTCGCGCACAGGTCGACAAGCCCACCGCTGTACACGTCGTGAGACGTTAGAGCGGTGACCGTCGTGGTCACCGCCGGCGGCGGAGCCGGGACGCACTTGGCGCTGGCCGCAGCCTGAGCATTCGACTGAGCGTTGGCCTGGGCCGCAGCTTGCGCGTTGGCGTTGGCTGCAGCGTCCGCCTTCGTCTGGGCGTCGGCCTGCGAGACCGTCGAAGAACCGGTCCCGGTACCCGTTCCCGAGCCCGAAGCGCTAGCCGTTGCTGTGGCCGTCGTGCTGCCCGGTGGACAGCTGACCGTCGCCGTCGCTGTGGCCGTCGTTGTGGCCGTCGCCGTGGCCACGAAGTTCGACGTTGGTGTCGGCGGCGGTGACGGAGGTGTTACGTTGCAGTTGCCTTGCTGGGTGCTACTGACAACGTTGCCACTGCCGTTCACGACCGTGACGTTCGAACAGTTAGCGATAACCTGCACGATCGTACACAGCTGGGTTGCCCCATTGAATGTTCCCCCAACCGCCTTACAGTTCTGCTCCGCCACGTTCTCCTGTGGCGGAGTCACTGGCGGAGGGGGCGTCACAGGCGGAGGCGGTACGACTGGCGGGGGAGGCGACGGGATCCGCGCGTTGAGCACGGCAATCCGCAGCCCCTTCTTCGCTGTGTAGACCTTCCGCGGGACGACCTTCCATCCAGCCATCTGGTCTTCAGTCACCACGACCTTCTGGCCGGGCCGGAACGTGAACGTCCGGCACTGCCCGATCGTGTACCCCGCTGGGAGGCCGTTGACCCGGATCGTGAAGATTGGGTCGTCCTTGGCCTTCGCCACCTTGCAGACGGGCACTTTCACGAAGACCACCGGCGGCGGGGGCGGTGCGGGAGCCCGCTTCGGCACGGCGATATTGCCGCACTTCATCGGCACCTTGATGGCGACGACCTTGCCGTTGACCGTGGCCTGGACGCACCATGCTGGAGCAGGATGACCTCCCCGACGCGGATCGTACCTCGGATCGAGGAACGTTACGTTCGAGTCAACGATAGTACCGTTGATCCCGTACGACGTCCAGTCGAACCTCTCTCCGTAGGCCATCGAGCAGGAGCGGAAGTTTCCCATCCGCACCTGCTGGGTGAGCGCCGCACGCTCGGCCGAGTTCAGCCGAGCGTAGGCCATCGCGGTCTGCCCCTTGCGGCTCGTAATGAGCTTCTGGAAGGCAGGTCGCGTCCAGACGCCTTGCCTGACCAGCGGATTTCCACCGAGCACCGTCCAGCGGAACTCGGTAGCGCTGGTGCGCGCCGCCGTAGAAGCTGGCGCTGCGAGCGCGGGGCCCGCGAACATCATCATCACCCCGACCGAAGTCAGAGCGATGATCACCATGCGCAAGCGCATGACGTTCACCTCCTCATTCTCGATCAGGGCTAAAGAAACAGCACTGGTTGATCAGGCCAGTGCTGCCGTCAGCCTCTGTAAACAACCAGAGGCCGGACAATCCAATGGCGAAAATCACCTTCAGATTGCCCTGCCCCTAGAAAAGGCTTAGTTAGCTACTGGCCTAGAACAAAATTTGGTAGTCGGAAATAGGCTAAGGAGCCCCGCTTGTAAGCGGACTCAACTTAAAACCCTATGACTATCTAGTTTGCTTCGCCCGCCTAAATTTCCCCTTCTGCGGGTGAAATTTGTGCGGGCTATATTGAAATTTTTCGCTAATTGTCAAAATACACCTCCCCACCTAGCTT
>CAZXDA010000006.1:0-22167 GCA_964639445.1 uncultured Candidatus Saccharibacteria bacterium
TAGAAAGCCACGATAACGACGTGATAGACCTCGCTTGGTTTAATACGGCTTTGCTCTGGGATATATTCTCCTACTCTATTCAGATTCCGGGCGTGCCAACGCGGCGCATTCTTGGTGCGCGGTTCTAAGACTTCCAGATCCTCATTAAGATTGCGCCACGGCAGTTTCTTGTGGCGTTCCATATGATGTAACCCCCGCGTTGCATGCAAGTTTTGCCCCATAAGCCTGGAAAACCAAAACAAAAGGTAGAGCAGTGTAAAATAAGCTGCCGCTTTTAAACTAATCAGACTCAGCAGCACCGGCAGAAGTAAGATAGTCAAGCTGAGCGCCGCGGGAAAGATTTCTAGCGCCCGGTAACGCCTGTCCCGCTCAGACGGTTGTGGTATCTCTATTGACCTCATGCAACCATTTTACATTTTTCAATTAGCATTAAGCATTAATTTCACACTGATCATTGATCATTTTCGAACAATGAAAATTGTAAATTGTGAAATGATAATTTCGCTTCATTGAAGCGATATTAGAGAGTTGGAGACAATTATGGCCAGGAGTAGCAAAAAAACAGTGGAAGCTAGCAAAAATATCGATACAAAGCGGCGGACATGGTAAACACGATTGCTTAAAAAGAGGGCGAGCGCCGCAGTAAATGCCATATAAACAGCGAGCGCATAAATATCAATCGGTTTACCGGGTAAATATTGAGTACCGGTGATGTTTGGACGATAGGCGGCTGTAGTTGTGGGATTGCGCAACGGATCAAACCGCAGCAGTACCAAACTAACGCCTACAACCAATAAAATCGCTATTAGCGTTAAAAGTAGTAGTACCAGCCGGTCGTGCCAGTATTTTTTAGGTACTTCCATCAGTTTATAGTTTACAGTTTTTAGTGGTTAGTAAATAGCTTTAAGTATTAAATGGTGCGGATAGCGGGGATCGAACCCGCATCTCGACCTTGGGAAGGTCACATTCTACCACTAAACTATATCCGCTTTATCCTGAGCCTGTCGAAGGATGGAGCCACCTCGGGGAGTCGAACCCCGGACTTCCACTTTACGAAAGTGGCGCTCTAGCCGGCTGAGCTAAGGTGGCATTTACCTCTGTTATTATAAAGGAATATAACAAATTAAGCTGGAACTGTTAGAGCTAGTTCGCCTAGCATCCTGACAGCTTCTTCCTGGTGATAACGTTCATGCGCATCCGGATCAACAGCAAATTTGATAACGCCATAATCACCTGCCCACATTTTTACATCCCCATACTTACGCTTCAGCTCCTGAAGTGTCGCATGAGCCTCCTTTAGATCCCATTTTCACTCATCTGTCAGAATTGGAACTGTCCTTATTGGTATATTTTGTAAAAATTTACGATGAGCTTCTTGTTTCGTTAGAGGTTGGTTATCAGGTAATCGAGCAGCTTCCACTAAAAACCCAATATAGCATAAACTGCTCATTTTTGTTAAACTACATCTGTTACGAGGGGCTGTGGAGCAGCGGAGTGCTCGTCTCCCTGTCACGGAGAAGGTCGCGGGTTCAAATCCCGTCAGCCCCGCCATCCTACTTCACTAAAGCTTCGTAGGATCGGCGAAGTAGGATGCCCTCCGTAGCTTTATGCGAAGGAGGGCTTATAATTTTACTAATGTATTATGTTTATATCTTGCGGACTAGAGACGGTAAACGAATTTACACTGGATTTACGACCGACTTAGAACAGAGACTCAATGAACACAATTCGGGTAAAAGCAGGCATACAAATAAGTTTCGACCCTGGGAACTAGTGTCTTATTCTATGTTTGAATCTGAGGAAAAAGCCCGAAGCTTTGAGAAATATTTAAAGACGGGCTCTGGTATCGCATTCGCTAGAAGACATTTGCTGTAAGCCGAAGCGCTGTCCCATCAGCCCCGCCACAAATTAGAACTTGACGTAGGTACGGGGTGGCTGTTTCTTTTTTAGCTCTTCAACGTAGGTTTTGACGTCTTTGAGTGGGTAGGAGATGTGTTGAGCGGTAACAGTAGCACCGTCACTGGTTAAGACTTTGACGATCTCCAGTGTTACCGGCGCGCCGTTTTGAACTGGGCTGGCCACAATAATGTCAGATATCTGACCAGGTTTAAGCTGAAAGAGTGCATCAACGACCTGCGGTGGCACATTGGGATTATTTTTGGTAATGCCAAAGCCGTAGTCTGCCCCACCAAGACTGGCAAAATCAGCGCCACCCTTGGCTTGGGCTAGCACTGATTGGGCCTTGGCTTGGGTAGCAGTGTCGAGCTTGGCGGCCACTTTCTCAGCCAAGATCTCTGATTTCAATGCCCGTTTAAAATCAGCAACCGACCAGCCCCAGTAATCGCGCAGCACGTCTGCAAAGACCTTATCGTTAGAACCCAGGCGATTTTGGTTGCGCACGTCGGTAATCCTAGTGCTTATTTCCTTGTCGGACACGTTAATGCGATTTTTAGCGGCTAATTTTTTAATGTAAGCATTATTTATAACATCATTTAGTGCCTGCTTGCGATATTGCAGAAACTGCTGCTTAAGCAGTTCCGGCTTGGAGGTACTGCTAAAGGTGTCAATGTATTGAGTCTGATAGTAGTGCACGTAATGGCGCACTTCAAATAAATAGTTCTCATAATCTACAAATGTGTTGCCAACGCGAGCTACGGGAAATGGCACAACCTGAGTAACGTGATACAAAAAAGCGTTGTATTGATAATACTTATAAAGCGCCAGGACACAGTAAACCAGAAGGCCAATAATTACACTGGTAATAATAGAGGTAGTGACAACTACTATGCGCCGTTTGGAGTGGCGCAGAGGATAAATATATTTGCGGGCGCCGGATAAAACAGCTTCGCGGTGCTCTGTAATTGTCTCGTTAGTGATGCGCGGTACGTCCTCGTCCGACAGTGGCGCTGGCTGGTTTTCGGCCAGAGGATTGAGCTTGGCGGCTGCCCCTTCGACAACATTATCAGGCACTAGATCGCGTACCTGCTTGGCCCTCTTCTTTAGTCTTCGTTTTATCTTCATGATTCGACTGTTGCGGCTTCCTCTGTCTGATACGGTCTCTGGGATGGATGGATTCCTAATTTTCTTAGAGCTTCCACCATCTGTTTTTGAATGCGCTCCGGGTGATGCACTTCCCTAATTACTAAATCCCCCACATAAGTTTGCACAGTTATTGTACCAAAGTGCAGCAGCGTTTCTTCCAGGCCGGCAATTTGGTAATTGATCATCTGGATTTGGTCAAGGCTGATGTCGACGAAGTTGATTTGTAGCAAACTACGGCTTTGCTGGATAAAACGCTGATTGGTCATAATATAAACGCTAAAATACCACTTAACCCACCAAGGAAAGATTAGAATAATAGCTAAACCTAAACCAATGCCCAGACCGCCAAAAAACCAGCCGTATGTTGGCTTAATCAGTGCCGGCAACATACCAGCCAGCAAACCAATAGCGGCCAAAACTATGCCCTTGCGCATCACAATCGGATGCTTCTTAAAGACCAATAGCACTTCTTCGTCATCAAATTGTTCCTTGAAGTGCTTGGGCTTTTCGCTCATAAGTATAAGCGTATAGCGTATAGCGTGAAGCGTAAAGCGCGAAGTGGTGCCCCCGGCAGGATTCGAACCTGCAGCTTCTCCTTAGGACGGAGTTGTTTTATCCGTTGAACTACAGGGGCGCTAAAGTTATTTTAACCTGTTTTTAGCTCCATGGCGCGTTCAAGATTAACGGCAATAAGTGCTAGATCGGCTAAATCGCCGTCGTAAGCCATATAAATTGGCTGCCACTCTGGGTCGAACTTATTCTTAAACTGCTCTAAGCCTCTGGCTGAAAAGCGGCCGTCGCTTAAGGTTCGAGCAATGGTCAAAATCGTACCGCGAGCCTTGGCAAAAGGCACAAACCCCAGGTCAAAATACTTGAATTTTCCCTCTTTCCCTACCTCTTCAATTGATTTCATTAATAAGTAGGGCATCGCGTCGATGGCGTCAGGCGTATAGCGAAATAAATCAATCGTAGTTACACTGTTTGGCCTAAATAAAGGTAAATTATTCGTGAAAGCCACCACCCTACCCTCTACGTCCTCTAAATAATCAACGGCTGTTTGATTTAAGTAGTCCTCGTCAAAGTGCCCCATGGCAAAACCATATTCTTTGCGGCCAGCGTGCCCCAGCCAGGCGTCAGAAACCGATTTAATTTGCTGAACTAGCTCTGGCGGGTGCGGCGGCTGGCTTTGTTTATATTGATAAGCGGCTTTAAGAGCCCTATTAATCTTCCAGCGCCACCACTTGTCGCGGGCAGTAGTTTTGGCAAATTTATTAACGTTTATAAGCGCCGTGGCGCCAATCTGCATCTCGGCCAGCCCAGCCTTTTGGTAAAGACCAACATTTTCTTTGGCAATCGGTAAAAAGCATACTCTCAGATTTTTCTCTCTGGCCATACCCATAAAAGCACTAAGCAGCTTCTGGCGTGAATTATCGGTAGTAATTGGATCTGCCAGAGCAAAGGCGATCGGGCCAACAATTTTGTAGGCCACGAGACCATCAATATCTAGTGCTCGGAAATAATCTTTATCCGGCGGCCAAAGTTTAAAATAATCTTCTGAAGAATTGGAATAGGTTTTAAGTAATCTTTCGACCTCCGCTGGTGGTAAAACTCGTCTGCCTGTAGGCTGAGGCTTGAATAAAATCCAAAGTAAAGTTGCTGCGCCGGCCAAAATAAAAGCCGATTCAGTGTGAGCCAGTAGCGCACTTCGGATATGGACGCGGCTTACCACTTTGGGGCGCACCGTATAGTCAAAGAAGTGATCGATAGAGCGATTAACAATAGCAGCTTTGCGGTTATTAGTCCCTAGAAGAATAAAGGCCAAAACTACTACAGAAAGTGCGCTTGCCAAAAAGAAGGTAGCGTCTTTGAACCGAACGTCCCATGTTAATCTGCTTGGGCCTCGTTCAAAACTCTCGCTGGTTACAAAAAGAGCGCAAAATGTTAAAAGATAAAGCGCTAACAATAGCGGCTGTGGGGCGACGACCGAATATTTTAGAGCTTCGATACCGATTATCAACAGGAATATATGGCGCGCGCGGCGTTCGCCGCGCGCGAGGTGGCGGCTAAGATAAATCATCACCATGCCAACAACTACCCCATGCTGTGCCAACCAGGCATTGTCGTTGGCAAAATAGACTCCTTCGATTTTGCCTAAGACATGAATGTGCGCCAAGCTGACCAAGATAGCCAAAATACCATTTAAAAGCGCCCAAACGGCAAAGAAGTTTTTAATTAGGGCAGTTGGGGGCTGTACCTTAACTTCTTCGGGTTGCCAAAATTTATCTCGCACATACCAAGCCAGCCACAGGACCAAAACCGTTTGGTAAATATATTGTGAAGCAGTATTAAAATGATTATTACTGGCTAATTGAGTAAGAAATAATAAGCCATATAGAATCTGAAATAGTACAAACGAAGCCGAAAGCAATCTTTTACGCTTTAAGTAGTCATAAGCTGCCAAACCAAATATGGCCGAGGCTGTAATCACTGTTTCAATAGCATGAATAATGTAGCTGGCTGACACGTATTCTTGACAGCTATTACCTATCATCCGGCAACTAGTTGGCAAAAGAGCATCAATTAAAGAGCCAACGGCAATGATTAAGAGCAACCAACTGCCGGTACTCATTTTACGGCGATACCAAAGTAACAGAGGGATTATCAGAAGAATGGCCGCCCCCAAAATATCGCCTAATCTAAATAACCAGCTGTAAGGTTGACCCGGAGCCTCATATTGGCTAATGAGTGAGACTCGGGAAGAGATTTGATGATTAAGTAGCGGCGCCCAAAGCCAAGTTGTGGCCAGCAATATAAATGCTATCTGCCAAATATATGGCACAAACCTCCCGCAAAAATTCCTCATTCATTTTCTATTCTAGAGCTGTAACCTGTAACCTACAACCTGCCTGCCCTGAGTTTATCGAACGGGTAACCTGTTTTAATAGGAATGGAGTTCTTCCTTCGAAAACCAAAGGTCGATTTCTAAATTGGCTTCTTCTTGACTGCCTGAAGCATGGACTAAATTTTTGATTGACCGCTTTTCGGCGTTAGCTTTAATAGCCGAATCGTCAGAATAGTCGCCTCTAATGGTTCCTTGTTCGGCTTTGGCTGGTATGGTGTGGCCGGCTATATCACGAGCCAATTTAATAGCGTTAATACCTTCTAGGACTATGGCTATTACCGGCCCAGAAACCAGGAAATCAACTAGCCACTTCTGCAGCTGTAGCCCTATGGCATGCGGATCTCCCGTACCAAAAATAACAGAGACGTTTTGGCCTTCTTCCTCGTGGTTTTCGAGCGTCTTGTGACCCATGCCCTTTATAAACTCCTGTCTGCTCTTGGGATAATGCTTTTCCGCCAATTCACGGTCTGGCCAGACCATTTTGGTAGCCACCAGCTTAAGCCCGGCTTTCTCGAAACGGCTAACAATTTCCCCTACTAGCCCACGCTGCACCGCGTCCGGCTTAAGCAATACTAACGTTCTTTCCATAATTAGAACGAGTTTACCAGATAGGAAGCCGGTTAACAAGTTGAGTACTATTTTTGCTCAGACGTAAGTACGCAGACAGCAGTAGGCAATAGGACTTAGGCAATAGGCAATAGATGCTATTTTTTGAGTTTATTCATCAATACATATAGCATCTTCTGGACTTCCGATAGTAATGCTTCTGCTCTTTTTGTCTCTACGTGAGGGTACTCCTGCTTTGTAATTATTAGTTGAGTGTCGAGCTCTGCCGCTGATCCAAAAGCCATCGATAAGAACCTTAAATATTCACCAGTACTCCTTCTTGCATAGCCTTCCGCAATGTTTGATGGTATAGATACAGCTGACCTTTGGACTTGACTTATAAGTCCAAATTGTTCACTTCTAGGAAGCCGTACTGTAAGGACATAAATCTCGCCAACCAGGCTCATGCTACGCTTCCACACTTCCAAGTCTTTATATGAATTCAGTCTCACTATTCCCTATATCCTATTGCCTATTCCCTAAAATAAAATTGCTTACGCTTTATGTCGTACAATATTGTCATGAAGTATGATGATGCTGTCTCTGAATTTCTAGAACATATGGAGCTAGAACAGAACCGTTCGCAAAGAACGATTGAGAATTATAGCCATTACCTGACCCGTTTATCCGACTTTGCCGGTGAGATTAAGCTTAAGGATATTAATGAAGAGCTGATCCGCAAATGGCGGCTGTGGCTCAACCGCCTGGGCACAAATACTTCTGATGAGATGAGTAAAACTACGCAAAATTACCATCTAATAGCTCTGCGCTCCTTTCTACGTTTTTGTGCCAAACGAGGATGGGAGGCAATGCCAGCCGATAAGATTGAGCTAGCTCGCACACGCCGTCCACAGGTTACTTTTTTAAATCTGGAAGAGTTTGAGCGCCTGGCGTCTCAGCCAGATATGTCTAATCTTAACGGTGTGCGTGATCGAGCTATCATTGAGCTTCTTTTCAGCAGCGGTTTACGGATCAGTGAACTAGTGAATCTTAACAGAGGTGACATCAATTTAGGACGCCGCGAATTTATGGTTAGGGGTAAAGGCCAAAAAGATAGACCAGTATTTATAAGCAGCGAAGCCGCAAACTGGGTCGCACAATATCTAAATAAGCGCCAAGATAATTCCCCGCCGCTCTTTATTCGCTACAGCGGCAGCAAAAAAGTTGATACATCGGGTAACTATTCGCGTCTAACGGCTCGCAGTGTTCAGCGCATGATTTCCCGTTATGCCAAAATGGCCGGTATTACTAAACATGTCAGCCCGCACACCCTACGCCATAGCTTTGCGACGGATTTATTGATGAACGGTGCAGATCTTCGCTCAGTTCAGGCTATACTTGGCCATTCTAATATCGCCACAACCCAAATCTACACTCACGTCACAGACCCCCACCTCAAAGAAGTCCACGAAAAATTCCACCGCACCAGAAAATAATCAAATGTTTGGATTTTTAAGAGGTTAATGCGATACTTAACATAAGTATTTAGTAGTAAATATGGAAAATAATCAAGCAGAGCCTAATCCGCCAGTTCCTCAACAGACCCCCAAAAGGCCTAGATTGCTAAAAATTTTATTAATTTTAGTTCTTGTAGCAGCAATTGGTTTTGGTGGCTGGTATGGATATAACCAGTGGCACAATAAATCATCCAGTTCATCTCTACCTGCTAACTGGTCCGAATATAAAAATGATAAATATGGGTTTAAGTTTAGCTATCCTAAGAATTGGGGCACACCACAGCTCTTGCAATCACCTGATCAGAACGGTGCTCAATATCAAATTAGTTTTTCAGCACCAAATAAAAGTATTAGATACAGTACAGTTGTCTCCTTCGATTCTACGCCCGCTGGGCTAAAAAAGAACAATATTGAAGAAGTGCTATCGTCTCAGGATAAATCACAATATGTAAAGTATGATGTCAGTTCGTATGCAATTTTATTTAAAGACCCTACTAGTAAAATCCCACCGCAGTTAATTATTTACCAGATAGTTAGTCTCCAAAAAATAAATGTGAGCGCTGTAGTGATAGAAGCGATGGTTGATCAACCAGATAGTCAATGTCCCACTAATAAATTGGCTGATAGCTCTGTAAAGAATTGCATAACAGACTCCATTTATGAAACAGTTAATAAATTTGCAAAAAGCATACACAGCCTTTGAATAGTTAGCACAAGCAATTTTCTTTTTAGCATAACTGTTGTATGGTGAAGATACGATCTTCCTTGGAGGTCTTGATGCGCTTTTAGCGCTCGATCTTTAATAATTAGCCTACTTCTTTTGACCGACTTTGGTTATCGGAGGTGACTAAACGGTTGGTTGCAGCCGTTTGTTCTTCTCCGATAGCTTTGAAGTTAGTCTAAGTTTTAACCAAAATCCTACCCAGAAAGGGGTGGTTCAGGTGTTCTGGACCGTCAAGGCGCGCCTCGTGGCGCTGTTCGTCCTGTGCCTCGTCGTCGCTGCCGTGACGGCCCAGGCGCAGGCCAACCCGGCAGCGCAAATTGCTGGGCTCGATTGCTCCAAGGTCACCTTCACCACGGTGACCTGCGCGTTCACGACGAACGTGCCTACGCAGTCGTCAGTGGCAACTGGTACGACCAAGCAGGTTCTCGTACCTACGCCGGACTTGCGCTACCGGACGCGGCACTCGATTACCGTCCGGGGGCTGATGCCCAATACCAGGTACCTTGCCGTGATCTCGGCAACACCGAAGAAGGGCAAGCTGATCCGTGTCGGCAGGCTGTTTCAGACGGCTGCTCCCGGATCAACACCGGCGACTGTGACCAGTAACGGCAACAAGCTGTTGCTGAACGGCCAGCCTTTCTTCCCGATCATGGTGCGGGCCTTTAGTCCCTGTCCCGAGGCCCAGACTGTAGTAGGGACAGTAAGCTTGGGGGCGAATATCTTCGAAGCCTTCGACTCGGTGCTCAACTGCATCGGGGTGGGTCAGGACCCGGCACAGTGGGGTCAGTCGCTTCACCTTGCCTTGGGCAATAAACTGTGGTGGTTTGAACACAACACCGCTGCGCGACAGCACCTTCAGGACCAGGGGCTACCCGAATTAATCAACTGGCAAGCAACATCCCTATTCGCAGATATAGCAGGCAATGAGGACCTCTGTAAGTCCAGCAGGCAGCTCTACGAGCAAATGTCGAAGGCGTCAAAAAGCAAGGCTCTCCTCTTCATGACACCCCTTGCTGCATTTCCGGGGAGGCCTGGAGAAAAGTGGTGTCTCACCGCTCAGGCTCTGAACCGGATTTACTGGACCACTGTGATAGCCGGCCTCCGAGGGATCGAGTACATTACCACGGATGCCGGTAATGGACCCGATTTCGACGTACCAAGTGATCGCGTAAACCAAGCGGCCAAGCTCGCAGACCAGATGGCCACGCTCGGGCCGGCCTTACTGACGGGCAAGCCGCTGGGGGTAAAGTCCGGTGTCAAGAGCCAAGTCAAGGTTGGAGCTTGGCAGTACGTCGGTACGACCTACGTTATTGCCGTCAACACCGATGACTCGGCCATCACCGGGACCTTTACGGTACCTAACAACGCCGCCAGAGAAGCCCAGGTGTTCTGGGAAGGCCGGAACGTGAAGGTGAAGCGCGGAAGCATCTCTGACAGATTCACCGCGCAGGCCGTGCATATCTACAGGCTCACGGCGCCGAAGAAGAAGTAGTAGACTATCCAGTCAGGGGTGGCATATACACCACCCCTGACTGGATAGGAAGATTAGAGACCCCCTCTTACGGGGTCTCTTTCTATTTAGAAACTAGCGTGTGCTGTCTGCCCGAACGAGTCAGAGCAATCGAGTCGAGCCCAGCCAGTGATGGCACCGCCACCTAGCCAACCTAGTCTCCCTGTATCTTTCTTCGTATCTCCATTCCAAGGCCATGATGATGTAGCATAGTAGCCGCTATATCCAATTACGTACGCTCTGCAGTCGACCGTACCGCCACCGCCGCTGGTAGACCAATGAACATTACAAGTTGTCCAACGATGTACTCCTTTCACGCATCCGGGGTTTGGACCAGGGTAGGTAGTAACTCTTGTAGAGAAGCCATTTTTATCAAGCGGGTACCCATTTCTGCACCACCATGTATTATTGGCGCTAGCACCCCACGGGTATTTAGCTTTAGGCCCGCATTCAGGTCCCTGATCCCAGACGCCAGCGCTGTAGTAGGATGTTATAGAAAGTGGAGGATATATAGTCTTTATTTGCAAGCCGCTGTTGGCCTTTCCGGCGCCAGATGTACTTCCGTAGGCTGCAGCTTCTGACTGGCTAGCCCACGGCGGCGCCCAAACATAAACGCGGAAATGGTATGTGCTGGGCGAAGTAATACGTACGGTACCGCTACCCATCCAGCTTGGGGATGCATACCCTCCTCCATACATAGCACCAGGTATATCACTTTCTATAAAACGATCTCCAATTGGGTTAACCGGATCATACGTCGGACAGGAAGTACTCCATGTTACGTAAGCATCCGATGTAGTGTTGCCAACAATGCTGGCACTGGCAGAGCAAGTAGGTGGTGATACGTCACCACCGCCACCATTGCAGCCATTGCCGCTACAACCGCCACCATTCGTATTAACCCAGATGGTTGAGCTATCCGAACGACCGATGGGATCATAGCATGTAACCGTAAAGTATCTGGTCGAGGAATTGTCATTGGCCGGCCAGGTCATGGTTTGCGAGCCAGAATGCGATGCCCAACCAGGAGAGATCCAACTGTTGGTACTGCTACTTAAGTAGCAGGGATTATAGCTGCCGCCTTTAGCATCTTTAGTGTTAATAGAATCCCAGCTAATAGTATATTGAGTGCCTGCTTGGACGGGATTGGGGTTCTGAGACAAGCTAGTTATTCGCGGTGGCGGCCAGGCAGTAACGGTCTTAACAATCGCCTCGCCACCCGCGCTGCCAGGACCGGTGCAGCTTAATGTATAATGCTGAACAGTCGAAATACCAGACTTTCCTTCACGGCCGTCAGCCTGGACAGTGTCTGACCAAGTTGATGAAGTCAATTTTTGACCACCATCCCAGCTGGCTATACAAGACTTTGCATCTCTGGTGCGCCACTCAATAGTAGCGCTGCTATTTATATATACAGTCCCCTTCTGTACGGGATCTTGTGGGCTATCTGGATTATTGTCCGTAGCGCATCCCCATGTAGTTTGTTCGAAGTTATACCATGGAGTGCCACAAACTCTCTTACCATTATCAGCCCCATCCTTTCCAATGATTGAGAGTGCCAGTGACGGTGCCGGGACGGCAATGCCGGTGTGGCAGATGTTGTCCGGCGCGCCGGGCAGAATATTGTCATAGTAAGGTCCGTGCTGGACAATCAGGCGTTTACAAAGAGCGTCAGAAGAGCGCAGGCTGAACTCCGGAATATCATTAGCGGCCGACGGTATGTTACCCCCTATGGAAGACGATACATTGGTGGTATTAACCCTAGCCTGCAGCCTTTTAGAAACATTAGCAACTTTAGCCGTTACATCTACTATTGCCTGCACATTGATGAACTTCAGCGATTGTCCCCAAATGTCATTGGCCTGGATCTTCACATCCAGCTGGCCGTAAATAGGCGTGAGGCGGAGATAAACATAATTAATCGGGTCGCTGCCGGGCGAAGACACCGAATTGGTAAGATTGTTGATGATAAGGTTGCAGCGGTAGTCGGCCTTGCCATTAAAGGCGCCGTTGGTATTAGTGCCACCGCAATTAACGGGCAGTTTTTGCCCATCAGCAATATTTACGTAATTTTGGACAGGCACATTATTGGGCGGTGACGGCGCCTGCGGATACAAAAAGACGGTTCTAGCATTAGCCTGCAAATTAGACACGTTGCCACTAACTGGCACCGGATAGATAGTGACCCGGAAAATTGGCATGTAGCCGTTGATGGGGTCGGTCCAGGTATTTTCATCAAGTAGTGTAAGGTTGGAATTTGGGTAGCCGGTTAACAAAGCATTAGTGGGTTGCCACGATAGCATAATTTTATCCAGCGCGCCGGTGACTGCCGAGGTGGTCATCTTGACAACCTGGGACTGCACGGGTGGCAAGCCACTATAGACCAGGTCAGATGGAGTTTGATTAAGCAGAATGCAGCTGTATTGGGCATTGCGGTTACCCGATAAATTGGAGTCATTGTAAAAAGGCCCGGGGTTACCGGCCGAACCAATTAAACTATTGGAGCCGTTGCATTGCGGGGATGATACATAAGGGTTAGAGGGGTGATCGGTGGCGTATTGTTTCATATAACTAATAACATCATTAATGCCCGATTGGGCGGCATAAGTGGCCGCATTGCCAAGCTGACGGTTAGTGGAATCGATGGCTGAGCGAGTCATGATGCGGGCAAAACCAAGACTTATGAGCGTAAGGATGACCACTAAAACAGAGACAATAACAAATGACGCCATTCCCCGCTCATTCTGGCGCGTCATGCCGCACCTCCACGAGCAATTAGCAATTTACAATTAGCAATTTTCAATAAATTAACAATTAACAATTTCCATTTAAGGGCATTAACTGCAGTTTGTTTGATAAATGATAATTGAGAAATTAATGTGAAATGTGAAATGTAAAATGTAAATTGGAGCGGAGCAACTGTCATAGGCCGAATCCTCTGTAGAGCGAGGTGTTGAGCCGGCTGACGGAGCAATACTGGTCAAGACCAGAGCGGGGATTGCAGGCCATGGCATCAGGATTATTTAAGTTATCAAAAGCATCATCATCCCCGTAAGCTACAACTAAATTGACGTCATAAAAATTAGAGGTAGATGTGGTTTGAGCTATGTTAAAGGCGCTTAGGCGCATTTTGTCTCCCAGCATCTCGGTCGGGTTTTGAAAACGGAGAGACCCAGAAGGGGGGTTCGGATCATTCTCTGCAGCAGGCGCAGCGCAGCCCGAGCTACCGGGTAAGATATCTTTAAGGAGCCCATAGTTACCACCGGCCGCCGGCACTGCATGATTTGGTGCAGCGTTAATATCAAGCTCATGGTTAATATTATAAGTATAGCGGGAATTGCCAATACAGTAATAGGCATAGGCGTTATTGCCAGATGGCGGAACGCTGGCAAAGCTATAGTTTGTGCGAAAAGAGCCGCTGACATCTTGCAGAATTTGATTGGCAACCGATTGTGTGCTGGTAGAGGAAACGCCTTTATAAAACAACCGTCCAACTTCTAAAAAGCCAGCCAAAGCTCCTAATAAAACTATCGAAAAAACAGCTGTGGCGATCAGAAGCTCGACAATCGTAAACCCACCGCTTTTTTTCATTGATCCACCTTGATGCTATCGATTACTTTTTGCCAAACTGCCTGATTACCTACCCAGTTCTTATTAAGCGCATCAATTAGAAAATAATAATTTACCTTTTGACCGGCGGTTAAAATAACCACACCCTTTTTCTGGGGATAGGTAGCGGCTGTAGTCTGAGCTTGCGTGGTGAAATCAAGCCTCCACGCGTTGTCCTTTAAATTGGGCGTTGTCAGAGGTCGGGGATTCTTGTATTGAATTTTAAGATTACTTAAACGTTGAGCAACAAATTGTTCCACTGGCAGCAGATTCGAGCCTGAAACGACAGACTGTTTATTATCGCTGGCGGCACGTGGTTGGCTGTAAGCTGCAATGTCAGCAATCATTATCTTATTTTTGCCAAAGTAATGAGTTAGGTCGGCTACAGGCGCTTTGTTATCACTTAGCGTCGACTTCAGCTCGACTGGTTTTTCAAAGCTCATACCTGTGTGGGGTTGCAGACCATTAACTTGATATTTTTCCAGGTTTTTATAAGTGTAATCATACGAACTCACAACCTGCGCTCGCTCGCTCTGAGTCTTATAGCGCGGCCAAGCTACAAATATGGCCAGCGCGGCAATTGCTAAAATAGCGATTATTATCCAAACTAAGCGAGGTACTCTAATCTTAAAGTCCATTGCAGTCATGCCCCACATCTACTGTGCCAAATCTATCATTGACCAGACCATAATCCTCTACCCAGCCGTAAAGAGTCCAGCCGTCGACTGTAAAATTAGCACAATGACCATAATTATCGCGCACAGCCGCCCGGCCATAGACGCTAAAACTAGACATGTCTCCCGGCAAACCATATGACCCCTCGCCCACCGGGCCCCATGTCCAACCCGGCCAGGCAGGGTCAAATCTAGCGTGCTGGTAGGCTATGAATGAGGAAGAATGGTAATTAAATGAGAAGTTAGAAGAAGTCGATTGATTAACGTCATTGTAGCAAGTCAGAGTGTAGGTTCCTGGGTAGACGTAGATATAAACAGAAGAATTAGGCGAGACGTTTCCATAGTTTGATAAATAGCACCTTGTGGTGGATGAGTTGTTGTACCAGTAAAGATACCTTTGAGTTCCTTTACTGGTATAAATAGTGTTTTCCGACCATGTGCCAAAGGCCGTTATTTGCGGTGGCGGTGGAGGTGGTGCGCCCACCGTCACATTCAGCGAGCCTGTAGCCGGAGTAGTAGCCGCTCCACCGGAGCATGTCAATGTGTAAGTAGTATTAGAAGTTAGGTTACCGGTACTTACTCCCGGGGAAGTGTTATTAGCGGCCCCTTGGGTGTTGAAGCCGCCGCCGGTGCACGAAACCGCACTGGTTGAGCTCCAGACTATATTCGTAGAAGTGTTATAGGTGATTGGTAGACTATTGGTGGTCTTAAACATAGTAATTTGCGGCCGCTGATTAACGGTTATAGTCTGCTGCTTTGATAAGGAAGAATGACCGCTTAGGTCGTAACAAGTCAGGATGTATGTTGAAGTAGAGGTTGGACTAATAGCAAAAGTGCCACTGGCGGGTTTACTGCTGCTATTCCAACTGCCGCCAACGCCAGAACCATCACAGCGGCCGGCCGGCGGCATGGTTGACCACACTAAATTCATGTTGGTGCCGGCTTGGACAGTTGGGTTATCGCCTTTATCGGTAGTGAAGTTCAACCATGCCGCCGGCGGCTGGGTAGTGGGATTAGAAGTCGGCGGATTAAAAGAATTTGGGGTGTCAACAAAACTGTTGCGCGGTTTATATTGTAGTGAAACGGTATTTGGTGAGTTAGCATTACTAGAAGGCCATTGCACTTCTACTGTATAGATTTTAGTCGCGCTATCGTACTTATCGACAACGCTGTATTGCGTGGGATTGCCGCTGCCGACAGGCAAAGGACATAAATGCGTATCGTTACTGACAGCTTGTTTGATCGGCCCATTTGGATTAATGCAAAAATTTGGGTCTTGATAACCGATCAATGAGCCGCTGACATCTAATTTTTTGATTAATTCCACTTGCTGACGGGCATAAGAATCGGCTTGATCGCGGTAGCTTGATTGTAAACCGCTCTGCAGGCTGTGGCGGCTGGTTGCAAAGGCGGCACCCATCACAAGTCCTAAAATGCTCATACTGACCATCACTTCCACCAAAGTGTCACCGGCTATTTTTTTCATGAGCTGCAGCCTGCCATATTTAGTTTGGTGGTAATACCGGTTGTAGCGCTACGGATAGTCAGTTCAGCTTTTTGATTAGCCTGCCCGCTGTCTTGCAGGCAAAGCTTCCAGCCAAGACCCGCGACTACCGTCGGATTATTGCAGGGCGATTGTAACTCCAAGCAATTTTTTAGCCTTACATCAACGGTTGTGCCGCTTGGCTCGGACAGATCGCTGAGCCCGGGAATAGTATAGGCGGTCATAGCCTGGCTGTTAGAGCTCCTGTTTTGGAAAGCTGAATATAGCTGCAGCAGCTGTGCGCCGGCAGACCCTGAACCACTGTCATATTTGGCCGACACAATCCGTACGCCCGGCAACAATCTATAAGTATCCATAAAAAGATAGTTTCTTTGGTCTGATGTCATAGCCACTTCCGGTGAAGCGCTAGATAGTGAAGTGACCGGATCGCCCGTATCATAGCCGGAAGCATCGCGTACTGTTCGCAAGCCTAAGACGCTATAGACATAAAGTGTTTCGGCACTAGGTACGGCCTGAATAACTCTGCCAATATAAAGACAGTCTTCACTGGTGCTTTGTTCTTGACTTGCTACACTCAAAACCGGCTTTGGATTGGGCGGATTAGAAGCTGTGCATTTATAACCAGAAGTACCGGGAAAAGTACCGCTACTAACATCATTGGCATAACTTTGGATTTTGGATTGAAGGTCATATATTGACTGCGAAAATTCCGTTTTTTGGCGCCGGCCGCTAAAAACGGCCACAGCGCTAAAAAAAAGCACGCCGGTGACCGTTAGTACAATCATGACTTCGAACACAGTATAGCCTCGCCCAGAGGGCATCATGCGTCCAGTATAGCATAAGGGGTTTGATCAGATGAGTAGCCGTTTATACCAATCGATAAACTGCTGGCCGGCCAAAATAACGATAAAGGTAGCTAGAATTAAGAATGGACCGTAAGGCAGCTTGCTGCGTAAATTGCTTTTCTTAGCGACCAGAAAAGGCAGCATAAATAATGTACCAAACACTGAGGCCAAAAAAATCACCAAAACGCTCTTTAAGGGGTCAGCTAACAGCGTCCCGACAATCAGTCCTAAGCGCACATCGCCGTAGCCAATAAACTTGCCGGCAGAAAGGATAAATATCAACCAAAAAACACCGCTGGCAACTAAAACACTTAAGATCCACTCGGTGGCGGCGTGAGTCTTTTGTGGTTCAAAACTCAAAATATATACCAGACGCCCGGCAGCGGCTATGGCAAGAGTGGGATAAATAATATGGCTGGGCAGTAGCATCCACCTAAAATCAAAGATAAAAAGGGCTATTAAGCCCACGCTGGCAGCTAGCCAAGTGGTTAAAAGTACCCAGTCCCCTACTCCGTAAACACCGCCCGGCCAGTAGCCGTAAGAGATTACAAAAACGGCCGCGGCAGCTAATTCTACAAGTGGATACTGTAGCGATATGGGCTGGCCGCAGTAGCGGCAGCGGCCGCGCAGCACCAGCCAACTAAAGATTGGAACTAAATCTTTTGCGGCCAGCTGATGCCCGCACTTAGGGCACTGGCTGCGCCCTGAAAGAATTGGGAATTGGGAATTGGGAACCATTCTCTGCGACAGCAGCTCTTGCTGGCGGGTACGCCAAATAAGAGCATTAATAAAGCTGCCAAAGCACAGCCCTAATATAGCTAAAACAACAAAAACCATTAGCCTTATGCTAGCACAAAGCTAAAGATCTGTTTAAGATTCGATGCACTGGGCAACAGCGCCGCTGCTGCCTTCAACATTAAACAGAGCTACCACGCTACGCTGAGTAGCGTTACTAAAGGTTGCGGTAGTAGCGTCGGCGCATTTCAAGTAATTATAAAGTGTTACGTTGTCAACGCCATTGGGCGGAGTCGGTACGCCGCCGATTCTGGCAGTTCCCGAATAGCTCCACTGAACATTGGGCGGAGTCGTGTAATAACCAAGGTTAGGGTAAGTAGACGCAAATTGATTGCCGCCGTTAAACTGACCGCTGGTATTCGGCAACTGGCCAGCATGGTTACTCTGATAATCAGATACAGCCGATAATAGCGAAGCCACATCCTGTCGCCGTTGAGTGTTACGTGAGTTACGCTGCAGAGCCGGCACTGCCATAAAAACTATAAGCAGGATTAAACCGGCAATCGTTAGCACGATTAAAACCTCAATAATAGTAAAGCCGTCTCTTTTTTGATCCGTCGTTTTTGCTTTCACTTTATTTATAGCCCCCTTTTTGGTGCCCTATTGGATATGCTTATGCTTACATATTATGTGCAACAACTCAAAAAAACAATAGTTTTTCTACAAACCTTGGCTGAGGTTTTTGCCGGCTAAGCTATAAATAGGCAAAAGCACACCAGCCACAATAATCAGAGCCAAAATACCAACTATAATCATCAGTGCCGGTTCAATGATTGTAGAGATAGATTTAATTTGGTTATCAACTTCTTTTTCATAATAATCGGCCGTTTTGGCCATCATTTCCTGCAGCTGGCCCGATTGTTCGCCAATATGAATCATATCGGGCACCAGCTCTAAAAAGTTGGGATCGCCTTTTAGAGCATCAGACAGGGCTTTGCCGCCCTTCACTTCTTCGGCCGCGCGGTTAATAGAGGCCGCCACTATGGAGTTACCAACCGCTTCAGAGGTAGTATTGAGCATTTTAATCATTGGCACGCCACTGCCAACTAAGGTTGAGCTGGTCCTGGCGAAGCGCGACATGTAAAGTTTGTTCATTAGTGGCGCAATCGGCCATATGCGCAGTTTAAGCTGGTCAAAAAAACGCCGACCTTCAGGGGTTTTAAGCCACGATCTTAGAACGTAAGCGCCGGCAATCAGCAAAAGCAAGGCTATCCACCAAAAACGAGTAATAAAATGAGAGATGCCAAGCATCCAAACCGTTATAAATGGCAAATGAGCGCCGGGCAGACTTTTATAAAGCGAAACCACTTGCGGCAAAACGGTTGTAGTCATAAATGTCGCTACTCCAAAAAGCACCAACAAAACTATAATTGGGTAAATTAGAGCGCCGCGGATTTTAGAAACTACCTCGCTATCTTTTTCCTGTTGAGTAGCCAGCCGCTCCAGTGAGGCGTCTAATGTGCCGGAAGCTTCACCGGCGGCGATTAAGCTGACGTAAACGTCATCAAAGACATTGGGGTACTTTGCTAAAGCGTCCGCAAAAGAAGAGCCGCCTTCTATATCGGCAATTATTTTTCTGATAATAGATTGTAGGTTGTGGTTTTTAATTTGGCCGTGGATGGTATTGAGGCTCTGCACCAGCGGTAGGCCAGCGTTAACTAATGTAGCCAGCTGACGCGAAAATATAACTTTATCTTTAACCGGGACGCGGCTGCGCAGACTCAAACCGGCTTCGTCTTGCCGAGCCCTGACGATTTCCAGCGGCGCCAGGCCGCGCTCGACTAGCAGTTTAGCAGCAATTTGCTCGTTTTCAGCCTCAATTTCGGCTCTGACTCTTTCGCCGGTTTTGGTATCACGAGCGGTATAAACATAAGACTGCATCACTTAGCCTCGCATTAGACGATCTAGCTCTTCTACATCAACGGCATAATTACGCGCCTCGTCATAAGTGATGACGCCTTTATGAACAAGGTTAATAAGAGTGTGGTCCATACTTTGCATACCATGCTCGGCGCCTGTCTGGATAACAGCTTCCAGCTGATAAGTTTTGCCTTCGCGAATAATGTTACGTACTGCCGGCGTGGCGATTAAAATCTCGGCTGCGGGCACCCGGCCACCACCCAAAGCCGGAATCAGGCGCTGCGAGCAAATCGCCATTAAAATATTGCCCAGCTGTGCCCTAACCTGCGGCTGCTGATGCGCCGGAAAAACATCAATAATACGGTCTATGCTTTGTGAGGCGGAATTAGTATGCAGTGTAGCAAACACCAAGTGACCGGTCTCGGCAATGGTAATAGCCGCGGCAATGGTTTCTAAATCGCGCATCTCGCCAATTAACACCACATCCGGATCCTCGCGCAGCGCCGACCGTAAGGCGGCCGAGAAGCTATAAGTGTCGTAATGGACCTCGCGCTGGGCCACCAGTGCCTTTTTGGATTGATGGGTGTATTCTATAGGGTCTTCTACACTGATGATATGCACCGCGCGTTCATTATTGATTTTGTCAATAAGAGCGGCCAAAGTAGTTGACTTACCGGAGCCGGTGGGGCCGGTAATTAGTACTAGCCCCCTTGGAAAATCGGTAAATTGATTCAAAATTTTTGGCAATCCTAACTGCTCAATCGCTCGAATTTCATTAGGAATGAGCCGCATAGCGGCAGTCAGGTTACCTTTCTCATGGAAGGCATTAACGCGGAATCTGCCTAAATCGCCAAAAGCAAAGCTAAAATCAAATTCTTTATCGCGCAGCAGGATCTTTTTCTGATCCTCGTCTATTAACGAAAAGACAAGTGCCTCAACTGTTTCGGCGTTAAGCGGCGTGGCGCCGGCCGGCGTGCTTAACTGGCCATCAATACGCAATATTGGCGGCAAGCCAACCTGCAAGTGCAAGTCAGAGGCCTTACGCCTGATAACGTCTTCCAGCAAGTGCTCAATTTTAACTGTGGAAACTTCAGCCACCGCTCCTCCTAACTATCGGCTGAGGCAACTCTATCTACCTCTATTAAAGTAGTCATCCCGGCCAACGCTTTTAAATAACCATCCTGCTTCATAGTCACCATCCCCTGAGACTGGGCTGTCTTCTGGATTACGGAGCTGGTAGCGTGCTTGATAATTAGTTCCTGGACAGCTTCGCTCACTTCAAAAACCTCATACAATCCCAGGCGCCCTTTGTATCCGGTTGGATTATCAAGTGTTGGATTAGGCTTAAGCAAAGTATAAGCGTTTTGATTGGCCAGAGGCAAGCTCTTATAGCCCAGGTCTTGGGCTACTTTAGGCATCTCGGCCGCGGTTTTGGGAAGCAGATTGCCAATAGTTTGCTTGATGGCAGCCGTCTCGGCGGCATTTGACTTATAGGTCTCACCGCCCGGAATCACCCGGCGTACTAAACGCTGGCCAATTACCGTATGAACGGTACTAGCAATTAAAAAGGGCTCAACGCTCATATCAAGCAGGCGCGGCAGAATGCCAGCGGCGCTATTAGTGTGTAAAGTAGAAAACACTAAATGGCCTGTCAGTGCCGCTTGAACTGCCAAACCGGCAGTTTCGCGGTCGCGAATCTCGCCAACCATCACCACATCCGGATCCTGGCGTAGAATCGAACGCAAGCCGGTGGCGAATGTCAGGCCAACTTCCGGGTTAACCTGAATTTGATTAACGTCCGCAATTTTGTATTCCACCGGATCTTCCAGAGTGACTATGTTAATATCGTCATTTCTGATTTCGGTAATCATGGCGTACATGCTGGTGGTTTTACCGGAGCCGGTGGGGCCGCTGGTCAGAATCATGCCGTGCGGCAGTTTAAGACCCTGGCGAATCAAGCGCAAAGCCCGGCCCGTATAACCCATATCCTCTAAATTCAGAGCGGTAGCATCTTTTTCCAAAAGCCTGAGCACTACCTGCTCACCCCAAATTACCGGGCTGATAGCTACCCGAATATCTACCTCGTTGCCGCTAAGCTGTACTGTAAACTGTCCGTCTTGCGGAATCCGGTGCTCGTCAATTTTTAAATTGGACATAATTTTTATTCGGCTAACTAAGGGTGCTTCAGCAGTTTTTGGCAGTTTCATCACCTCACGCAAGACGCCATCAACCCGCGTGCGAATCCTAAGCTCTTTCTCCAACGGCTCGATATGGATATCGCTGGCGCGGTTTTTTTCGGCGTATTGCAAGATGGCACTTAGGGCCTTACTAATTGGTGAATCTTGAATAATAACCTGCACCTTTTTTCTGGCAGTGCCAACGGGTGCAAAAGCAGACGATTTAGTCTCAGTCGCAGCTGGCGCCTCTTCGGGCAGACTTAAAATAGAACTTATACCAGCAGTGCGGTCGTATTGTTCCAGTATATGGCGGATGCCGGATTCGCTGGCAGCATAGACTTTTATTGGCTGACCGACTTTGTTGCTCAAAAAATCAACTGCCTGAACATTGCCGGCATCAAGCATAGCTACAATCAGTCTTTTTTGAGCTGCGTCGTAGCCAAGCGGTACAGCCAAGTACTG
>CAZXDA010000007.1:0-21247 GCA_964639445.1 uncultured Candidatus Saccharibacteria bacterium
CCATACAATCCTTCCAGCCCTTACTCAGCCACTAAGGCCGCTTCTGACCATTTGGTCCGTGCCTGGGTTCGTTCATTTAATGTGCAGACTACGATTTCTAATTGTTCGAACAACTATGGGCCGTATCAGCATGTTGAAAAGTTTATTCCTAGAGCTATTACCGAGATTTTGGAGGGGCGTAAGCCAAAAATCTACGGTAGCGGCCAAAATATACGTGATTGGATACATGCTAAGGATCATAGTTCCGCCATCTTGGCGATCCTAGAAAAGGGGAAGATCGGTGAAACATATCTAATCGGCGCCGACGGCGAAAGGTCTAATAAGGAGGTGCTAGGATTGATCTTAGAGCTAATGGGCAAGGATCCCAATTATTACGAACAGGTGTTAGATCGGCCTGGCCATGATCTGCGCTACGGAATTGATGCCAGCAAAATAAAGAACGAGCTTGGGTGGCAACCTAAATATGCTGACTTTCGCCAAGGTTTAGCTCATACGATTGAGTGGTACAGGCAAAATAAAGCTTGGTGGCAGTCCCAGAAAGCTGGAACTGAAGCCAAGTATAAGAAGCTAGGTAGATAATGGCAGTTCCGACTACAGAATTTAGAGCCCATCAAACAGATATAGCGGGGTTACTCGTATTTGATATTAATTTTCCTGCTGATGAGCGTGGCTGGTTTCAGGAGAAATATCAAAAGGCAAAGTTAGTCGAAGCTGGTATGCCGGCTAGTTTTGACACAGTTCAGACAAATGTTTCTTATAATAAAGAAAGGGGCGTAGCCCGTGGGCTTCATGCTGAACCTTGGGAAAAGTATATATCAGTGATAAGCGGCAAAATTTTTGTCGCTTATGTTGATTTAAGAGCTGGCAATAATTTTGGTAAGGTCGTTACTTTAGAGGTCGACAATAATAAGGCGGTTTTTGTTCCTCAGGGTATAGCTAACTCCTATCAGACACTGGTTGAAGATACGTACTACCTTTATGGGGTAAGCGCACATTGGAGCCAAGAGCTCTATGATAAATACGTTATGCTGAATATGGCTGATGCGGCTCTTGGGGTAAAATGGCCTATCCCGCTAGACGAGGCGATTTTATCTGAGCGTGATCGAACTCACCCTCTGCTAAAGGACATTAAACCAATCAAGTTGTAATGGATAGCTCTAAATTTTTGATTCTTGGCGCTAACGGTCAGTTGGGATCTGCTCTACGGCAAAAATATCCGCAGGCAAAGACAGCTACCCATGATGACTTAGATATTACTAACATTCAACATGTTGAAAAGTATGACTGGAGTAAAGTTGCAGTCATTCTCAATGCCGCCGCTTATACCAATGTAGATGGGGCTGAAACCGCAGAGGGTAGAGTGACGGCTTGGCAAACTAATGCGGTTGCGCCAAGTCACCTGGCAAATGTTGCCAGTAAACAAAATCTAGTTTTTGTTCACATTTCGACTGAATATGTTTTTGACGGAACTATAAAAAACCACTCTGAAGATGAGCCATTTAGCCCACTATCTGCCTATGGAGCAACTAAAGCGGCTGGCGACATTGCAGCATCGGCGGCAGATAAGTTGTACATTTTACGAACATCGTGGCTGATTGGGGAAGGGAAGAATTTTGTCCGGACTATGTTAGAGCTTGGTCAAAAAGGCACATCCCCCGCTGTCGTGGCAGACCAAGTTGGTCGTCCTACCTTCACCACCGAATTAGCTAACGCGATTGATCACCTGCTCTCTCACCAATCTCCGTACGGTGTTTATAATGCCAGCAACAGCGGCGATCCAGTGAGTTGGGCTGATTTAACACGGGCTATTTTTAACGAAGCCGGTTTTAACTTGCAGGTTATTGACACTACTACGGCCAATTACTTTGCTTCTAAACCAGGTTCTGCTCCCCGCCCCGCTAATAGCACCTTAAATTTGGCCAAAATTGAGGATGCTGGTTTTAAACCTACGGATTGGCACCTAAATCTGAGAGAATATATTAGGAAAGAACTGAGAATGGAGAATGTCTAAATGAAGGGAATAGTTTTAGCGGGCGGTTCGGCTACTCGTCTCTACCCCATTACGCTGGTCACAAGTAAGCAACTCCTGCCGGTCTATGATAAGCCAATGGTTTACTATCCGCTCAGTACACTAATTAGCGCTGGTATTCGCGACATTTTAGTTATTTCCACACCTCAAGATACCCCTCGCTTTGAGCAGCTGCTTGGCGATGGCTCGCAAATTGGTTGCCGATTCTCGTATAAAACTCAAGAACGCCCGGGCGGTCTAGCCGAGGCTTTTACAGTCGGGGCTGATTTTATAGAATCTGACAAAGTCGCCATGATTCTAGGTGATAATATTTTTTATGGCACAGAGATGGATGGTAGGCTCAAGCAGTACACTGATCCTGATGGCGGCGTAGTTTTTGGCTATCAAGTGGTGGACCCGGAAAGATATGGCGTGGTGGAGTTTGATAATAGAATGAATGTTGTCTCGATTGAAGAAAAACCGGCCAGGCCAAAATCTAATTATGCTATTCCGGGCTTATATTTTTATGATAACGATGTGATTGAAATTGCTAAAAATGTGCAGCCAAGTGCCCGCGGAGAAAAAGAAATTACCGACATTCACAACGCATATCTCAAAAAAAACAAATTGAAAGTTGCCTTACTTGAACGCGGTACAGCTTGGCTAGATACGGGTACATTTCATAGCATGCACCAGGCTGCCGATTTTGTTCAGGTTATCGAAGAACGCCAAGGTATAAAAATTGGCTGTATAGAAGAAGCTGCCTGGCGCCAAGGCTTTATTGATGATAACCAGCTTGCCAAATTGGCTGAAGTTCTAACCAAATCCGGCTACGGCCAGTACTTGCTATCATTACTAGAGTAGAACTAACTTTATAGTCAGATACTACTATGCTTAAACAAGACACTGACCAAAAAATAGGAGTTGTTCTACCTGCTTTCAATGAAGCAAAGGTTATTGGCAAAGTTCTGGATGAGATTCCTGGGAAAATAGAGGTTAAGGGTCAAAGTTACGGAATTAAGATTATTGTCGTCAATGACAGCTCTACGGATAGTACCGCAAAAGAAGTTAAGAAACGCCAAAATATTACCTTAATTAATCACTTGCTCAACAGTGGCGCTGGTGCCGCTACCCGAACTGGCATGCATTATGCTAAAGAAATTGGCTGTGATTTTGTGGTTACTATGGATTCTGACGGTCAGCATTCCATAAAAGACTTAAAAACTTTAATTGAAGAAATAATAAAAGGCCAGGCCGATTTTATTATCGGTAGCCGCTTGAAACAAAAAAATGGTAATATGCCGCTAGCTAAAAGGGTTGGCAATTTGGGTTTAAGTATTATTACATTTTTACTTCTTGGCGTTTACGTTTCTGATTCGCAATCAGGCCTGAAGGCTTTAAACCGCAAAGCTCTGAAGAGTATTGATTTCCACAGCAATAATTATGCTTTTTGCTCGGAGATGATATGGAAAGCCCACCAGGCAAAACTGAAAATTAACGAGGTCCCAATCGAAGCAATTTATACCGACTATTCCATATCAAGAGGCCAAAAGAATCTAACCGGAGCCATCGAAATTATTAAACAGTTAATTAAAAGACGCTTCTTAAGTTTTATTAATGAGTAAGTACTTAATTCTCGCGATATTTAACCTGCCATTTGTGATTTTTGGCATACTCAGCGCATTGGCCCGTTATAAAGAAAGTTCGCTAGGGAGGTTGTCCTTGCTGCTTCGGCTTATTTTTTGGCTTGGGATTGGTGCCGGCATCATATTCGCGCAACAGATTTATAATTTTCTAGTGCATAATGACCTTACCAATAGCACACCACTTAGCTTGGCAGACGTAGTACTGGTTACTGGCGTCAACTTTTCTTTATTTTTGACCATACGGGTCTATACCAGGCTAGATCACACCGAACGACGCCTCAGTGACTTACAGGAGAAATTGTCCATTAGAGAGTCAGTAAAAAAATAGATAAGCAAATAATTGACTTTTACACAATTTAGTGCTACTATACTGTAATGACAACTCTAGAAAATTTTGGGGAAAATACAAACCCTTCTCCAAACGAAGCTTTGTCAGAACCCGATAAATTGGCAGCTATACGAGAGATAGTAGCCAGAGATTTTGATGGATTAGAACCAGACGTCTTTTTTTCTTACAGTGGCGGTACCGGTCCTATCGGCCGAGGCGGTGAGTACCGTTCTCTTTCGTATTCCAGTCTTAGTGAACACGGAATAGCGACTGGTGGTAGAACCAGAGTAATAGCTACCGCCGAAATAGCTAAGGCCTTGCCTAATGTGCCAATTATAACTACTAGCTTTAATCGTTTTAACCCAGAAGAGCCAACTATGGCCTCCGTCTTAAAGGGGGAACTCATAAAGAGAGGTGTTAGTAGAGAACGAATTGAGGAAGAGGCCAAATCATTTAGTACAGTTACTCAATTAACAGAGATGGTAAAGCTAGCCGTGGAGCGCGGCTGGAAGCGAGTTGCTGTTATGACTAATGAATATCATCATCCTAGAATGCAGGGTATGTATGAACGGCTTGATAGCATAATTGATGATGCTGATTTTCAAAAAACACTGGCTAAGTTTAAAGAACAAGGTACAAAAGTGGCCTTTGTCGATGCTGAGCCGGTTATGCGACTCATTGATCCTCATTTTGTGACTTACCTAAGCAAGGTAGCCAGAACACCTCAGTTCCAAAAGACACTAGAAACAGAAGCAAAAGGGATGGCTGACTTAAAGGCCGGTAAGTACCAAGTCGTTCTTAAGCCAGAAGCTCCTAGATTAAAAGAATAAAATTCCAATATCTCCAACTAGACGGTAATAGTTAGCTGGCTCTGTTAGCACTAATTTGCTAATCTATTGATGGAAATAAATCGCAGGGAGACTATGTTCAAGGGTAAAACTTTATTAATCACAGGTGGAACAGGTTCATTCGGTCATACAGTACTTAAAAAATTTCTAAACAGCGATATCGGCGAGATCCGCATTTTCTCTAGGGATGAGAAGAAACAGGACGATATGCGCCATACTCTAAAGGATGGCAAAGTTAAATTTTATATTGGCGATGTCCGCAATTTAGAAAGTGTTCGTGATGCTATGAAGGGCGTGGATTATGTCTTTCATGCAGCTGCTCTAAAACAAGTCCCGTCATGTGAATTCTTCCCGATGGAAGCCGTGCGAACTAATATCATCGGTACGGACAACGTACTAGAGGCAGCCATAGAACTGGGAGTTAAAAAGGTCATCTGCCTGTCAACAGATAAAGCGGCCTACCCTATTAATGCCATGGGAACTTCTAAAGCCATGATGGAGAGAGTAGCTCTCGCTAAATCAAGAAATGTCGATCCGGCTAAGACGACCATTGCTATTACTCGCTACGGCAATGTTATGGCTTCTAGAGGATCGGTGATCCCGCTCTTCCGTGAACAACTTAAATCTGGACAACCGATAACTGTCACTAATCCACACATGACCCGTTTTTTGATGAATCTGGATGAATCCGTCGAGTTAGTAATGTTTGCTTTTAAGCATGCCAATCAAGGCGATCTTTTCGTCCAGAAATCTCCAGCCAGCACTATTGGAGATCTAGCCGAAGCTATCAAACGGCTCTTTAGCCCCAAAGCCGAAATAAAAATAATCGGTACTAGACATGGCGAGAAAGAGCACGAAACTCTACTAACTCGAGAGGAGAAAGCTAAAAGTTCTGATATAGCAAATTATTTTAGAGTTCCGGCCGATACAAGAGATTTAAACTATGCCAAATACTTCGTCAAGGGTGAAAAGGTACCCGAATCCTTAGAGCCATATACATCCGATAACACTGAGAGGCTTGATGTCGAACAGATCATAAAGAAGCTCAGGACAACTGAATACATCAATCAAGAACTCGCAGGCCTTGAAGGTGAGCTCATCTAAAATTCTGGTTCTAGGTGCCGGCGGAATGGCTGGGCATGTTGTGTCTTTGTATCTAAGAGAGAATGGTTATACAGTAGATACTTTGTCAGCTAAAAATAAGCTAGACAAAGATACCTATCTTTTAGATATTACAGACCAAAAAGATTTTGTGAACTTTCTAGATTCTAGGCAATATGACGTAATTACGAATTGTGTCGGCCTACTCGTCAAACAAAGTGAAGATAGAAAGGATCTAGCTGTTTATCTCAACTCATACCTGCCCCATTTTTTAGAACATTACTATCAAGACAGTCACACTAAAATAATCCACCTAAGTACCGACTGCGTCTTTTCGACTAACAAACCGCCTTATAAAGAAGATTCCCCGATTGATGGCGGCGATTTTTATGGCCGATCTAAAGCGCTGGGAGAAATAATTAATGATAAGGATTTAACGATTCGGATGTCGATAATTGGCCCTGAACTGCGGAAAGATGGCAGCGGCTTATTTAGCTGGTTTATGCGGCAAGAGGGCGAGATATACGGCTATGATAAGGCCATGTGGACCGGAGTTACAACAGTAGAGCTAGCCAAGGGTACTAAGGCGGCTATTGAACAAAACTTGAGCGGCGTTTATCATCTGGTCCCCAAAACCAACATCTCTAAATTCGACTTACTGCACTTGCTTAAAGAGATATTTGATCGTCAAGATATTACAGTCAAACCAAACAGTGATGTAGTTTTGGATAGAACATTAGTGAACACCAGAACAGACTTTAACTTCGCAGCCCCTGATTACAAAACCATGGTTCAAGAGATGAAAGACTGGGTGGATTCGCACAAGGAGCTGTACCGACATTACTATGACTAAAGGGAAAAGTAAAAAAAGAATGCTTATAGTCTGCCAACACTACTGGCCTGAGTCATTCAGGGTTAACGATATTGGTGAATATTTTGTGGAGCAAGGTGTTAAGGTGGACGTACTCTGCGGTATACCAAATTACCCGGAGGGCAAGTTCTATCCAGGCTACGGTTTCTTCCGTAACCTCCGGCAGCAGCACAATGGCGTAAATATAATGCGAGTTTGGGAAATCCCACGCGGCAGCAACACCAATTTTCGTATCTTTCTTAACTACATATCCTTCCCTTTTTTCAGCTTGTTCTTCGTTCCTCTTTTGTTAACCAAAAAATACGATAAAATTTTTGTCTTTACATACTCGCCGATTCTAATGGCTATTGCTGGGATCATTGTCGGCAAAATAAGGCGCACAGAAATTACGCTATATGCTTTGGACTTGTGGCCAGAAAATTTATTTTCGGTCTTAAAAATTAAGAACCGTTTCTTACGCTGGATGGCGACGGTTGTATCGCACTGGCACTATCACCATGCGGATAAGATCCTAGCGGCTTCTGAAAAAATGAGGCAAAGACTAATTGACATAACTCACATTGATAAGAAGAAGGTTGTTGTTCTGCCGCAGGCCTGCGAGAAAATTTTTGAAGAGCAGATACACGATAAGAAATTAGCTGCTCGTTTTAGCAAAGGCTTTAATATTGTCTTTACCGGTAACATCAGCCCAGCTCAATCATTTGAAACCATTATTGCAGCCGCCAAAAAACTCAAAGACGAAGGCATAGAAGATATTAACTGGATAATTGTTGGTGATGGCATGTCGCGTAAATGGGTAGAAAAAGAGGTTAAAAAAGCTGGGCTGAATAAGGATTGGTACTTCGAAGGCTATAAGCCACAAGCCGACATCCCCCGCTACACCGGCATTGCCGATGCGCTGATTGGCGGTCTGGTTAAAAGTGATTTGCTCGAAGCATCAATCCCAGCCAAAGTTACTTCCTACCTAGCGGCCGGGCAGCCAATGGTAATGTATTTAGATGGTGAGGCGCGCGATTTAATTAATCAAAAAGCTAAAAGCGGCTTTGCTAGTCCAACCGAAGATGCGGATGCATTGGCAGAAAATCTTAAGAAGGTCTATCGGATGTCAAAAAAAGAAAGAGACGAAATGGGCGCCCGTGGCCGCGCTTACCACTTTAAATATCTTGAAAGAAACGTCGTCTATAACAAACTCTATAATTTTATCTTTGGTTAGAACCAGTTGGTGATTTGGCTACGAATAACGTTGATGACCACGTTTGAGGCTTCGAAATTCTCGTTAAGGTCGTAGCGGGCGACATATGGCTCTGTAGCTGCGGTAACTACCGATTCGACAATATTGTCTGGATCCATACCAGCAATAATATGACCACCAGCTTCTACAGTTTCTGGTCTTTCGGTTGTCATCCGCAGCGAAACAACTGGCGCTCTATAGAACAAACCCTCCTCTGAGGCTGTGCCTGAATCTGACAAAACGCAGTAGGCTTCAATAAATAATTTATTAAAATCATAAAAGCCGAGCGGGTTAATAATCTGAACGCCTTTAGGTACCTTTATGTTCGCGGTCTTCATTTTGTTCTGGGTTCGCGGATGCATTGGATAAAGCACGTGTTTTTTGAGGCGTTCAACAATTTTGCCATAGGCTTGAAACTGCTGTTTTAGGTATTCAGGATTATCTACATTTTCACTCCTGTGAGCTGTCACTAGCACGTATTCTTTAGGCGTCAGCTTAAGACGCGAAACCACATCACTCCTTTGAATCTGTGGCTGATAGTGCCGCATGATCTCAAAAGTCGGGTTGCCAGTTACAAAAATTTTAGAAGGATGAATCCCCTCACGAAGTAAATTCTCTCGGTGATAAGCATTAAATGGCAGCAAATAATTGCTCGCGTGGTCTATGAGTATGCGATTACGCTGCTCCGGCATGCGGCGGTCCCACGCGCGCAGGCCGGCTTCCATATGGAATATCTTAATCCCGCGTTGGGCTGCCGGTATGACTGATAGGCCGCTATATGTATCGCCCAAGATTAAAAGAGCATCCGGTTTTTCTTTTTCAAACAAATCGTCGGATTTACGAACTACATCCGCAGTCTCGCGGGCTGGATTTGAGGTATCTATTTCAAGCTGATAGTCGGGCTTTCTAAGTTCAAGATCTCGAAAGAAAAAGTCTTTTAACTCAGGAGTAAAATTTTGTCCGGTATGAACCATAATATGTTCAAAATTCAGTTCATCAAGCTTCCTGAGTGTAGACCAAAGCTTGATCATCTCTGGCCGGGTACCAAATATAGACATGACTTTCATAAAATTTTTTCCTCCGTTGGATACATGGTGATTCTAACATCCGGCAGGGGGATGATGACACGCCCGCCGTTTTCCAAATAATCCTCGTTTTTACTAATTATTTCTTCAGCAAACGCCCATGCAAAGATTAATAAATAGTCCGGCTTTTCTTTTTTTAGCGCTTCGCTACTGCGAATCAGTAGATGAGAACCGGGAGTATAAAGCCCTTGTTTAGCCGGCGAATCATCAATCATAAAAGCAACATGTTTATCGCTGATACCGCAGTATTGAATAATTGTGTTGGCGCGACCGGAAGCTCCATAGCCAGCGACGCTTCGGCCTTTTCTGCGCAATGTCTCAAGCAGTCCCATCAACTTTTTCTTTTTATCTGCTATTCTCGAGGAAAAATTTTGATAGGTTTCTGGCTTGTCATAGCCAAGTTCTTTTTCCTGCCTGCGCAGTTCCTCTACTCGAAAAGAGATGTTTTTGGCATGGCGGCTGCCTTTTTTGGCTGCGTAGTAACGAATAGAGCCGCCGTGGATAGGAATCGGTTTAATGTCAAAGATGGCCATGCCGTGCCTTCTAAGGTGGTTTTCCAGCGCCAGTAGCGAGTAATAATAGATGTGTTCGTGATAGATAAAGTCGTATTGCAGATCCTCAATTATCTTGCCGAGGTAGTGAACCTCAAAAATAAATACGCCCTCATCAGCCAATACTTTTCGCACGGCCTCAGTGACACCATTTATATCCGAGATGTGCGCAAAAACATTGTTAGCCATTACAAGGTCGGCCTTGCCGTACTCATCTATGATTGAACTAGCTACCGGAATATTGAAAAAATCGTTAATAAGGATTAAGCGATCATCTTTTATTGTTTCGATAATGTTTTTGGCTGGTTCAACGCCTATTACGGTACCAACTCCCTGGTCAGCCAATGGCTTTAATAAAACGCCGTCATTGCTGCCAATCTCAACCGTCACTGCCCTTTTTGGATCAGGCAAGAAACGGCCAACAACTTCTGAGGCATACTCGGCAAAATGGTCACGCAGTGTTTTGATAACAGAAGAAAAGTAAAAATCAGTGGCAAAAAGGATTTTAGGATCAAGGTGGCCCCGCACTTGGACGGCATAACAATCGTTGCAAAAAACAACTTTGAGGGGGTATTTCTTCTCTTTAGGTATCTCTTCTTTCTTGATAAAAGCTCCAGCTATCGCCACATCTCCGAAATCAACCACGTCGCTTAATTTGGCGCTACCGCAAAAGGCACATCGGTAATTTTTGACCACAATACAAGCTATTCTACAATAGCGGCCGCCAAATTCACAATTGGGGTCTTGGCTAAAAGTTCGCTAAAATAATACTCAGTGTCAAAGTTTATTCTTGCCGTCTATGTGCTGATAACTTCCTCAGCTCTAATAGCTCTTAAATGGGGGACAAAAGCTGGTTCGCCACTCCGTTATGTCGATGATAAGTTACACCTTGACCTAAATTACTCCATCGTGGGCGGTACACTGCTATATGGCTTAAGTTTCCTCATTTATGTTTACCTGCTTTCTAAATACGACTTGGGCTACATTATCCCAGTAACTGCCGCTCTGGTTTACACAGTCATTTTCACGGCTTCTTATTTTATCTTCCATGAAACATTTACAGCCATGAAAATCACCGGAATTGCACTAATTGTCGGTGGGCTGGTGTTGCTCAACCTCAATAGATAGACATGTCAGATCATTCTGAGAAAAGAAATGGGGCTCTAAAAAAATTTGCTGCTTCAGTTTGGCTATTCCCAGCCATCTTAACTTTTCTATTAATACTACTAACGGTCCTTAAAATAAGCGGGAGCTCCATAGGTATCTACCATGACATTTTCTATGGAAAGACGAAAAACCCCAATCTTATAATCAATCACCCGCAGGCTATCCGCTCTGATGAGTGGATTGTAACCACTCAGCTAACAATTGCCCAGCACGCCGCGGGCTACCCAAGGATAAATCCAAACATCGATTCGGGCCGCGATATGTCGGTAGTAGGAGACGCCCCTAATAAGGATTGGTCTACTGTATTCAGGCCACAGAATTTCTCCTTTTTCGTTCTGCCTCTTGAGAATGCCTTTGCCTTTAAGTGGTGGTTTTTGCTCTATATGGCTATTGTCAGCTGCTACTTTTTTACTTTGCGAATATTCAAGGATAGACGGCTGTTCGCGGCTATATTTAGTTCGGCAATTGGTCTCAGCCCTTTCTTATTTTGGTGGTATTCCACAGGAGCATTTGGACCTATCTTCTACGGTCTCTTTATAATCCTGCTCAGTATTCGAATAATTAATGGCGAGGCGGCGATCTTTCTAAAGAGGAAGCCGCTGATTTTCTCGCAGATTGTATATGCTCTTGTGTTGGCATATCTCTTGATGTGTTTCGCGCTAATCTTATACCCGCCCTTCCAAATCGCTATAGCTATTGTCTTGGCATTCTTCATAGCCGGGTTGATGTTTAATACTTACGGGGTAGGCCGTAAGCTTATTTCGCGCCATGCCTTAGGCAGACTAGCCGTCTTTTTGTCAGGAATTATTATTGCCGTGGCGCTCTTGTTTGTTTTTCTGCATACTCGTTCCGGTGTAGTTTCAGCTATAACTCACACCGTCTACCCTGGTAATCGTAATGCGTCGGCTGAAGGAAGTTCATCTTACGAAATTACTTCTACCTTCTTACAACCCCAGCTCCAGCGCCACAGCCGGGCTATCAACTACTATACAAATCAGAGCGAGGCCTCGAATTTTATACTGCTTTTACCGTTTATGTTCATACCCGGGTTCCTAGTATTGATTGCCGAGTATAGGAGGACACACAAACTTAACTGGCCTCTCTTGTTAATACAACTTTGTATATCCCTCTTTCTGGTCTACTTATTCGTCCCGTTTTTTAATCCGTTATATAAACTTATGTTCCTGAATAGGGTTGCCAACGTCCGTTTATTCATTGGGCTCGGCCTGGCCGGAGCTATACAACTACTGCTTATTTCGAAGTCTTTGGAAAAATTAAATATAAATCGAAAAAAGTTAAATCTGTTAGCCGGCGGATATACCTTAGTCTGCTTGGCCCTACTCGCATGGGTAGGAAGGTATGCTCGTATAACCTACCCAGAGTTTATCCATAGTATTCCTTTTATAGGCTTTTTAGCTGTTTTCTTTTGTTCTATCCTGTTTTGCTTCCTGTCCCGAAGGCTACTTCTTGGCGCGACTCTGCTTTTATTATTTACGGTCGGCAGTGTTTTTCATATACATCCTTTATACCGGGGGCTGGGGCCAATTTATGACAGTGAGGTCATAAAAACCATAGATACAGTATCCAAGCCCGGTGATTCATGGGCGGTCCTAGATAACAACTATTATGAGAACTTCGCACTTATGGCTAATAGAGATTCGCTAAGCGGCATAAAGCCTTACCCTGATCTAGCTTTTTGGAGACAGGTTGAAGGCACAAAGGGTGATATTTTTTATAATCGTTATGCTCATGTAATCTTTAGCTCAGGCATTCCTGATACATTCCGGCTTGTTTGGGCGGATAACTTTCAGGTACAGTTTGCTTGCACTCCGTTCATACAAAACCACGTAAAATTTGCTCTTCTAGACCACCGGCTGGAGCTACCCTGCGTCAAAGAAGTTTCTGAGATAAAATACCCGGCTGTAAACTTTTATATATACTCTGTCAGTAACCTCTAGCTCAAGTCAACTGTAATATATTTACGTGCTATAATTTGTGTACAAGCATTAAAATAAATATATGCCCCGATTTTTAAGAAGGTTTCATTTAACACCTCTAAGAATAGTTGTCGGATTAATTGTAATCCTAGTTGTCTTAGGGCTGTTGTGGTATTTTAATCGTCCATCGCACAAAACGACCGTAACTATTCCAACGATCACTTCTTCAAGGAAGCAGCAATCAAGTAGTCCAGCTAGTAATACATCTAGCAACTCACAGTCAACTCAAACTAAATCGAGTATTACAAGTGGATCTACTGGGAGCACAGTTGCACTAGTTGCTCCTTGGGGTGTCTTCGTTAGTAACCACAGACCTGGGGAAAACGGAACACCGACTATGGAGAATTCATCTTGCAACACATCACCAGGAGCTTCTTGTTATATAAAATTCACTAATGGTGACAAAACCAGAACTCTTCCAAGCCAGACGACTGATGCCAACGGTTCAGCAATCTGGAGTTGGGACGTTACAAACGCTGGCTTCACAACTGGTTCATGGCAAATTACGGCTATTGCGACATTAAATGGGCAGACGAAGTCGACGACTGACACGCAGCCCTTGGTGATCCAATGAAAAGATATCTAAAAATCATCCCAGCCATTATTCTAACTGTTTCACTCTTCTTTTCACTAGCTGTGAGGAGCGCACATGCTGCCTTTAATGCCAATGATCTCATTGACGATAGCGTATTCGATAATGTTAATACTATGACAGCTGCACAAATTGATAACTGGCTAAATAGTAACTTTGGTGCCGCCAGTTGTATCAGCACGCTTCATGGGTTCTCATCTGTAGAACCCACAGGATACAATCCTACGCAGGGTTTTCTTTATGGATCACCTGTCTCGGCTGGCCAGGTTATTTATGACGCAGCTCATGCTTACGGGATAAATCCTCAAGTTCTATTGGCAACCATGCAAAAAGAGGAATCACTAGTTACAGGCAGTGCGGGCTGTAGTGTGCTTGGTGACACCAGCGCTATGGGCTATGGCTGTCCAGATAACAGCGCCAGTTGGAGTTATGGATACCCGACTGGTCCTAATGGGAACTTACTAACTCCGCTGTTTTATCTCAACGGCTCACCAGTTAATGGCGTCAACGGTACGTGCGTGGGTGGTACGGATAGTAATGGCAACCCAGTGCCCTCTCCTGCTAAGGCCGGCTTTTCGCAGCAAGTCATTCATGCCGCTTGGCTGCTGGCTTATAGCCGTCAGCGATCGGAAGGTAACGTTAGCTGGAATGTTCAATTGACTAACTTCCCCAACCCAGGGAATAGCTGGGATAACTCAGATGACCCACCTTCGTGCTACTCAGGTAATATGACTCAGGGATACAGGGCCCGTTCGACGAGTGCTAGTCCTTGTCCAAATTCCAACAGTCCGCCAGGGAATCAGACATTCTACTACGACGGATTGGCAGTTATAGATGGAACAAGTGTCCATATGGATACTGGCGCCACGGCTTCACTCTATCGGTATACTCCCCACTTCGCCGGCAACCAGAACTTTGTCGATATATTCACTGGTTGGTTCGGCAATCCCACCACCCCCTGCTATAACAGTTCTAATTTAAGCGCCGTCCCGACCGGACAAGAAGTCATCTCCAATAAGTATCTGTATAACCAAATCGATTACCTTACCTTAATAATGCTCAATAATACTGGTTCGACATGCACCGAGGCCCACACTTGGAGTACTGGTGAACAGAGTTGGATGGCTCATATTGCCACCAATCTGCCTGTAGCCGACCCTGCGACCTCCAGGGTTATCACTGGTGACCTCAACGGTGACGGGCATGACGATTTAGTGTTAGTCAAGTATCTAAATACCGGCAGTGGCAAAATCGAAATCCACGAATGGGATCCGACCTATCAGCGGTGGGCGGCTCATGTGGCCACGAACCTGCCGAGTACTGATCCGAGCATCGGACAGGTTATTACCTTCAAAATGCCCGGTGAGAAATTTACCAGATTCGCATATGTCAAGTATTTGAGCACCGGCAGTGGTCGGGTTGAGGTGCATGTATGGAATACAGATCAACAGAGCTTTTTGACTGACATAGCCACCAATGTGGTCTCCGCGGATCAAAGCACCGGCCAAATAATAGCCGCCAACCCCTTTGGCGAGGGGTTTGACCGATTGGCTTATGTAAAATACCAGAACACTGCCAGTGGAATGGTCGAAGTACACGTCTGGCAATTAGGCGAACAAAGTTTCATAAACGACTTTGCTACTAATCTGCTGGCTACGTCGCCAGATATCGGCCAAGTAATCGCCGGTGATATTTATGGTGAAGGTCGTGATCGTCTGATGTTCGTCAAATATACCGGCACCGGCAGTGGCCGGGTTGAGGTGCATGTATGGAATATCGGGCTAACAACTTGGTACACCAACATCGCGACTAACTTGCTTCAGTTCTAGTAGCCTTTGCGCATCAGAGCCCACAGGTAGTTGGCATCAATCTTACGCTTACCAAGCATCCGCCACCGTTTAAAAATGTAAATAGGTGAACGGGCCAATCCCACCAGCCGGCCGGCAAGGACTTTCCAGACAGCCTGGTTATGGTTGTGTCTGGCCAAATGCCTGATGGTCGCACGGTCGCTGGCTGGCATCTGAAGAAATAGTCTAAAGACTAACTTCCATGGGTAATTTTTTATAATCATGCCTGAATTATTACGAAATGTCATATATAGTCCGTAACCGGAAAAGCCTGTCCGCCCACCGGAACTGACCGAGCCCATGTGGTAGGCGCGGGCACCGGGTACTAAATAGTTATCCCAGCCCAGGAGGATGGAGCGCAAAGCCAAGTCGACATCTTCCAGGTACATAAACATACTCTCGTCAAAAAGCTGGCGGTAGGGCTGGCTCTCAATGAATTTGCGAGTAATAACACAGGCGGCGGCATTGACACCAAAAACTTTCTTTGGACCAAGTTCTTCGTAGTAAACTTTTTGATAATTGCCTTGGGTAGCCTGGCCTTGCCTGCTGACATAGAGATGCGTTGAATCGATAATCCTATTATCAAAGTAATTTAGAGTTGTACCTTGTAAACAAGCGGCGTTAGGCTTTAACTCACAAAAATCCAAGATTGTTTTAAGCCAGTCCTTGCCCAACCTAGCGTCAGTGTTAATCAAAGCCACGTACTGTACGTTGGGGTCTTTCAAAGCTTCCCTGATACCAACGTTGTTGCCCTTAGCGAAACCGTTGTTGCGCTTGGTCTCCAGGACCTTGATGCTCGGCATATGTTTCTTTGCCACGGCTATGGAGTCGTCAGTCGATCCGTTATCTACCATAACAGTGGTGTGGTTGGTGTAAGTTTGGGCTTTGATAGAGCCCAAACATTCAGCTAACAATTGCTCGTTATTCCAGCAGACAATTATAAAGGCTGTTTTAGGTTGGTTGGCCATTATTTTCCCTCTGGGGGATAAAGGTTAATATCCTTTGGTAAGCAGAGTTCGTAACGGACGTTAAAGTTGGAGTTAAAATGACGCGTTTTATAGACAGCTGGTGAAAGTTCACCATAATCTTCCATTTGGATTTGCGGGAATACTGCGATTTCCATACCCGCCGCCTTGAGCGCATCATAAGGTTGTGAAGTATGCTGGTACGCGCCTTCGTAGAAAGGTTGCCCTAGAAAATATTGCTCAAAAACATCTCGGCGAACAGCTAGGACACGGCCGCTTAAGTAATCAACGTTCCGGGCCCATATCGCATTGCCGAAGTTAGTAAAGGCCTTTAGAGGAATATTCTGAAATAGAGCAGTTATGGTGCGCTTAGCACTAACAAATCCTACATCTCTGATGCCTTCGCTACCCGGTTCCAGCAGTACCGGCGCAATCACGCCGAGTTTTTGATTTTGAGTGAGGATGCCAGCTATTTCTCTCAGCCAACCAAAAGTTTTGGGCACGACGGCTGAGCTTATGATAACTAGAACATCGGCATTGCTCTTTGTTAGCGCTTCTTTAATGAAAGTTTGTCTTGTTTTAGATTCCAGAATATTTATCTCTATTTTCCTACTTGGCGATGATGGTACCTGAACCGTCGGGCTTAAGAAAAGCTCGGTTGGTACAGTGGTTTTTTTTAGTCCCTTTAGAATGTGCGCTGCTAGGTTAGCATATTTTTCTGCATTCCGGCCGGGTAGTAGCAATGCTGCAACCTTTGTATTTTCTTTTGGCTCATAGGTAATACTATAAAAGCCGGGTAAATCGGCAAGGACTCGGGCTTTGCCTTTTTGGCCATTACGTTTTAGATGCTCGTTTAAGGCTCTAGAGCCGGCCTTCAAAATATCCTTCTTAGTAGAGAAGTTCCGGGCCGTAGAGCTGTGAGCCGCTCTCCAATGGTAGAGCATCATTGGAACATGGGCAACTCGCGCGCCCTTATCGATTAGACGCAGGAATAGGTCATAATCTTGGGCGCCCTCGAAGCCTACTCTATAACCGCCTACTTCATCAAGCAGAGCTTTCTCAATGACCGTAAAGTGATTAATGTAATTTACGCTTCGCATAATTTGCGGCGACCAGTCCGGCTTAAAAAATGCGTCGAATCGGTATTCACCATCTTCGGTAATCTTATCTTCATCGCTGTATATAATTTGGGGGGTTTGGCCCGGCGTTTGTAGAAGAAGGACAACTTCGTAAAGAGCTCTCGGTGCCAGTGTATCATCGTGATCTAGCAGGCCGATGTAGTCGCCCGTGCAATGTGACAACCCAATATTGGTATTAACGGCGATGCCTTTGTTCTCGGTGTCGATAACTTTTATCCGTCTGTCTATTTGGGCACAGTCTCTGGTCAGATGGTGAATCTTTTTGTCTGTCGAGGCATTGATTAAAACCAGTTCCCAGTTGGGGTAGTTTTGGTTGACTACTGAATAGATCATTGGCATCAGGTAACGAACCGGAGTATTAAATACCGGCACCACTACACTAACTAGGGGGTTGTGGTCGAGTTTAGTCAGTTTTGACCACAGGAACGGTTCGGTCTGCTCCACCCATTCGGCGTACCTTGGGTCTGGCGGTGGCGGATTCAGCGCTCCAAGCCTTATCGCCCAATTTTTAGCAAACTCGAAGCGTCTGGTTCCCGGTGGTAGGAATATTTTGGCAATTTCTTTTATTCTTTTTTCGGTCATATCTATTTACCCAAGTGTCTGACGCTGGATATTTTCCGAGCCAGCCGCCAGCTTTTTGAATTTTTTATATAACTAATTTCGGCGCCTAATTTTTCGACCTCAGCTTTAGTTTCGTTAAGGCTCTGCTGCAAATTGGCGCCGGTAGCCGCCGCTTTTCGTAATTGAAGCGCCTGACTTTGGATAGAGGCAAACAGTAGGTCGATCATGGTATCTATAAACTTCCGCTTCTTGTCGGCTATTTTCTGAGATGATGGTAGTTTTAGGCTGACTTCATCTTTGGCAACGATAAAGAATGTTCGGTAACCGTCCTCGCCAAAGTCATAATTGCACAGTTCGTCATAATAACTACCATAAATGTTCTTGGCTAAGGCGGGAATCTGCCGCCTGTCGCCGAAGGCGGCGTGCAGCAGATGGGCTTTAAGAACCTTGGGCCAAATATCCAGTGAGAAATGGCGGACCTTGGCATAGTTGTAGCCAAGCTTTGCTATGGCAGCCCCCGTTTCAGTTTCTGACGGTAAACCGTTATCGATATGCTCCTGCAGCCAACGATGGCCGCTTTTTAGAAGTGACTTGTAATAGTCGTTGATTTCTATTTCAACCTCGGAGACGCCAGGGTTATCAAAAGGCGCGCAGATAACCGCTACCCGGCTGACTCTGACCATCTCCGCGATAAACTTCTCCCGGTCGGTAGCCTCGATATGTTCCAAGACATCGCAACTGATTGATACATCGAATGACTTGTCCTTGAAAGGCATATCCAGCGCGTTACCCAGGACAAATTTGGGCTCGCTGCTCGGTTCTATGTCAAGCACCGTCGGCTTGAAGTCGAATGATCTCAGCAGGCCTTCCTTGCCGCCGACATCCACGATTTCGGCGTTTGGTCCGACGGTGGAATTAATTATCTGCGCGATTATCCAGTAACGCGATGCATGGGTCGGCTCGTACTGTCTCAGTGCCGCCGGCAGTTTAGTTAAGTGACCACTTAGGTCGACTATTAATCTTCCCATGCCTTCTTTCCCCTAATATCTTAAACTTAGCCGCAGCTTCAAAGTAATCGAACGGCACCAGGCCTCTCTCATTAAAGATGCCCGCCGTGATTAAATAAGTGTCCGCCGCCAAGTGGTTTTCCGTAAAGGTAGCGTTGATGGTTTTTCTGTCATTAGCTTTTAGTTTGATTCTAAGTCCTTCTTCTTGGGTGTTGGGGCCAAATAATACGGCGCCGGATTGGTCGCTAATACCAAGGCCGACCACGACATTGGCGGTTTTTTTGGCGAGGAAACTAACTTCGATGGTAAATGGCTCGCCTTCATTAATATGCGAAGTTGTTTTTTTATTTTTATCTAATAGACGGACTCTGGTGATGACGGCGTCACCGGTGCCCGGTCGCTGGCCGGTTTGTTTCGGTGACGGCGTAGGTTCGGTATCGGCAACGATAGTTTCATATCGCCTAACAATTTCACTAGCTCCGCCGATATTTTTGAGAACGCCACCATCGATTATGGCCGCCCGGTCACAAAATTCTTGAACACTATTGAGATCATGTGACACAAAGACTACGTTTTTTTTGTCCTTCTTTAACTTCCTAAAATAATCGTAGCATTTTTGCTGAAAGGCCGCGTCACCGACAGCCAGAACTTCATCAATCAGCAGAATGTCTGACTTAGCACGGATGGCAATAGAGAAGGCTAAACGAACTTGCATCCCAGATGAATAATTCTTTAGTTTTTGGTCCATGAAGTCATCTAGCTCCGCGAATTCTACAATATCTCTATACATGGCCTGCGTTTCTCTGCGGTTTAAACCCAGTAGAGCGCCGTTTAAAAATACGTTTTCTCGCCCAGTCAGCTCAGGATTAAAGCCGACACCTAGCTCAATAAACGGCGTTAATTTACCGTTAACCCAAATAGCTCCCTTGGTTGGCGTATAAATACCGGCTATTAATCTGAGTAGGGTGCTTTTACCGCTGCCGTTACGGCCCACGATTCCGAAGAACTCACCCTTTTTAACCTCGAAAGAAATGTCTTTGAGAGCCTGCTGCTTTTCATATCTGCGGCGGCGATAAAAATGGATGAAGGCCGATTTTAAAGAGCTGTGTTTTTCATGAGGCAGCATAAAGACTTTGCTGATATTCTCGACCTTTATTACTACATCATCCATTTAGACATTCTCCGCGAAATATTTAGATTCTTTGCGAAAATAGCTGACCCCGCTCAAAAATACCAGCAAGACGACTGCAAAAGGGATAAATTTATACCAACCACCCTCAAAGACCTGATATATAGTACGCGATTGGTGGGTAACGGCCGCATACCGTGTGTCCTGGATGGCTTGGGCCATAGGATTAAGCATAATCAGTTTTTGGAAGGTTAAGTTGGTTATCCGCGTTAATGGATATAGAATTGGCGTTAGGTAAAAACCGGCTTGCAAAATAACTTCCCAGATGTAATTTACATCGCGATATTTGACAAAAGCTGCTGAAAGAAACAAGGACAAACCGAGGGAGAAAATATAGACTTCTAGTAGTATTAGTGGCAGCCAAAACGTCGTCTTTAACAGGTCCACATGATTGATTATCAGGAAAAATACCACGACTATAAGATTTAAAAACAAGTTTATTATCGCCGAGATGCTGCTGGAGAGAACGATTATCCAACGTGGTATGCGGATTTTGCGAATTAAATCGCCGCGGCTGACAATCGAGCCAAGGCTTTGGGCTGTCATCTCGTTAAAGAAGTTCCAAATAACTATGCCGAGCAGCAGGTAAACTGGGAAGTGCGGTATTTCGGTCCCGAGCTTTAAAAATTTTACAAAAACCACGTAAAGGATGATGAAAATCAGCAGCGGACGCAACAAAGACCAGGTATAGCCAAGTACTGAACCTTGATAGCGCAACTTAAAGTCAGTCCGTACCAACTCCGCTAGCAAAGCCCGGTTAGATTTAGAAAAAAGGCGTCTAAACATCAGTTACTGGTAGACTATTATAGAGGAAACAGATGACTAAGACGAGTGTAGTTGTGCCTAATTGGAATGGTGAGAAGGATTTGCCGGCGTGCTTAGATTCTTTACTTGCTCAAAGCCTGGAATCCCAAATCATAGTTGTAGAGAACGGCTCGACAGATGGTTCGCTGGAACTTTTACAGACTAAATACTCTCAAGTAGAAGCATTAATTCTGGCTAAGAATCGTGGTTTTGCTGGTGGAGTAAATGCCGGCATAAAGCGCGCTATAGAAATTGAGTCGGAGTATGTAGCTCTATTAAATAACGACGCGGTTGCCGATAAGCACTGGTT
>CAZXDA010000008.1:0-21190 GCA_964639445.1 uncultured Candidatus Saccharibacteria bacterium
AACTCCACTAGAGCCTGGTCGCGACTGGCATCTTGAATCTCGCGATCACCAAACAGAACCTGGCGTGAAAGCGATTGCAGAGCAAATAATTGGTTACGTAAGCGGGCGGCGGTTTCAAAATTATGAGCTCGAGCGGATTTTTTCATATCGCGTTCGATTTGTCGCATTAAAGTTATGCGTTCACCCCTGAGATACTGCATTAATTTTCGCAGGTTTGCCCTGTAATCTTCCAGGCTGGTGCGCCCGTCTTCCAAACCGGGGTCTAACCCCAAGAAATAATGTAGGCTGGCGCGTTTTTGATTAACCGGCCGGCTAGTGGCATAAGGAAAGGCCCGGCGCAAGTAACGCAGAGCTTTTTTAAGCGCAAAACTGTTGATGTACGGGCCAAAATATTCAGTGCCGTCATCCAGTGGGCGCCGCACCAGCTTTACCGTTGGATAATCGCTTTTATAGTCAACGCGTACATATTGCAGCGATTTGTCGTCGCGCAGCAGAATGTTATAGCGCGGCAAGTAACGCCGTACCAGTTCGGCCTCCAAAAATAGCGCATCAACTTCGCTCTCTAACTCAGTCCAGTCAATGTCGGCAATTTCGCCGACAAGCATATCGGTCTTCGGATCGGGGTAGCGGCTTTGTTGAAAATACTGCTTCACGCGGTTACGCAAATTGGCCGCTTTGCCAATATAAATAATCTCACCGGAGCTATCTTTATGAAAATAAACCCCCGGCCCTTTTGGCAACCTACTTAATTTTTTCTCCAGTCTCTTATTCACACTAATATTTTAACTTCTTATTTCATAAAAAGTTTGCATTTATATTTAAGGTGTTATATTGTTGTAAATAATTGTTATTAATAAGGTAGAAAGGAGCAGCCAAAATGAGAATAACTAAAACACCTTTTAGCAGGCTGCTTCTTGTTGCCTGCTAACTCAAGTCCAACAAAAACCTTAATATTTAATTTTCATTAACCTAACAGCGCAGCAGGAGGCTGTGCTTATGTCAACTACCAACAAAACTCTATCTATTTTTTGGCGTGCCACCAACCGCTACAAACTGCTGTTTTGGACAGGCGCAATTGGCGCGGTCTTGGCAGTTATTGCCCAAGATATCATTCCGCCGTATGTGGTCTCTCGGGCCTTTGCCAGACTACAGAGAGACTATAGCCTCGGCGCACCCTTGGTCTTTTCCGATTACGTAAACTACTTTTACGTTTTTCTGGTATTCATGCTCAGCGGTATGGCCATCTGGCGGATTCAAGCCCGATGCGTCTGGTTATTCGAGATCAAGGCTAGCCGCGATCTGGCGAACAAAATCTTCAGGCACCTGCAGAGCATGAGCCAGCGGTTTTACGACAACCGCTTTGCCGGTTCTTTGGTTTCGCAGACCAACAAGTTTCTTGGCGCCTACGAGCGCTTGATGGACGAGTTCATCTGGAGCATCGTGGCGGGTGTTACGGCTTTAGTATTTTCGCTTGCTGTGCTGTTCTTTGTGTCATTCTGGTATGCTCTTATCCTACTTTTAATAACCCTCACATACATGCAGATCATGTATCGCCGGGTAAAAAAGCAGTTTCCATATAACAAGGACGTGGCCGAAAAAGAAAACCGCCAAACAGCAGCTTTGGCCGATGTTATCTCGAATATCAGCACCGTCCGGGCTTTTGCTGGTGAAGATTATGAAGCTAAAAGGTTTAAATCAGTGGTAAATAATGCCTACAACTCAAGCTACCGCCTATCTAGGGAGGAGTTTAAGAATGACGCCATCAGCCACTTTCAGACTAACGGCTTTCATATCGTGGCCTTTTTGTTTGGTCTGGTCGCCATTACCAGCTTTCACGCCAAGGTTAGTGTTTTGTATTTGGCGCTAACTTATACCGGCGGCGTCACCAGTCGGCTGTGGCAGTTCGGTAGAATCATGAGAAATATTAACCGAGCCTTTGGCGACGCTGTCGAAATGACAGAGATTTTGCAGCTAGAGCCGGAGGTTAAAGACGCAGAAGTGACTGTGTCCGCTAAAATCAGCCGCGGCCGGATTGAATTTAGAAATGCAAGTTTCCAGTATCCTGAAAGCAACAAAAGAGAAGCGCTTTTTAAAAACCTTGACCTGGTTATCAAACCGGGTGAAAAAGTTGGCCTGGTTGGTCATAGTGGTGGTGGCAAAACTACCGTTACTCGACTAATCCTGCGCTATATGGACATTGACGACGGCCAGATATTAATTGACGACCAAGACATTAAACAGCTGACGCAAAAAGATCTGCGCCATGCTATTGCCTATGTACCTCAAGAACCGCTACTTTTTCATCGCAGCCTGCGGGAGAATATCCTTTACGGCCGTCCCGATGCCACGGATAAAGAGATCTATGCGGTCGCTAAAATGGCACACATCCACGACTTCATTCTGACTCTGCCTGATGGATACGAAACGCTGGTGGGAGAACGCGGCGTTAAACTTTCTGGTGGTCAAAGGCAGCGTATAGCAATTGCCCGCGCCATGCTTAAAAACGCACCGATTTTAATCTTCGATGAAGCTACCAGCCAGCTGGATTCCGAATCAGAAAAATTCATTCAGGCTGCGCTGTGGAAGCTGGTGGAAGGCCGAACGGCAATTATAGTGGCACACCGCTTAAGCACTATTCAACGAATGGATAGAATAGTTGTTATGGAACATGGCCAGATCGTGGAACAAGGTACTCATAAGGAACTTGTCCGGCAAAAAGGCCGTTACGCCGAACTATGGGCCCACCAATCCGGCGGCTTCTTAGAAGAGTAAATTACTTAACTAGTCAAGTAATTTTATCTTGGGTTTCGGGCTTGGTCTCGCCTTCAGGTTTTTCGGCGGCTTCGCCTTCGGCGGGTTGTTCACCCTCGGCTGCTTCGGCTTCTTCGGCAGGCGCTGCCTCTTCTTCTGCCATCATGGCTTTAGTTTCAACCACTCTGGCGATTGGGTGTTCGGCGTCAGTGAGGACTGTTACGTCCTCCGGCACCTGGAGATCGGCCACCGTAACCTCATCATGCAGTTCAGCTAACTTTGTAGCATCCACGACTAATTCGTCCGGCAGATTTCGCGGCAAGGCCTCTACTTCCACACTATCGAGCTGGTGTAAAACCATTAAGCCAACTTTTTCGGCCGGAATTTCACCTTCAAGGCGAATCGGCACTTCGGCTTCAACCTTTTCGTCGCGCTTTATAGCCTGAAAGACGACATGCTGCAGACGCCGCTTAACCGGGTTATAATGGGCGTCTTTAATTAAAACTAGAAATTTTTGATCGCCGACCTCTAAGTTAAGCGGGTGGTGTTTACCAGCTTCTTCATAGACGCGCTCCAGTTCCAGTTCCGGCGCCATTACATGAATCGAAGCCTGGCCGTGGTTATGAATCACAGCCGGCACAAGTCCCTGCTGCCGCAATTCACCAAGACCTTTGCGCACAACAGTGCGTTCTTGCAACTTCAATGGCGCGTCTAAATCAACCATATCGATAGACATTCTAACAGATAGGAAACAGATGATCAAACAGTGTCAGTGTAAGTGGATGTTATAATTTTATTATAACGTACTACTAATAGAACATGAAACATTTTATCTTCTGCTGTACTCTATCTCTATGTGGCTGAATGTTGATACGATTGTCCAAACTGGGGGGATTTTAGCAGTAGCATTAGTTATTTTTGCCGAAACTGGCCTTTTGATGGGCTTTTTCCTGCCTGGCGACACTTTATTAATTGCGGCCGGCTTGTTTGCCGGCCAAGGAAAACTACCGCTTATCCTACTCTTGCCCATCACAGCAATTGCGGCCATTGCCGGCTATCAGGTTGGCTACTTAATCGGCGAGCGGGCTGGGCCGCGTCTTTTTAGGCGCCAAGGTGGTGTGCTTTTTAGGGCTGACTATGTCCCCAGAACCGAAAATTTCTTTAAAAAACATGGCGCTATCACCATCTTATTGATCCGTTTTGTGGCCGTGGCCAGAACGATTATTCCCCTTATTGCCGGTATTGGCAAAATGGATAAGCGAAAATTCGTCTTCTATAACATAGTTGGAGCCGTTTTATGGACATTTAGCATCACGCTGGCGGCTTATTGGGTCGGAAAGAAAGTGCCTAATGTCGATAAAATTATCATACCCCTAGTGCTGGCAGCCATAATTTTAACCACCGGCAGCGTGCTTTTTGAACTGCTTAAAAGCGCTGAACGGCGCCGCGCCCTCCGCCAGGCCCTCCGCGAAGAACTCGCCTACTTCTTCCGCCGCAAAAATACTTAACTAGTCAAGTATTTTTAAAATTCATCTATTGTTGTGCCCCACTCGTTGGCCTCGGGGACAAGCCTCAACTTAGCACGCCTTAAATCCTCCAGTAATACCCCAATTGAAATAGCTCTAAAGAAGGCGTCATTATAATAGGGTGATCCATTTAACTTGTTTAGCCTTTCGATCACCATATTCTCTATAAGATCTTCATCCGTTAGCGCCTCTATAGCCTGCTCGTATTCCTCCACCCTCCTATACGCCTCACCAATCTGATTGCCGATAATTTTATGTGAAGTTCTCATTATAGAAGCCCTCACTTTCCATTGTCACTTAGTGAACTTAGTCAGCGCTCTTTTATAAATCTCCAGTGTTTTTGGAATCGATTGAACCGCAATCCACTCGTCTGGTGCGTGGACATTGCCGCTTTCGCAGCCAAAGGCATTTATGATGGCAGTTCCTGATTTGCTAATTACGTTACCTACGCTGCCTTGGCTACTTGCCCTTAAGGGTACTTCACGACCCAATATTTTCTTGGCTTCATTTTTTAGTATCTGGACGAACGGATGATTTGGATCCGTTAGGTAAGCTGGCTCGCATTGAAGTTCTTCAAGAGTGTAATTAAAATTCGAGGCTTGTGGTTTTAGGCTATCCAGTGCTTCTTTCAGCTTGGCTAAAATATCTTTCTGTTTCTGTGATGGCAGCCAACGTATATCAACAAAGGCTTCACACTTATCAGGGACAACACTGATAATTTCGCCGCCATGAACTTTAGTAACTTGTAAACTAGTGCCAAATTCAAAGAACGGTTCACTAGTTTGAATATCTACATCAAGCAAAGCGTTTACAGCTTTAGCCATATAATGAACAGCATTTATACCTCGCTTGCTGGCACTGCCTGTATGGGCAGCCTCTCCTAGAGTTGTAAGTTTAAGCCGATACCAGCCCCTAGCACCAATCGATATTGCGTCATTTCCCTGATAACCCAAAATACAAATATCAGCTTTGGGCGAGTATTTCATTACTTCTTTAATCCCGGTGAACGCGCCGCCCTGCTCATCGGCGTCAAAACCCAAAAATAAGTTATCATTAAAGTCATTGCTTCCAGCCAATTCTTTGGCTAAATAGCAAAATAGAGCCACGCCGACTTTGCAGTCTGCAACTCCTCGACCATACATACGACCCTGTTCAATTTCGGCACTAAATGGTGGATGCGACCATTTACTTTCATCACCAGCGGGGACTGTATCTAGGCAGCTTTCTAGCCAGACAGTTTTACCACCGCCAGCTTTTTTGACATGGCATATAACAGATGGGTGCGCCTTGCTTCCTATAATTTCTGGCTCAAAACCAAAACCCCGCAATTTATCAGCTACTAGATTAGCTACCGCCGCTTCACTATCAGTGCCATTCTGCGATGGCGTTTCAACTAGCTGCCTAGTAAAATCTAAAATCTCACCTTGCATGAGCCTTGCCAACTTTTATTCTCTTTTGTTCTAACCATGCCGGGATTGGGCTGAAGGTGATTTCTGGCCAGTTGTCGATTTCTTCTTCAGTGAAGTCGTAATAACTTTGGTAGGCGATTTCCACGCTGCCGTGCAAAGCTTTACTCCAGTCCAGACCCAAATTAGCAGCTAGGTCTTTGATGGCTTGTTCACTTTTTCCCTCAAGCTCTACAAAAGGCGGAATCCATGGCCAAGTGTCTATTTCTATATCAACGCCGCCCAGCGTCCAGCTCTCACGCTTAGTTTCCTGGTAGGATTTCTGCTTTAGCCCAATTGATTCCAGAAATTTACAAGCTGCGTCAAAATTATCAACGACTAAATTAACTTCTTGAGTTCCGTCTATATTCCGATGGTTAAGCTGCTTGTAACTTAGAGTAACCTTATCGCCTTCGTCTCTCACTCTAATCCAACCGCCAACTTTTTCTAGGCGGTTGTCTAGATAGTCAAAGTTGCGGCGCTTCATCAATCGTTCAGCGAATTTCTGTGCTGCTCCTAGAGCCTTTAGCTTAGATCGCAGAGCACTAACATCAACATCGAGGAACTTAGCCTCATACTCCGTTTGCATGAGTTAATCATACTGGATTCCCGTTTTCGCGGGAATGACAATAAAGATACGACTATGCTAGCGCCTTCTTTCGACAAACACTCAGCATTACTCACTGAGTAGACGCGTCAAAAGCATCAACATCTAAGCCGAGGACGTGCCGAGCGACTCCTTGAAGAAACAATAAAGAGCGAGGCCGACCGAAGGGAGTTCCGCAGGCTGTTGTGCGCTTTGACAAGCGGCTACATCACGTGAGTGGTGCGTTTGGAGGAAGAAGGGGCGAGCATTTTCTTTAGGAAGTGGCCGGTGTAGCTACTTTTGTTTTTGGCGACTTGTTCGGGGGTGCCGGCGGCCACAATCTGGCCGCCGGCATCGCCGCCTTCTGGTCCCATATCAATGATGTGGTCGGCTGATTTTATAACATCCAGGTTGTGTTCTATTACCACTACACTGTTGCCGGTATTAACCAGTGCATGCAAAACGTGAAGTAGTTTAGCCACGTCCGCCATATGCAGACCGGTGGTTGGTTCATCCAAAATATAAAGAGTGCGGCCGGTTGGCCGGCGAGATAGTTCGGTAGCCAATTTAACACGCTGCGCTTCGCCGCCAGACAAAGTTGTTGCCGGCTGTCCCAGCTCAATATAGCCAAGGCCAACGTCAACCAAAGTTTGTAATTTACGGTTGATGGCTGGAATATTCTCAAAGAACTCAAGCGCTTGCTCGCATGTCATTTCCAGCACGTCACTAATGGTCTTGCCTTTATAGTGAATCTCCAACGCTTCACGGTTGTAGCGCTTGCCATGACAGACCTCACACGGCATATAGACATCCGGCAAAAAATGCATCTCGATTTTAATAACGCCGTCGCCAGCACAGTTTTCGCAGCGGCCGCCTTTGACGTTAAAGCTAAAGCGGCCGGGGCTGTAACCGCGAATTTTGGCCTCCGGTGTTTGCGCAAAAAGATCGCGAATCGGTGTAAAAACGCCAGTGTAGGTCGCCGGGTTGGAGCGTGGCGTGCGCCCGATTGGTGATTGGTCAATAACGATCGCTTTATCCAGATGATTTATACCTTCTATGTCATCATGATGGCCGGGAACCGTTTGGGCGCGCATTAGTCTGGCAGATAGTTCGCGCGCTAAAATATCATTAATTAAGCGTGATTTGCCGGAGCCAGAAACGCCGCTGACTACCACAAACTGACCGAGCGGGGCGTCTACGTCAATACTCTTAAGATTATTCTCACGAGCGCCTATGATTGTTAGTTTCTTGCCATTGCCGGCTCGCCGGTTCTTCGGCGTTGGAATGATGCGCTCACCACGCAAAAATTGAGCAGTAACTCTGGCTTTAGTTTTGGCCACCTCCTCTGTCGTACCGGTAGCGACAATTTTGCCTCCGTGAATACCGGCACCCGTGCCAATATCCACTAAATAGTCAGCGCTGCGAATTGTTTCCTCGTCGTGCTCAACTACAATTACGGTGTTACCCAAATCGCGCAGTCGCTCTAAAGTATTAAGCAGGCGTTTATTATCGCGCTGATGTAACCCAATACTCGGCTCGTCCAGCACATACAAAACGCCCTGCAAGCCAGAGCCAATTTGCGTTGCCAGACGAATGCGTTGGGCTTCTCCCCCTGAAAGCGAAACCTCGCTACGGCTTAAAGTCAGGTAGTTTAGGCCTACGTCTTTCAAAAACTTCAGCCGAGCATTTATCTCTTTAAGGATCTGGTGGGCAATCGCCTGTTCTTTGGCATCAAGTTTAATTGTTTGAAAGAAAACGACGGCCTTATCAATATCAAGCTCGCAGATATCCATAATATTTTTATCAGCCACAGTCACGGCTAAGACTTCCGGTTTGAGGCGTTTACCATTGCAGGCATGGCACGGCCGCTCTATCATAAAGCGCTCGATTTCACGTCGCATAAAGTCGCTTTGGGTCTCTTCGTGACGACGTTCCAAATTGGGAATCACGCCTTCATAAGTAGTATTAAAACCCCGCCCCATACTCAAGCCAATGCGATAGATTTCGTTGTCGGTACCGTACAAAATAATGTCCAGTTGCTTTTTAGTCAAATTGCCGGTTGGCTTATGAATCGAGAAACCGTAGCGATCGCCCACAGCCTGAAGCTTTTTGATATACCAAGAATCGCTGCTGATGCGGTTGTATGGCCTGATGGCGCCTTCGGCGATTGTTAGCCGGCCGTTGGGAATTACCAACTGCGGATCAACTTCTAGACGGCTACCTAAGCCGGTGCAAACCGGGCAAGCGCCGTGTGGACTATTGAAGCTGAAAGTCCGTGGTTCAAGTTCTGGTATGGCCACATCTGGGTGATCAACACAGGCGTATTTTAAGGAATAGCTAGTATCTTTTTTACTGTCGGCGTTATGGACGACAAGCAAGCCGTCAGATATATCAAAAGCCTGCTCCCCGCTTTGCGCCAGCCGGCCCTGACTTTCTTCATCATTAACTAAGCGATCAACCACGATTTCGATATTGTGTTTGTAGTTTTTATCTAGAGCCGGAAATTCGTCGAGGGAGTAAATAACCCCGTCCACGCGCGCGCGGGCGAAGCCCGCGCGCAGGTATTGCTCAGGAATATGCTCAAAAGCACCTTTTTTATCAACCACTATGGGAGCAAGTATCATCAATCTAGCGCCAGGTATGCCGGAAATTATCTGATCAACTACAGCCGTCGATGTCTGGCGCGTCACCGGTTTGCCGCAAATCGGGCAATGCGGAATGCCAATTCGCGCAAATAGCAGACGCAAGTAATCATAGATTTCAGTCACGGTTGCAACCGTGCTGCGCGGATTGCGGCTGGTTGATTTTTGGTCAATGGAAATTGCCGGAGATAAACCCTCAATTTGATCAACATCGGGCTTCTCCATCAAACCTAAAAACTGGCGCGCATAGGCGCTTAAAGACTCCACGTAGCGCCGCTGCCCTTCAGCGTAAATGGTGTCAAAGGCCAGCGATGATTTACCGGAGCCCGAAAGCCCCGTAATCACCACCAGCTTCTCCCGTGGAATCTCCAGATTTATGTTCTTAAGATTATGCTCCCGGGCGCCTTTTACAGATATAAAATCGGCCATATAACCGAACGATTATACGGTTTTTAACCATTTTTTTCCAGACCTAACTCTTACGCGATAAATATAAGCATAAGCTATATAAAGTTATTGAAATAAATGCAACTTAGTTTTATTATTATTTTAACTTAAGGTTGGGGCTTTGTCCGCCGAAACTTTTTATCATGCGATATGTATACGTTCTTCATAGCATTAAAAGCGGTGAGTTCTACGTAGGTTCGACCTATGATTTAGATAAAAGATTACTTGAGCATAACGCTGGCCAGGTTCCAGCTACTAAAACATTAGTACCGCTTAAACTTGTACATTATGAAGCTTTCAAAAACAAGTATGACGCCTACTTTCGTGAGAAGTGGCTAAAGACAGGTTATGGGCGGCGATACCTGAGAAAGACGCTCCATAATTTGATAAAAAGTTTAGGCGGATGAAATGTGGGATTTTCTGATTGTTTTAGGGATTATTCCCGGCACAAATATCCAAATAACTTTTTCAGAGCTGTGCGTATCTTCTGCGCTAGTTCTTAGTTTGTACCTGATCCATAAAGAACATCTTACCCCTAAAAGAGCCTTATATTTAATCAGTATTTATTGGCATAGCAGAAAAGGGCAGCAGCTTAAATTACCGGTCTAATTGAATCGGCGTAGGCATATAAGTCTTTAAGTAGACTTTTCTTCTTAGCGCTGAGGCCAGGAGTTTCATTTATTTCTTCAATCTGAGCAAGGAAACGATTAATTAAATTGTCATCTCCGGCTAAGAGCTTTTGACGGCGGAAATTTTCCCACGTTTGTTTCTCTGTTTCAGTTAGAATCTGAGAAAAATTGCGGGCTTTATAAAGCGGCAACAAGGCTTTAAGTCTCTCATCCTTAAAATCTATTTCTAATTTTGATAGTTCTTCCGGCTTGGCCGCTCGTACCACAGACATCTTCGGTTTGTCTTCATTTTTAATAAATCCGTCATATAGTTGAGTGTCGACTTTCTGGGGATCAATTACCATTTCCGGTTGCCGTGGCGGCCACATGAGTTCTAGCGCTTCCAATAATTTGTCTCCAAAAATTCTGGCGGCTTTAAGCTGCTTAAAATGAGCATTAATAATTTCTTGATGAAGCTTAAGCCGCTTGGTGCTCTCTTCATCAAGCGTACTTAAAGGCGCCACCGCCGGACAGCGATTATATTTAAGTTCCTTAATCGGAAAATAAGGCACATCCCCCCCTCTGGCTGCCCAGCGCTCGGCCAACTCAGAAGCCGATAAATCTTTAAACTCCTCTGGGTCAATCCGCAGATCATACATCAAGGCGCTAGACTTATCTTTTTTTTCTGCCACTGCTGCGGCAATGATTGTTCTTTCAAACTCGGCCGGGTAACGGCCGCTGGTGTAAATCAGCGGCTCGCCCTTAGTCACCAGCGGCCGCACTTTATCTTTGCCGCGGATGTTTAAAAGATAATCAAATAGTTTTGGCTGTTTTTCTTTAAGAAGTCTGGCTAGAGAAACTAAAACCTTAACATCACTCATAGCATCATGGACGTCAACGTGATCTAACAAATTTACGGCACTTAGATATTCAAGGCTATTTGTCGGCTTACCATCGGGAGCAAATGGCCATTTAATGCCGGCTGGCCTAAGCGCCCGCGTCATTCGAACTACATCCAACAAATCCCACGTACTACAACCGTCCTTCCAACTCCACTCGTAGGCATCATGAAAATTACGCCACAGCGTAAAGCGAATGAATTCGTTGTCAAAACGGATGTTGTTGTAGCCGACAGTGATGGTGTCTGGCGAAAATACTTGACCAGTCAAGTATTTTGCGAATTCGGCCTCGCCTACGCCCTCTGCCAGACTTCTTTGAGGAGTAATTCCGTGCACTAAAACAGCACTCGGTTCTGGCAAGATGTCCGGCGTCATCTTAACCAAAACGTTGTCCGGTTTACCTATCGGCTTGAGGTTCATATCCGTCCGCTGACCGGCAAACTGCATAATCCGATCGGTCCGTGGATTAAACCCGCTCGTCTCCAAATCATAAAAATAAAAAGTCATTTTGACCTCGCCTGCTCGACTGCTTTGTTGACAACTGCCAACAGTTCTTTGATGCCCTTGCCGCTTTGGCTGGAAATGGCTAAAGCCAGCGTTTTTTTGGGTATGACTCTTTTAAGGGCTTTCATTTGCGCCGCTATCTCTTTTTTATCAACCCCGTCAATTTTAGATAGCGCCACCACCTGCGGACGCTGGCTCAAATCCACTTGATAGGCCGCCAGTTCTTTCATAATCGTCTGATAATCATGCGCGGTGTCTTGGCTATACACATCAATCAAATGGATTAAAACACTGGTGCGTTCGATGTGACGTAGGAACTTATCACCCAGTCCTTTGCCCTGGCTGGCACCTTCAATCAAGCCGGGGATATCGGCAAAAAGCAAGCTGGTTTTTTGGTCGATATCGACTACGCCTAAATTCGGCACCAGCGTGGTAAATGGATAATCGGCAATCTCTGGCCGGGCGTTGCTAATTACTGACAAAAGTGTCGATTTGCCGGCATTGGGCAGACCCACAACTCCTACATCAGCAATCATCTTAAGCTCAAATGTGGCTTCGATTTCTTGGCCTTTTTCGCCTTTTTCGGAAACTCTCGGTGCTTGGCGAGTTGAACTGACAAAATGGGCATTTCCAAAGCCGCCTTTGCCGCCGCGCGCCAGCGTCTCTCTTTGACCATCAGCTGTAAAATCGGCCAAGTCTTGGCCTGACCGATCTGTTACGATCGTACCAACCGGCACGTCAATTTCTAGATCAGCGCCGCTTTTGCCGTGCTTTTTGGCTTTTTTGCCTGCTTGGCCGCTTTCCGCTCTCAATAATTTTTTATAGCGGAAAGCGGCCAGCGTATTTTGATTGCGACTAGCGCGCAAAACTATGTCGCCGCCATCACCACCGTCGCCGCCATCAGGTCCGCCCTGCTCTCTATATTTCTCGTGCCTAAAGCTAACAATACCGTTGCCGCCGTCACCGGCTTTCAATGTTACCGAAACCCTATCCACAAACGCCATAAAGGCATTTTACAATTTACAATTCACATTTCACATTAATTTATCAATTCACATTTAACGATTGTCGCTGCAATGAAAAATGATCAATGAAAAATTATTGAAAAATGTAAATTGCTAAATGATAAATTCGCTAGCCGTAGGCTAGTGGTAGATATAGTGTTCAAACGTGGAAGCTGGTGCCCAGTCGCTGTGACCAACCCGACCCCAACCAGCCAATCCGTTCATATCCGAATATTTAATCATTGTGCTGTCGGCATTTACGGTATCAACAATGGCCACATGCCCTAACCATCCTCTGCTAGTCTGGGCTATAGCTCCAGCTACGGGCGCACGGCTGACTGTCCAGCCGCTCAAAGCGGCATATAAAGCCCAAGTATTGGCATTACCCCAGTTGGTAGGTACAGATACTCTGGAAGCCACATAGTAAGTACAGTAACCATAGTCGTAACCATTACCACCATAGGTGGCAGCAAAGAAGGATGCATACGTGATAACGGGTTGAATCCGGCCGTTGGGAATAATAATCTGGTCCCCGGGTTGCAGACCGCTAATTTCGGCATCATTGTAAACAATAACCTGACCTTCGTCGGCGTTGAATTTGCGTGCCAAAGATGATGGCGTATCGCCTGTCTTCACAGTATAGACAATGCCGTTAACCGGCGGGATTGATAGTTTTAGGCCAGCGGTTAGGTTATTGCCGCTAAGGTTGTTTGACCAGCGGATACTGTCCGCGCTGACGTGAAAACGATCAGCCAGAGTGCCAATTGTATCTCCTGGCTGGCTAACATAATGGATAATGTCTCTTTTAGATTTTTGGGCGGTGGCCACTACCTGGGGTTTGGCCAGTACAGTCGTATCAGATGGCACGAGAGATAAAAGTAAAGCGTCAGAATCAGCCTGATTACGTATAGGGGTGAGTTCCGGCAAACGAGTCATCTGCGCCACATTAAGAGCAATCTGAGCCGATGATAGTTGATCAAGGGGGTTAGGCACTGAACTAGCTGTCGCTACAGCGCTGTGTAGGTTATTAGAATGTATAGTTTGGCTAGCTGAACGGTTGCTAATTACATAAACGCCAATAGCGAGCAGCAAAAAAAGATTGCCGGCTACCAACATCCAACGGTTAAAACGGCGTTTACGCACAACTTCTTATTATACCAACTACAAAGTGCATGTCTTTACACCATATTTTTCGATGGCTGCCTGGTGCTCTTGCGCCGTTTTTGTGAAGTGCATCTTGCAGTCATTACCGGTGAAGTAGTAAAGATAATCAGTAGTGGCTGGATGGGCTGCGGCTTGCAAAGCCTCTTTAGTTACATTACTGATTGGCCCAGGTGGTAAACTGTTATGCAAATAGGTATTGTAGGCAGAGTCATGGGCAATGGCAACTGCCGCTGCCTTGGCTGTATCTTGCGGCAACTGCACGCCATCCTTGATTGCGCCGTAAATGGCCGTAGCATCGGCCTGCAGAGGCATATTCTGCGAGAGCCTGGCCAGCAAAACCTGAGCCACAATTGGCTGAATTACTGTCTCGTCTTTGCTACTCGAATATTCTTTAAGGACAATTGACGCCAATGTTATCCCCTGATAAGTGGATAGTTGCTGCTGCTTAAAGCCGCTAGTTATGTTATTTGTTAGGTACTTTTGCATCTCGTCTAACGATTCGCGAACAATAAATTGAGCTGGCGTATCGGTTAATTTTTGGAATGAATCTGGATATAGGTAGCCTTCTAAGGTAGCACCAGCCGGCAAACTGGCCAGCGCCGGGTGGCCCGCGTAATTAGCTGGATTAAAGGCGGTGTCTACCTCTGTCTGCGAATAACCGTTATCACGAAAAGTCTGCTTGATTTGATCAAGCCGTTTGCTAGGGCCGATAGTCAGCAAATCCTTAGCCACATCGCCCTTAACCATCTTATTAACGATGGTTTGCACGCTCATTGACGGGCTTAATTTATAAGTGCCGGCCTGCAGTTTGTCGCGATAGTTACTGGCTGTAACGTATGTTTCAAAGGCACTAATGCTGCGGATCAAGCCGCCAGCTTGTAAATCCACGGCAATTTGATGGACGCCGCTACCCCGATTGACCGTAAAGTAAGCAGCTGCGGTTGACGAACTGGCCGGCCTTAAATTGACGTTATACCAACTGCGTAAGATAGCTACGCTGCCAACAACTGCAATCAAAGCCACAATCAGGGCAATAATCCATGGCTTAGTAATCCGTGATTTAATAGATGGCTCCATCGCGTCCTTTTAATCTAACACATTACCCTGGCGGTTTCTGGCGTATCGAGAAAATCCTGCAGAATGATGGCAGCTGCCAAAGCATGCTCATCAAAATGCTGCTGTTTGATGTTTGAATTTTGAAGTTTACCAGTCGCTTCACGACTGGTTAAGGCTTCGTCCTGCCAATAAAGTGGGGTATTTATTTTTGGCTTGGCTTCGTCCACCCATTGCCGCACCCAAGCTGTTTGATCAGTATCTTCGCCCTTAAGGTTGCGTGGCAGCCCCACCGCTATAGCTTCGACTTTATGGTCTTTAAGGTACGTTGTTAATTTGGTAATAGCTTCATTTGTTGCAACGCTCATTGACGGCTCCGCTAATCTGGCGATATTTGACGCCCTGGCAATCCCTGTACGCTTTAAACCAACATCCAAACCCAATACTTCTGCTGCTTCGATCACGGGGTATTATCCTTAACTTGCTGCAGAACTATGTGAATTCTGCTGGTTTTCTTGGGCGCTTTGCTTACCCAAAACGGGCTCATTCTAACATCCACGTTCTTGACTCCCGGATAGTCGCTAAGCAGCGATTTGATTTCGCCGGCTTTTTTACCGCCAACTTGTTTAGCAATAGCGGTCGTGTTGATGGTCGGCACGGCTGTAGTGCTTTCGCTAATGCTTAGCGTAGCGGCTGTCGGCGAACTTTGGCTCTGAACAGCTACTGCTGCGCCTTGTAAAACGTCATCTGTGCCGATTTTTTGCCGGCTTTGATCGATTTGTTTATTGAGTTCGTCGGTTATGGCCTTTTTTAAATCATTTTTTTGCACCACCAAAACACTGTAGGTAATTTTAATGGAAACACTGGCCGCGGCCGCCGGCTGGCCAACAGCCGGCGAGGCATTAACCACCGGGTCGGCGGCTTTAAGCGTCGAGGCAATAATGTAAAAGTTCTGATCACTCAGCTGCTTTTTAAAATTATCTGTAAACTTGGTCTTGTCTTGATCGGTGATTTTACTCTTAGCACCGTCCACATCAGACTGAGCTAAGACTGTTACGACATTATCTGTTCCGCCGCTAAAGGCATTGCTATTGCCGGCCGTTACGCCGCTTGGCTGCCCGGAAACGCTAAAAGTTTGGCCGGCGGCTAAGTTGTATTTGCTGCCTCCCTGCTGCGCCACCACATCAACATTGCCGATGTGCCCGCCGCTTGATTTGCAGTTGCCGTAAATATCAAAGTTACCAGAATCAAGCGAAGCCGATTTTTGCGTTATAAAAGTCAATCCGCCACTGCTAATACCTGTCCCAGCAGGCACAGTTACAGCGCTGCCTGTGCAGTTTTTGAGACTGACTGTACCGGAGGCTTTATTGCCGTTATTTTGTTGGCCGGTGGCTTGAACCTGTTGATTAGATGTTAGATCGGACGTCTTTAAGACCGCTGGAATAATTCCCTTATTTTCATCGAGTGATTTAGCGCTATCAGAAGTGTTGAGCTGGAAGCTGGCCGAAATTGGTGTGGCTTCGGTTTGCAAAGTTATAATCGCCTTTGGCCAGACAAAAATAGCCAAAATAATAAAGACAATAAATGCAATAAAGGCCGCTATACCAGCTGCCAACAACAGTCTGAAGCGTTCAAAATTAGGTATTTTGGACCGTTTATTGCGCGACGGTTTAGTAGCCGCTCTTTTGGTGGCTTTTTCTTCTTCAGCATCCTCCAGTGGGATAGTTTCCGGCTCGGCCTCTGCGCCAGCGGCTAATTCACCAATTGAGCGGTGATAGTCAAGCTTGGCATCTTTGGCATCTACTTCAGCGTCCGGATCCACCGGGACCGCCGGTTTTTCTGGCGGTAAATCAGCTGGTAGAGGCGGGATCTCCGGCTGGCTTTGCAGACTTTTAGATACCATAATGCCGGCTGCGCCAGCCAGGGGTAGCAGTGCCGATTCGGCCGTGACCAAAACCACGTTTTTGCCGGCCGAATCGGCACTGCGTTTCAAAAGCCGCATATTAACAATGCTCTGCAATGCGGCAAAACGTTTAGGCAGCACCAGGGCTACGATCTTCTCTTTGGCGCTTTCAACTTTATCAATAATGGTTGTTATATCATCATCAACATCCAAATAAATAGTTTCTTTTTTCATACACGCAGCACTTTGTTAAGCTTATCTTTAATCGACATACTAGTTTCTGCTGCGCCGGAGTTGATAGTATCCAATCCTACCCTCAAAAGCCCCATGGCGGTAATAAATGTATGATCAGTTACATCGCCTGTGGTATCCGTAATACCAACTACTTCGTCCGGCTGGATGTGCTGAATTGTTGGTTTTTTGGTGAACGGCAGGTTTTTGTACCAGGCACCCTTTTCCAGCTCGTCCATTAGCATCTCCAGGCTGGAGCCGCCGCCACACAGCAGCATGCGGTGTGGCAAGTTATCCAGCTTGTTAAATTCGGCCAGCGCCAGCTCGACGCCGTTTACCCAGACTTTCAAAGTTTTAGATAGGGCTTTTTGTATCTGTTGACGCCGCTCAGCTGACACTTTTGAAGAACTCAACCCAACCTTTAAAGATTCGGCTCTGTTAAAATCTATATCCATCTCACGGGCAACAGCAGACGTAAAAGCCCGGCCGCCAATGCCAAACATCTTAGTACCCTCTACGCCACCTTCGTTAACTACCGCAATATCGGTTGTGCCGCCGCCAACATCCATTAATACAGCGCTGACGTTAGCATTCGGGTCATCACCCACCACCGAACGGGCCACCGCAAAAGGCTCGGCGGCGACCGCTAAAAGATCGAGGTCAAGTTCGGCAGCCGTGCGTTCCAGCGCGCCAATATGAATCATTGGCGCAAAGGCCGTGTACATTTCTACTTCCACGCCTTTGCCCTGAAAGCCAACCGGATTAGTCACTTTATAGCCGTCAATATCAATTCTAACCAAAGCACTGTTGACCAGACGGACATGCACGTCTTTGCCGCCCAATTCCCAAGCCAACTGCTTGCGAGCCTGGGCCTCAGCCCGCTCTTGTACTATTTCAATTATTCGCTCCATTTCGTCAATGCTCAGTTCTTTGGTAGGATTCTTGCGCATAAAACGGACAGTTGAGGTCGTGCCTTTGACCAGCTCGCCGGCAATACCTATCACGGCGGTACGGACACTGACTTGGGCCTGCCGCTCGGCTGCCGCCAGCGCCTGGTCACAGTTAGCAACAACGGCGGCGATATCGGCAATAGCACCGGCCTGCATATCCGATAGCCCCTGGTGCGATCGGCCAACACCTATAATTTCCACCTCATCACCAATAATACGGCCGATTAAAGCCTTGATAAATTCCGTACCGACATCTAGCGCCACCAAATAGTCGCCCACCGGTTTACCGCTGCTTTTAACTTTCGGCACTTTGTTTTTTAGAGCCTTAGCTTTTTCAAGCATAATCAGATTGATTATACCACGCTAACTCTTCAGGATCACCGCAAAACAGCTCTTATTCTACGGACGCCAGCGGAGGATGATTCTTCTTTGACTATTTTGAATTTTCTATTATTTTCGCCAATTTGGCCGGTATGCTCCACGTGCGGACCGCCGCAGATTTCGCGGCTGAAGGGATGAGCTGAATCGCCGATTGTATATACCTTTACGCTATCGCCGTATTTATCTCCAAAGGTGCCGCTGGCAGTTTTTAATGCTTCTTCAGTTTTTTCTTCTTTCCACGTTACTGGTAAATCTTCGGCAATTTTTTGATTGACAATATCTTCAACCTGCTTAACTTGCTCTGGCGTCATTTTTTCCGGATGACTAAAGTCAAACCGCGTCCTCTCAGCGGTGATATTGCTACCACGCTGCACCACATGCTGGCCTAACACATCTTTAAGCGCCTGATACATCAAATGAGTAGCCGTATGCAGCTTAACGACTTCTTCCGACTGATCCGCCAATCCACCTCTAAACATCCCTTGTGCCGCCGTCTGACTACGCTGACGCTGGTTCTCCATAAGCTTATCGAACTCCTTGCGCCAATCTTCATCAATTGGAATCTTCCTCTTTTTGGCTTCCTCCAAACTTAGCTCGACTGGAAACCCATGAGTATCATAAAGCCTGAAGATGTCTTTTCCCGTCATCCCGGACTTGATCCGGGATCCAGTCTGGATTCCGGCCTTCGCCGGAATGACAATTTTTTCGAATTCTCTCAGGCCATTTCGGAGGGTTTGGCGAAAAGTTTTTTCCTCCTTGGATAATATTTCTGCGACTTTTTCGCGATTTTTGACTACTTCCGGGAAATCATCATGATATAAGTCAGCTATAATCGGCACTACTTGCTGGCATAAATCGTGTTCAATACCTAAGTCAAAGGCAAAACGCACTGCTCGTCTGATCAACCGGCGTAGCACATAACCTTGAGTTTTGTTGCTAGGCACCACGCCGTCAACCGCCAAAAAGGCGGCTGCCCGTAAATGGTCGGCAATTACGCGCATGCTAGCCTGATGTTGCTCGTATTGCTGGCTACTAAGTTTTTCTAGGCCGGATATTATTGGCTTTATTAGGCTAATTTGAAAGATATCTGGCGAGTTAATACTAGCCGCCGCAATTCGTTCTAGCCCGCCACCAAAATCAACATTCGGTTTTGGTAGTTTTTCAAAACCGGTCGCTGTTTTTTTATATGTCATGAAGACACTGTTACCTATTTCGAGGAATCGGCCGCAGTCACAGTTTGGATGACAGTGTTTGCCATATTTTTCATCATGCGGCGTTCCGAAATCGTAGAAAATCTCGGAATCTGGCCCACCCGGCTCACCCACCTGCATTTTGGATGGCTCGCCTTCCCGGCTCCACCAATTATGCTTGGTGCCGTAAAAAACTATGCGCTCCCTTGGAACACCTAGGCTTTCCCAGATTTTGGCCGATTCGCTGTCTTTTGGCACGCCGGTTTTTTGGTCACCCTCAAAGCAGGTTACCCAAAGCTTATCTTTGGGTAGCTTCAGCTCTTTAGTAAAGAATTCCCATACCCAAGCCAGCTGCTCTTTTTTATAGTAATCACCCAAGCTCCAATTGCCGAGCATTTCAAAAAAAGTAGTGTGGCGGTTGTCGCCGACCTCGTCCATGTCTTCGGCGCGGAAGCATGTTTGGCTGTTGGTTAATCGCTGCCCCTCTGGATGCGGCAACCCCAGCAAATACGGAATCAGCGGCTGCATGCCGCTGCCGGTAAACAAGGTTGTTGGGTCATCCTGTGGCACTAAGCTAGCGCGGGGAACAATCTTGTGCCTGCGAGCCTTAAAAAACTCCAAATATTTTTTTCTAATTTCCTGCGCCGTCATCCCGATTAGACCTCAATCTCCAGCTTTAAACTATAGCAAATAGTTGGAAGCAAAACCTGCCGTCCAACGAACAACTTAGATTCGGAAATGAGGGAGTGAGGTCTAACGGGATAGACCCCGTTAGAAGTCTGATTCTGCTTTAGCAAATCAGAGCTAGCGTATGCGATGCTACTTCTAATCGGGGTCATCGATTACAGTTTAACAGTTTAGACTACTATACCACCACCCAGAACTTTATTGCCGGAGTAGAAGACGGCGGATTGGCCAGGAGTTAGGGCGCGGACTTCTTCCTCGAGTTCGACAGCAGCGGTCAAATTACTTGACCTGTTAAGTTTTTTGACCGGGATGAGGGGAGCGCGGTGACGAGTTCGGACATATAGACTGGATTCCCGCTTGCGCGGGAATGACGACCCTGGACCTAGCCAGTGCATATCTGTTAGTCGCACCTTCTTGCTCCAGAGCTTTTCGTCTTGTAGGTCAGTAGTGACATGAATCTCGTTTTTCTTCATGTTCTTACCGGTGACGTAATACGGCAAACCACCACCGACTTCCAAGCCGTGGCGCTGGCCGATGGTATAGAAAATGGCGCCGTCGTGCTGGCCGACGACCCTACCATACTGATTGATGATCTTGCCTGGACTTTCTTTGACATACTGGCTCAAAAAATCCTTAATGCCAACTTTGCCGACAAAGCAGATGCCCATACTCTCTTTTCTGTTGGCAGAAATTAGGCCATACTTTTTAGCAATTTCTCGCACTTCCTGTTTTGTTAAGTCAGACAGCGGAAATAGAACTTTATCCAAAGCCTTGTGATCAATGCGGTATAAAAAGTATGTTTGATCCTTGTTCTCATCGCGAGCGCGCATTAGCTTGCCGTTTTTAACTTTGGCATAATGCCCTGTGGCAATATAATCTGCGCCATCTGCTAACGCGGTCTCCAGAAACAGCTTAAACTTGACTTCCTGATTGCACATGATGTCCGGGTTGGGTGTGCGGCCGGCTTTATATTCGCGGATCATATAATCAACAACTCTGTGCTTGTACTCCTTTTCAAAATCGTAAACTTTGAAATCAATGCCAAGTTGTACAGCTATTCGCTTAGCATCCTGATAATCTTCCATCCAGGGGCACTTTACACCCGGCAAATCTTGGCTCCAATTTTTCATATAAACACCGACGACCTCATAGCCCTGCTCTTTGAGTAGCAAAGCGGCCACACTAGAATCAACGCCCCCGCTGAGGCCCACAAACACTC
>CAZXDA010000009.1:0-20534 GCA_964639445.1 uncultured Candidatus Saccharibacteria bacterium
TGATAATTGAGAAATTAAGGTGAAATGTGAAATGTGAAATGTGAATTGGAGTGACAGAGTCACGACATCCTCATTGCGAACCGCCAAACGGCGCCTGATTTTGATTATTGCCAATCTGTACTGGTTGAGTTAGGTCAAGGGCGTTGGAATTTAGGAAGGAATTATAAGCCGAGTCATTTTTAATATCCGGAAAAGAGCTGTTGATGGTATCGATAACCGGCACTTTAGAGCTAAAGCGTTTAGGCGAAAAGACCGCGCTGGCCAATATAAAGGTAAAAATAGCCGTAATCACAGCCGCCGCTACGATTGTCAAAATATCACGCCGCCTCATAAAGCAGCTCCTTCCGTCGCTGCAGTTTTCAATTTACAATTAGCAATTTTCAATGAATTATCAATTAGCAATTTACATTTTTTAGCTGCAGCTAGTTTGATAAATGAAAAATGAGAAATTAATGTGAAAGGTGAAATGTTAAATGTGAAATGGAGTGACAGAGTCATGACTAGTGGACCTCCTTGGTATTTAAATTGAGGGTTTTGGCGGGCTGGTAATAGGTGCTGACCGCAATCGCAACAGACATATTGGCATCGCTGCCGTTTAAGGACAGTTTGGTGATGTCAAAGGGACGAATGGAACGCTCTAAATCTTTAATCATATCTTGAACGTTTTTATAGGGAGCTGTGCCATTGATTGTGACGTCAATATTAGATGCTTGGGGAGTAGAAGACGGTTGATTATTGGCGGTTTGTGACTGATCGGTGCCGCCAATGGATGGCGAACCAATGCTATCTTGGGCCATCAGTTTTGACAAGCTGGTCAGCAGAGCCGGAAAGTCATATGCGGTGGGCAATGCGTCAAGTACAATGCGACCGTTATCGCCATCCGGCGGAATAGCATCCGGACTGGGGTCATTCTTGCCGCCTAAAACATTGGTTGGGCTGGAGCCAATGAACACGTCGTTGTACTGGCTGGCCAGCTGACGGGCAACCTGCACGTTAGCTCGCAGCTGCTTGGCAGCAGTATGCCTGGCGCCAATCACATTATTTTGAAAATTAAATTGCGTCAGCAGCGCTTTGATACTAACTATCGAAAAGATTGTAACAACTGTAGCCAGTACTGTTATACCCAGCAAGCTGGTTTGGGCTCTATCGACTTTGATTTGCAGGCGTTTGCTTTGCAGATTGAGCTTCATATTTTTACCTTACCTATTAAACAAGCTGTTAGTTGGGTCGCCGATACGGGTAGTCGTCAGGCTGGGCACAGATAATTTAGGCGCTTGAAGGCGGCCTTGGCTGTCGGTTAGATTGTTGGCAAAAAGTTTAGGGTCAAATTGCATGTCTAAACTGTAAGTTACATTGCTGGCATTGATTGCAAAATTGGTTTCCACCACCGAGCTGAAAGCCGGATGCGGACTGTCAGTATCGCCGGCCTTATAGGTAGTAAATTTTAATGTATCTATAAAGGTATTGACGGTTTTTTGCGAATCAGCGTTACCGTTAATACTCAGAGTACTTTGTGTTAAGTCAAGATCTAGGCGCCTGATGCTGGCGTTAGTCGGAGTCAGCTGGGCTAAATAATCGAAAATTCGTGAAGCCATGTGCTTGTTTTTATGTAAGCCCGACAAAGTATAAAGCTGATTTTGAACAGTCACTATTTTGTTGAGGTCAGATATGCTGCCCAACTGGCTATTAGCATTATTTAAATCTTTTTGGGCGTCACTCATCTGTTTTTTCTGGACGACTTCCACCATGCCAACCAGCAGCAAAAGAATAAATAAAGAAACGCCGGCCACCACTATGCTAATGGCTACGACAAAGTTGCGCGCCCGATGCGTCTTTAGCGACTCGAGCTTAACATCTGGCAGAAGGTTAAACTGGGCGTGACTCATTCTATTTTCCTTTCGGCCAGGCCCACGGCTACCGCAAAGTGATTAGAAACCGCCAGCAGTTCGTTGTGCCGATCAGCCGGATAACTCACATTGCGCCAAGCATTGCCAATTTCGACATTAATGCCAAAGTGATTGGCTAAATACAGCGGCAATTCCGGCAAGGCGGAGGCGCCGCCGGTTACGACCAGGCGGTCTATCTTAATGCCCGGATAACGGTCATTAAAGAACTTAATTGATTTTTCGATTTCATTTATCAAGGCATCTACTACGCCAATAACCGCGCGATAAATCTGCCCTTCTAGCTTGTCCTTGCCAAGCCCAAATTTAAAAACAAACTGTTCGGCTTGGTGGGCCTCAATGCCCAGGTTCTGGGTGGCGGCCCTTACAAAAGCCGTGGTGCCGGTGGGGATAGAACGAATAAGATGGGGTACGCCGGCAATAGCGATCACTAAATCTGTGGCCACTACGCCAATATCCAAAACCAGCTCTGTAATTGTCACGTCCACCGGTATAACGGCGCGTGTTAAAGCCATGCTGTCCGGCTCAAAGGCAACTACGTTTAAGCCAATTGACTCCAGCATTTCCAATCTGTTTTCTACGAATTTGTTATCCACGCTGGAAAGCAAAACCTCCACCTTATTGGGATCTTTGGTCGAATCGCCAACCACCGCCCAGTCTACTTTGGATTGGGCTAAAGGTGTGGGTATATAAGAGTCGGCTTGATAGCGAATGGTTTTAGCCAGTTCAGCTTGGGGCATTTTATCAATGTCAACCAGAGTGGTAAAAACGCGGTTGGATGGCAAGTTTACGGCCACGTTTTTGGTATTTATGCCAACATCCTTAATCAGCTGCTGAACAACCTGGGCCACTTTTTGCCTGTCAGCCTTGGCGTCGCTTAAAGCCAAAGCACCCGGAAAAGGCACCTGCCCGTAACGGCTCAGTGCCTTGATTGGCCCGGGCCCTTTAAGCTGAACTACTCTGGCGGCGCTAATGCCCATATCTAGGCCAAAAAAATCGGCTATGCCGCTTAAGATAGATTTTGTGGTTTTACCTAGATGCATTTTGTTTTATTTTAGTGCCCTTCCCCCTTAGTTTACCAGAAGCGTTATTAAAAGACAGGCGGCAATGAAATTAAGCTGTCAATTTCCGATTGAAAATTAGTGTCATTAAAGAATGGGCCGCCTACAACCATCGCCGGCATATAATTAACAACTTCGGCCGCGCCGCTACCCGGGGCGGCGGCAAAGCCGTCTTCATTTGTGCTAGCGCCAGATACATCGCCGGGCGTGCGCATCAGCTGAATCTGTTTGGCAATCAGCGCGCCATTAATCACCAGTTTGTTAGTGCAGTAAGCCGGGCCGGTGTATAGAATTTGATTTGTGCTGTTATCGTGACATGTCCAGATGTTGCCGGTATCGTTGCGCAAGGCCGAGCTGTCTGTGGGGTCGGGCTGGGCAATATAAAGGCCGTCCAGCCGCGTCACGTTGCCACCTATATATATAGTGCCCTGCACCACAAGCGAAAATTTGGGCACATTATCAATCGTGTAAGAGCCGTATGTGATGTTGCCGCCAATATAGACCGAGCCTCTGATGTAAATCGTGATTTGGCTGCCGGACGGTATGGTCACATCGCCGCCTACCAGGTTAAAGGGTGAGCTCATAGCCGTTTGGCTGTACGAATCAGACGGCGTGCTCGAGCTTAATTGACCGCCGGGCAAGGCACCGGGCTGGGGACTGGGCATTTTGATATTGTAATAGTCTGGTATGCAGTAGGCCGTTTGGCGGGTGCCCCCGGGCTTAATCATCAGCCCACCCCAATAATTGGCCGGTGGCAGACTGACAAAGTTGGCAAAAGATAAATAGCTATAAGCTGTAGCACCTTTTTTGGCCATCGCGCCGCCGCTGTAAAAACCAAGATTGTTGGAATTGCTACCTTCAATTTCGCCTAAGGCAATGGCCGCAAATTCGCTGGAGCTGCCGCCGGCCGAATTGCCGCCGCTGCTTTTGGCATAGGCCAAAATACCGCCGTAGCGGTTCTGACTATCGTAAGGAAAACTACCTGATTGATAATTAGAATCTTGGTAGTTAGAAGAAGGAGAGGTATCGCAAAGGTTATTGCCGCTGTTAAACCAGCCGCCAGTGGCAGTATCTGCGCCAGTAGCTTTGATGTACGGCAAAGTATCCGCGCCGGCCAAGCCTACAGGCGCCAAAGCCATAAACAAGACAGCCAATCCAGCATAGACTGCTTTAAGCCATCTGTCTGGCCTATACTTCATACATAAGCATTATAGGGTTGCGCCTCTTCCTACGCAAGCTTACAATACACCTATGCTTAAGCGGCCGCTCCGCTTTGTAAAAAAACACAAAATCACCTCAGCCGTTTTGCTGATTTTAATTTTGGTCGGCGGCTTTTTTGTTTACCAAAGAGTGGTTTTAGAGCTTAACAAACGCGCTTTTGCTCACGCCCGCGCCGCCATTGACACAGTTTACGCCGACATCGTCTCCCAGGTAGGTGTGCCAGACGATTCAAAAACAATAGAATTATGTACTCAAAGATACCAAGAATTTACAGGATATAGCGACACCACTTGTCATATTGATAAATCTTTTATCTATGGCGTGGTGGATAAAACTGATGCCAATATCTTATTTAAGAAAATTCAATCGATTATCAATTCTAACAGTCAGTTTAAACCCACTAGGTCACCGGCCTCATCAATAACCGATTCACTAGCTGTCAACACTTACTACCATGCTGCTTCCGATAAATATAAAGCTAGTGGTTTAGATTGTGTTGTTAATTACGTCTATGACACACCTCGAGAAATCGATTTAGGTATTAAGGATAAAAACAAGAAACCCTTTGAAATAACCGTTGGTTGTTACGGACCAGCCAGACAAGCCTACTATCCCCTATCTTATTGACATAAATTGATATATAATTTGACTAATTGTCAAATTAAAGTTTATGCTTAGTTTGAAAAAGGCTCTAGCGGCAGTGGGTGGGGTAGCCATAGTCGCGGTGGCTACTTTTATATTTGCGGCGTTGGCCCAAGCTACCTCAGATTCATCTTGGCTGGCACCCGCTCCTTTAACACTTCAAAAACAAGCTGATTTATCAGTTATACCTCGTTCCTGGAACGGCAACATCGATTGTATGCCGGAAAGCAGTAGCAGCTGCGTAATTAATACGCCGTATGGTTCAGCCACCACCAACTCCAGCGTCAGTCTGACAGACTCTAATTACAGGCCGGTTTTAAGCTATATAGAAAACCGCCAACGCTATATCCCTATTCCCAACTCGTCCACTTTTATAACTTATACCACCGAGCCGCCTTATGGTTTTTATCTTTACTTTAATTACAATTTCTTATCCTCAATTAACAAAGTGTTTGATGCCAGCCTGGGCCAAATTGTATATAAAGTTGTTCAGCCACCCAGCGGCAAGCTGGAAGATGTAACCCACCACCGGCTGGCTGCTGATTATACTTCTATCAGTTTCTCCGAAAACGGCCAATGGATGGTGGTTTCCGAACCTAATGTCGCTGTGTTAAGAATCAACTTGCAGACATTCGAGGTTTTGCCATTTGCGTCGGGCTTTAACTACACAATCGGTTTAAGTCCGGCACCGCAAACCGCTATCACAAACGACGGCCGCTACGCGGTTGTAGCCTCCAAAGATTTTAACCGCTTTGATATTTACGACTTAAGTACTTGCGCGGCAGTACCCGCTACCATTACCGGTCCGGTTAGCTGCCAGTCGCGCAACCTGCAGGCTCTTATGCTTAGTCAGGTTGCTGGGTATAGCAATGTCACTAACCTGAGGTTTATCAGCAACGATACTTTGAGCCTGTATGCGATTTATAATCAAGGCTCAAGCCGCAAAACCGCCAAATATATTTTGTCAACGGGTGCCGGGGTGATACACCAACAAGATTATTTGGCGCTGGGCGATTCTTATATATCCGGCGAAGGCGCCTTTCAATACCTGCAAGGCACAGACACGGCCGATAATAAATGCCATGTTTCGCTTGTATCATATCCGTACCTACTTGGCCAAGAACTGAACTTCAATTCTTATCATTCTGCTGCCTGTTCCGGTGCAAAAATCAATGACATTATAAATACAACCCCGACCTATACTGGACAAATAAAGAATGCGCCCACGAGATCGGAGCTAGAGAATAACGGTTTAGTCCCTTCGATCCTAACCAATTTCCAGCAAGGCTACATTGACCAGCTAGACTTTGTAAAACAGTACCAGCCAAAGATCATTACCATTTCTATCGGCGGCAACGACATCGGTTTTTCCGCCCGCTTACGCAGTTGCATTTTGAGTATTGGTACCTGCTACAGCACATACGAAGACCGGCTAGAGTTTGTACGCGAAGTTAATCGCACCTTCCCCAGGCTTGTAGATACCTACACCAAAATCAAGAACAGCGGTGCGGCTGACGCCAAAATTTACGTCATCGGCTATCCGCAAATTGCCAAAGCCAATGGAAACTGCGCGCTTAATGTACGTATGAATAATGACGAGTTACTTTTTACCCAGCAAGCCATTGATTATCTGGATGCTGTTATTAAAAATGCAGCTGCTAAGGCCAGCGTGTTTTACGTAGACGTACAAGATGCTCTCTACGGCCACCGTTTATGCGAGGCGGGTCCTGGTTCAGTGGCTATGAATGGAGTCACCGCTGGTAATGATTTTCCAGATCTTTTGGGAGGACCTATTGGCCGTGAGACATATCACCCAAATGCCTTCGCCCACCAGCTTCTGGAAAATAAAATTCTAACAGCCACGCATAACTTGACTGATTCCATGCCCGTAGCCGATCTAAATGCCGCGCCACCGGCCGAAACTGGACTAGAAATCTTAAATGCTCCTCACTCCGGCCGAGCCGTTAGGGTCAGTCGCTACAATCCGGAAATAACTGATGATTTAATCTATAGGCAGCAGCCGGCCAATATTTACGTCAGCGGCGGCTCATATGCTCTAGCACCAAACACAACTTTGCAGGCCGAGCTACATTCTACGCCCATCAGCCTGGGCAGCTACACCACCGATTCTAACGGCGACCTTACCGCTCAAATTACTATCCCTTCTGACGTAGAAAGCGGCTATCACAGCTTGCATTTTTATGGCACGGATATAACCGGCCAGTCGATTGATATTTACCAAACTATTTATGTGGCCGCTAGCTCGACAGACTTGGATGGGAACGGCATAGCCGACAACACCCAAGCCTGCGTCGGTGTCACGCCTTCCGGCATTGATTATGACCAAGACGGCATCGACGACGCCTGTGACGGCTACATCTCCCTACCACCTCCGCCACTACCGTTAGTAACTCCGACTTCCTCTGGTTCACAAACCGATAACCAATCGATACAAAACATACCTGCCAGCTCTGCCACGACTCAAGAAGCACCGTCACCCGCAGATAGTTTTGATTCCATCTTCCAATCATTAACTTCCAGCACGGCAACTGACATTCATACTCCGTCTGGCAGCTTGCTCAGTCAAAAAGTTAACAAAGACTATCCCACCACCTCTTACGTCCCGCAATTCACCATCGGCGTAGTCGCTGTTATCGGCGGCGCTTTAGGTGTCTTATTCAGACATAAGATTTTGTGAGTGCGCCTCAAGCCAAGCAGCAATTTCAGCGATCCCTAGTCCTTCTTTGGCTATCCTTACTGCAAACTCTTCAATCTCACCCTTTTTAGCCCTAAATTTCACATCATTAAGCTCTAGCAGGGTCAATCCAGCTAGCATGGCCGTACGTTTATTGCCATCTAAAAACGGGTGACCAGTAATTATTGTTTTAATCAGAGCCGCCGATTTTTCATAAATTGATGAATAAAGTTCTTCACCAAAAACGTTTTGAGTTTGTACAGCCACAGCTGCTTCTAGTCTGCCGATATCAAGTAGCTGATTAGAGCCACCGGTCTCACCAGTTACTAAAGCATGGAGCTCAAGCAACTGTTCGAGCGTTAAAAAGATCATCTGCTGGCTAGGTTTTTAAAGTCTTGTTTGTAGTCCATAAGTATTTTTCGGGCTGTTCTTAAAACATCTTTATCGCTCTTGCTGACAGATTGTGAGACAGGTCGGACAATAACTTCTACTTCATCTCCAAATTTTATATTTTGGCGCCTCATCTCTTTCGCTGGAAGGGTAACACCCCAACTGGAACCAATTTTTATAACTTTTTGGACACTTTTAATCATAGTTATCTTATTATAACAAAATTATAATATTAAGCATAATTTTTTGCTAATCTTAGGGAATTGCTCTGTCAATTGGTGTTGTTGGCTTGTTAAATATTGCTACAATAAGAGCAAATGGAAGATGGTACGCAGCCAACTGCCCAACTACCTCCACCTCAGCAGGTTCAACCGGCCACTAGCAATGTATACAAGGCAAAATTCTCAGATAGCACTAAACTGGCCTTATTGCTATTCCTGCTGGCTGGTAATTTTGTAGCGCTCAGTGTCCCCCGTCTTAGTCACAATATCGAATCAACACCGCCATTTTGGATATTCGCCTCGACCGGCTTATCAGTTATTGTGCTTTCAGCGATATTATTCAGGTATCTGGGACGCTTGGGGCTCGGATTTAATAGAACAGCTTTGGTGCTAACTTTCGGTTACACGTCAGTGGTGGCGGTGATTAAATTGTTTTTGGCGCCAATGGCGCTTTATAGCGCAAACTCTAAAGCCGAATTTTCTTATACTGATGCGGATCCCAATTCGCCTGGTTATTACATAATTACGGCATTTATTGTTTTATTACTGTATTTAGTGGTTTTCCGACTGCTATATGGTATTTTTCTAAAACGGTTCGAGCACGGCTTGCAGATACAAAGAAATAAGCCTCCGCTTAAAAGCCGGATACTTAAGTGGCGATATTTATTGCTTATCGGAGCGATAGTGCTTACAGGAGGCGGCATTTTATTGCTCCCCCTACTTTTCATAACCGACCAAGCAGCCTACCTCAGTTACGTATTCGGCGCATTCGGAATTCCAATCATTGCGGCGGTGGTAGTTGCTATTCTGCTAGCCTTCCGGGGCTTTGCGGCCATAGAAAATCAAGCTGTGGCCACCGGCAATCCGGCATTGTTGGCCGGATTTTATTGGCTGGGCGTATCCATGATAGTCATGTTCCACGTAATGTGGGTTATTTTTATGATCACGCTTGTTAGCATCTGGCCGTTCAAAACCGCTTATTCTAAATGAAAGTCTTGCAAATAATGTGGCGCCTGTTGCGCTACCGCGTGGCTATGGTTTTAGTCATTTATTTTCTGCTGAGCCTGTCGCTGCGGGCCGACCTATCCCACTACTACAAAGAGATGTTGTTGGCCATTTTGGCGCTGTCCTTCAGCTATATTAGTGCCACCAGCGTCAATGATTTAGCCGATCAGAAAATTGACGCTATTAATCACCCAGCGAGCAGCGGGCGGCCCCTGATAACCGGTGGCGCTCAACCTGCCGATATTTGGCTAGTATTTTTTATCGCTACTACCACCAGTCTGACAATCGCCGGCCTTATAGGCATCACTCCCTTAACTTTAATCGCCGCTTCTTTATTTATTAATGTGATATATTCCTTGTCACCTGTTCGCTTGTCCTACCGGACTTTTTTGGCGCCTTTGGTTTTGGGGTTAGCTTATGTGGGTATTCCGTTCACTATGGGATTAGTTATTGTTAACGGTTTTCATCCGATACGAAGTGACGCGTTGTGGTTGATTGGGCTGTACCTGATGTTTGTCGGCAGGATCATTTTAAAAGACTTCCGGGACCGCGCGGGCGATAAAAAATACCATAAACCCACGTTTCTGCTGCGGTTCGGTAAAACACCGACTTGTATCGTAAGCTTTATTGGGGTATTGGCCGGAGGTTTAATTATTCTTTGGCAAGTGCACGACAAACCATGGCTGGCTGGACTAGCGACGGTCTATCTCGTTGCCATAACCACTGCTCTCTACCTTTTATATAAAACTGCGGACAAAACACAGGAGCAAATACATATAGGTATAGGAGCTAAAATGGGCAATGGGCTGCTGCTTACCCTGTTGGGGGTTTTTGTTCTCAGCCAAAGCAGAGCCGTCGAATCGATCCAGCTTGTTTATGCTTTAACAATAACAATTGTGCTTATTGCCAACTTCGCTTCTTATCTGCGCGAGCCAGAAAAAATCGTCCTTGGCTATAAAGGTTAATAGATAATACTATCTCAAACCGTTAAACTACTTTTATGGCTTTATCTATTGGGATAGTTGGACTCCCTAATGTTGGGAAGAGTACTTTATTTAATGCGTTGACTGATGCTAATGCGTTGATTGCCAACTACCCTTTTGCCACGATTGAGCCGAATACCGGCGTGGTGCCGGTGCCTGATGAGCGCCTGCAAAGGCTAGCCAAGGTTTATAAGACTGACAAAATCGTGCCATCGACTGTGACATTTGTAGATATTGCCGGATTAGTGGCTAGTGCCAGCAAAGGCGAAGGTTTAGGCAATCAATTTCTAAGCCATATTCGCGGCACAAATGCCATTTGCCATGTGGTGCGGGCATTTGAAGATTCGCTAGTGGCCCGCGCCGGCTCGAGTGAGCCGGCGCGCGATATCGAAGTCATTAACACCGAACTGGCACTGGCTGATTTGCAAACCGTTAATAACCGTCTGCCCCGTTTGCAAAAAGAGGCCAAAGCAGATCCAAAGCTTCAGCCTGCAGTTGGCGCCCTAGAACACGCCAGTAAAATATTAGATTCTGGTAAGCCACTATTTAATGTCATTCCCGTGAAAGCGGGAATCCAGACTGGATCCCGGATCGAGTCCGGGATGACAATATTAGAAGATCTGCAACTACTCACCATGAAGCCGGTAATTTATGTGTTCAATGTGGATGAGAAGGTGTTAGTTGATGAATCTAGGCAACGAGAACTGGAAAAAATAGTTGAACCATCCAAAGCTATTTTTATATGTGCCAAATTAGAATCCGAACTGCGCGGGTTGGATGAAGCCGACCGCCAGGAACTGCTGGAAAGCTTTGGCCAAAAAGAAAGCGGCCTAGTACAGCTAATTCACACCGCTTGCGACACGCTTGGCCTGCAAAGTTTTTTAACCGCCGGCGAAAAGGAAATCCGCGCCTGGACGATTGCTAAAGGCACAACCGCGCGCCAAGCAGCCGGCGTCATCCATTCCGATTTCGCACGCGGCTTTATTGCCGCTCAAGTAGTCGATTACAACGATCTGGTTGCCGCCGGCTCACTGCCCGTCGCCCGCGCCGCTGGCAAAGTCCGCACCGAAGGCAAAGACTATATAATGCGACCAAATGATGTAGTTGAGTTTCGGTTCAACGTATAGCTTCTTCTTGAGGCGACCAAGCCGTCCACTGCTGGCGCACCATCAATGGCGCCTTAGTATAAGGATTAGGATTTCGCCGGCTGCCTTTAAGTGCTACTGTGCCCACAATCTTATGAACATCAAGTGTGGGAAAAATATGGTGATGATATTGCATGGGTTGTGAAGCTTGGACAGGGGCTGCCGGAACTGGTGCCTCCGGGTGATACTGTCTAAGCTCCATAACCCTTTTTTGCACATAAGCTGTCACTTCGCGCAGTTTCTGTTGCCGCAAAGCGCTAAAAATCAGCTGCTTATTGACTGTAAAGATAGTGACTGTCGCATCAAAGAGGCGAGCACTGATATCAACTTCGGAGATCATATCGTAGCGGATGTCTTCGACTGTCAAATAAAGTGGCTTTTTATCGATCAGCAGCAGGCGCTGCTCGGTAGCTACCAAAATGGCAAAACCGCCATGGTAGCGCCCCTGCACACATCTGACAACCTGCTCGTTAGGCATTAAAATGTGACGGAGTTCACGAATCTCTGGCCGGCAAAACCAGGTTTTTCTAACTCCTAATTTGGTGAGTTGCGCCTCAATGTTGCTTAAATCGACCATCCGTACTCCGTTTAGTTGCACCTTTACAATAGATGAAAAACCTCTTACGGACAGTAATTTCTCACACCAACCGGGCATGATTTTTATCAGTGATTTTTATCACACTCTACAGAGGGGTAGCCAAGACTAGAAAAAGTATGTCAAAATATAACTATGCTGGCGAGCGATAAGCAAACCCAAGCGTTGGTAGGTTTGTTTAAGCGCGGCACAAAACTAAAATACAACAAGGGCGAATATATCATCCGCCCGGGCGAATCGCCGAGCGGGGTTTTTTATATTGAGGAGGGGCTAGTTAAGGCCTTTAACATCAGTAAATACGGCGAAGAAAATCTGCTGATTATCCGTAAAGTGCACGAAATTTTTCCGCTTATTTGGTCGCTAACTGGTAAAGAAATTGATGTCAATTATCAAGCCCTGGCGCCTACAACTGTCTGGCGGATCGACCCTAGAACCTATCTTAATTTTTTGTCGCACCATACCACTGCCCTGCCGCCGCTACTGGACATTATCATTGAACAATACCGCATGCATTCTTTGCGGATATTAAATTTAGAGTATCGGACAGTTAGAGAGCGGCTAGTTTCTTTCTTGCTCACTATGTCAGAACGTTTTGGTAAACAAACGCCGGAAGGTTTGTTAATTGACGTGCCACTTAAGCATCAAGATGTGGCTAGCTCGATTAATGCCACCCGCGAGACTATTAGTCGCCAAATATCAGTTTTAGAACGCAGAGGTCTTATTGTCCACAAACAATCTTACTTTACGCTTAAAGACGTGTCCGCCCTACGCTCTTATTTATAGAGTTTAAGCAGATAAAAACGTTCGCGGTTGCCTTTTCTACCCAAAACGCTTGAGTCGGCTTTGCCTATTACCAGAAAGTGCTGGCGCATGTAGTTTTCCAAATCTTTTAAAATCCGGCGGCGGATAGTCTCGTTTTTAATCACGCCTTTGTGTTTGGAGGCGGTTATGTAGTCGCTTTCAAAATGCGGTTTGGCCATAGCTACAATTTGTGTATTTTGACTGACAATTTTAGATACCGCCGGCAACACCAGCCGAAGCGATATAAAGGACACGTCAATCAAGGCAATATCTATTGGCTCAGGCAGTTGAGGCACGCTGCGAATATCGGTTTTTTCCATCACCGCTACGCGCGGGTCATTACGCAAGCGCCAATCCAGCTGCCCCTTGCCAATATCCACAGCGTAGACTTTACGAGCGTCATGCTGCAGCGCGTAATCGGTAAAGCCGCCGGTACTGGCACCAACATCCAATACTACTTTGCCTCGAAAATCCAGCTTGAGTCTTTCGGCAGCAGAAGCTAGCTTAGCGCCGCCGCGCGAAGCATACTTTTCCTTTATCATTGCAAAAAAAATTCTTTGGCTACTTCTTTTATCATAGTACCTGTCTTTTTCTGGCGCAGCTGTTTAATAAGCAGAAAAGATATTACGGGTATAGTCTCGCCTTGTGGTAGATGGTGGCTTTTGCGATTACGTAAGGTAATATGCGGTTTGTAGCTTTCGCCCAAATATTCTTTTTGGTGGACCGAAAAACCGTTATTTTCCAAACTGCGGAATGTGTCCCAATGGAGTCGGTACAGGCTGCCGCTATCTTCAATTAGGACTACCTCAAATTTGTCTTTGTCGCCCCATTCTTCAGTTTTGCTGATTTTAACGTCAAAAGCCGCATGTCGGGCAGCGATTTTTTCTAAAATCCTATCCAATTTTTGCTCATCATCTACCGGAAACCACGGCACAATTGTAATGTGCATTGGCCAGATGACAAACTCGCGCGGTGGCGCTGCCTCCACCATGACGACTATCAGATGTTCATTTCGCTTTGGCAATTTAACTTTTAACTCGTTCTCGATAAGCACCGGTAGTGGTGTCCACCGAAATTATATCTCCCTGCTTGATAAACGCGGGTACTTTTATAACCAGGCCGGTTTCTAAAGTGGCGTCTTTAGTTACGGCTGTGCTTGTATCCCCTCGAACCGCACCTTCGGTATAAGTCACTTTAAGTGGCAAATTTTTTGGCAATTCGATATTTATAAGCCGCCCTTCAAAAAACTGACCGGAATATGTGTCGCCTTCTTTTAGAAAACTTTTTTTGTCTTCGATGCCAGCCGTACTTAGACTAAATTGCTCATAACTGACAGTGTCCATAAAGTGAGCTTGGATGTCATCAGCATACAAAAACTGCACCGGCCGGCTACTAACATCAGCATTGTCAATGTTTTCGCCGCCCTTGAACGTTTTATCTGAAATCTTGCCGTCAATTAAGTTCCTGATTTTCACGCTCACACTTGAGCTGCCGCGTCCCATCATTGTGTGCTTGTACTCCAGTACCTTATACGGCGCCCCATCCATCTGAAAAATCGTTCCTTTTTTCAGGTCGGTAAAGTTCAGAGCCATAAACGCTTTACCCGTTAGCGACAAAGGGTAGCAAAGCGATGTGGCGGGCGCGTTTGATAGCGCGCGCTAGCTGGCGCTGCTTACTCTCGGTCAGGCCGGTTTTTTTGCGCGGTTCAATCTGCCCGTACTGGTTAACGTAGCGCTGCAAGGTTTTAAAATCCTTGTAGTCAAAAAAGGCTACGTCCGTCTTATGCTTAAAAATCTTCGCCATTACCTGCCCTCGTCCAGTTTAGCTTGACGAAGTGCCTCGAGCTGGCCTGGGGTAATTCTTAGATTCCCCGCAACCTTTTCTTCGGCGGCAGCTTTAGCCAGCAATTCGTCTCTTTCGTGGAGTCGTATCACTTCCACGGTCTTATTTAATGCCCGAGCTCCAACAAATGGATAAAACGGTGCGCATACAATAAGTTCCGCATCAGCGTTAACCACGGTTGGTCCAAAGGGGTCAAATTCAACTTCTAGCCCGGCTGCTTTAGCTAAATTTTCAATTTCTTGCCTTTTGCTTAACATATGATCTCTCCTAAAACGGTATGTCATCGAGGTTAATTGGTTCGTCGCCGATGTCTTCAATAACGACATCTTCTTCCTTGTCCTCCGTAGCCTTGGCGGAGGAGGGATCGGCAGTCTTCTTGCTTGTCTTCTTGGCCGGCTCTGCCGTTTCATCAACAGCAGTTGCGGCTGCCGCTCCGCCTCCTGGCCCACCTATGAATGTCACATCGTTGGCTACTACCTCTACTTTGCTGCGCTTTTGACCGTCTTGTTCCCATGTTCTTTGCTGCAGCCGGCCGCTTACCAGCGCCGCCCGGCCTTTGCTGAGGTACTGCGTTACCCTCTCACCCAAAGCTCCCCAAGCCACCACATCAATAAAGTCGGTGGCCTCCTGCCAGTCGCCATCGGCATTTTTGTAGCTACGGTTCAGCGCCAAAGAAAAGCCGCAAACGCTGGTGCCATTAGGGGTAGTGCGCAGTTCCGGATCGCGCGTTAGATTACCCATTAAAATCACCTGATTAAAACTGCGTGCCATAAAAACTCCCTTTCTCTATATTCTACTCTTCTTCACTACTTTCGTCTTCTTCAGCCTCACCATGCTCGACAACTTTTTTAGCTTTTTCAGCCCTCGCGGCTTCGGCCTTAGCTAAGGCTTTAAGGTCCGGTTTGGTAATCAAAAAACGAATGATCTCGTCTGTTATATTAAATGTCTGCTCTATCTTCTCAACATTCTCGGCTGGTATCTCGACCGTATAAAAAACATAGACGGCGAAATCCTGCTTCTTGATTGGATACGCCAATTTACGCCGGCCCCAACTGTCGGTTTTGGCAATTTTACCATCATTATCGGTAATGATTTTTTCAATTTTTTTCTCGGCTTTACCAAGATCGATTTCCAGATCCGGGTGATATAACACCGCAATCTCATACTGATTCAACGACCCGCGCACCGCGCTGGCCTGCTCGACGGCGGAGCCGCCGACTCCGCCAGCGCTTACTGGTACATTACTGCGTTGCCGGTTGCGGTGCTCATTTGCTGTACTATTCTGTACAGCTTCATTGCGCTCCTCGCCGTCGCCTTGTACTGCACCAGTCTGCGCAGCTCGTTTGACCATATAAACTCCTTCCTTTGGGTTAAGCCCGAGCACCTAAACGAGTCGCCTCGGGCTGAAGTTAATTTTATGCGACCAATTCTACCCTATCTACCTCTGTTTGTAAACAGGTTTATTCAAGCACCTGGAAACTGGTCGAGGCTGTTCAAAGCGTTGCCAACTGCAACGCCGCCAATTGCAATCTCAGATGATGAGACTACTTCATAGCGCCGGCGCATTAATGTTATGTGCATGGGACCGCGGTCAATCTCTAAACCCGGCAGAGTATCTTCTAGGTGCTCATACAACTGTTCGCTGCCCGGACAATCGATCAGCGCAATGAGTTTTAAATTGCCGCTATGGCGGCCGCGGAAAGGCACCACTTGACCCGTGGGCTGCCAACGCCAATCAATTTTTTTGGCTTGGCGTTTGACTTGGTTAAGCCTGCCTCGGCGCCCATCCAAGGCTTGGTATAACCTGCGTCCGTTGTTGAAATTCAAGATTGTAATGTGCGGATCTCTAACCGGAGTGAACCCAAACTCGCGAAGTTCTTTAATCTGCTCTGGCTCAAGCAGTTGCCTAACCGTGCGTCTGGCATCCAAAAAAAGAAGTAACGTGCCTAAATTACGGCTGAATTTTAAGCGGTGAATATCATGCCGTGCAGTTTGCTCAACAGAAAAAAGAGCCCGCTGTGCGGGCTCTAAATATTCATTACTATCAGCGGGCAGAAATGGTACTGCAATTTCACTCAATTTTTGTTTACTCCCTGTTCATATAATAAAAGCTTGTGTTTAAAAGTCAATCATTTTGCGCTATTGTTAGCATAGGCCTTGAGTGAGAGATTGCTCGGCCAAACAATCGGTCCTTTACTTCTCTACTCCACCGAAAGGAGGGGGTCATGAGTAAGCAGCTCAAACGTGCAAGGCAAAAACTTGCCGGCCTCCCCGTGGTTCGGTGGGGGCTTTGGCGAGACAAGCGCTGGCAGTATACATCGCTTTGGAGTGGCGCGATCTGGCTGCTCAACACGGCCCTGCTCCACTGGGGAGTGGGTAAATGGGGCCACGGGCTGCTTATCCTGATCGCCCAGAACATCTTCTGGGATAGCATCAGCTATGTTGCTAACCGGAAGTGTAAGTTCTTCTGGGGAGACCGCAAGGTTTCGACCATCTCCAGTGGAGGCTGGACACTGGCAATCTCGGTGTTCGCCTTCGCCTACCACAAGGCAGCGACAATTCTGCTGGTGACGTTCTTGGGTATGGGGATAATAGACGCGAGGCTGCTGCAAGGCACCATCGGCGTTCTCGAAAATCCCCTACGCTACCTGTTCAATAATCGGGTGGCATTTCCCGAAACACAAGAAAAGACCGAGGGGGCGTGAGCCTGGGCGCAGTAATGCGCCCCAGGCTCACGCCGAAGAGATAGGATTATTAAAATTACTTAACAAGTCAAGTAATTTTAATATGAGTTAAGTTACATGCTTCTAACTGTACGTTATAATAAAATTATAACGTACTAATTATATATCGGTATCTTGAGGTTCGGCCGCTACCGGCTGAGTTTCTTCCTCGGTTGTCGGCGCTGCAAACACTTCATCTACATCACGTACCAATACTTGGCGGGGTTTGGCGCCGTCGGCTGGACCTATAATCCCCTGTTCTTCCATCATATCAATCAGGCGCGAGGCGCGGCCGTAGCCAATACGCAATTTGCGCTGCAAAAGCGAGGTGCTGGCCTTACGGCTGGCCACAACTACCTCGACGGCGTCTTTCCAAGCTGAATCATCCTCAGCGCTGCCACTGCTCATCACGGTTGCCGCCTTGCCGGTCAACTGCACCGGCTGACTAACCACTTCGTCATCATAAGTCGGCTGCCGCTGAGCCCGCAGAAAATCGCAGACCTTAGTGGTTTCGGCATCAGTAGTCAACGCCGCCTGCACACGGATCGGCTTGCTAAATTCGGGGATGCTAAACAACATGTCGCCGCTGCCCAGCAGCTTTTCGGCTCCGGCCATGTCAATAATGGTTCTCGAATCGACCTGACTGACGACTGTAAAGGCAATTCGCCCCGGCACATTAGCCTTAATCAAACCGGTTATAACATCAACGCTCGGACGCTGGGTGGCAATCACCAGGTGGATTCCGGCGGCCCGGGCTTTTTGGGCAATACGCACCACCAGGGCTTCGACATCGCGGGCGGCCATCATCATTAAATCCGCCAGTTCATCAATCACAATGATGATGTAGGGCATGCCCTCTTCGGCTTTGAGGCTGTTATATTCGGCGATGTTGCGCTTGCCGACTTCACGGAAGGTCCTAAGCCGGCGTTCCATTTCGGCTACAGCCCATTTGAGCGCGCTGATGCATTTTTCCGGTTCGTGAATAACGGGTGAAAGCAGATGCGGGATATTATCGTAGAGGTTCATCTCGACCTGTTTGGGGTCGACTAGAATCAGCTTGAGGTCGGATGGTGTGTTGCGGTAAAGCAGACTGGTGAGCAGCGTGTTTATCATCACCGATTTACCGGAGCCGGTCTGGCCGGCGATGAGGAGGTGCGGCATTTTATCAAGATCAGCCACAATCGGGCCGCCGGAAATGTCTTTACCAATGGCTAGCGGCAGCGGCGACTTGAGCTCGCGGAAGGCTGTGCTGGAAAGTAAGCCATGCACCGAGACTGTAGCGGCTTTGACGTTCGGTACCTCGATGCCGACTGCGCGCTTACCGGGAATCGGCGCTTCCATGCGGATGCTCGGCGCCGCCAAGTCAAGCGCCAAGTTGTTCTCAAGAGCCGTCAAGCGTGAAAGTTTTACTCCTGTCGGCGGCTTAAGCGTATACTGTGTGACGCGCGGACCAACGTTGGCGCCCTCGACCGCCACATCAATATTAAAGTTGGCATAAGTTTCTTTAATAATTTCGGCATTGCCAGTCACGTCGCCGGCGTCGGCCTTATCTTGCTTATCAGAGAGCAGGCTCAGCGGCGGGAATTGCCAATCAGGGTCGCTGGCGGCGGTCAGGGCAGCATGATTTTGCTCAGGAGCTAGTTTTTCGGCGGAGTTGCGTAGTGAAGCCATGCGCGTTGAGCCCAGGCTATGGTGCTCAACCGGCACACCCTCGTTAAGCGTAAACGGTGTCATTTTGCTCTTTAGGGCCGCCAGGTCTTCTTCGCCTCCGGCTTTTTCTCGCCTAAACAGTGCCAACAACTTCAATAAAATGCGTGGATCGATTTTAAACGTGAAGAAAGCCGCAAATAATGCCAGAATAAAGAAGACTAGAGATGCTAAAAAATTGCCCAGAGCATTTTCTAAACTATTGCCGATCAATCTACCAACGCTGCCGCCATGGGTAAAAGCCGTGTGCAGCCAACTGGCCAAAAATATCAAAAGGCCAATACTGCCGACCATCTTCGATAGAGGGATTTGCCCATCCTCGCTCAAGAACTTAAGAGCGCCTAAATAGATAAATATAAAAGGAGTAATTATAGTAGCAATTCCAAGTAAGTCCCAAACTCCGTTCCAGAAACCTTCTGGTATAGGTGCGTGGATGAAGGCGCCAAAAGCCAGCACAATACCGGCGATAATTAGAAAAACAGCGCCCACGCCACGCCAAAAATTGGCATTAATTGCCGAGCTTTCCGACTTTTTATGATTTTTTCTTTTTGCTGTGCGCCGTCTGGCCATAGTACTAACTCAGTATACCTTAACCACTACTTAAATAGCAGTGTTGTACAAATTATAACACAATTCCGCTTATGATGTCAATCTTCGCTTAGGCGGCCTGATCTGCGTGCCTGTTTCGCTTCTGGAGCCTGACCGAATCTAGGAGAATTGTTGGAGCCGATATATATCCTTGGCGAACTCGGTCAAAGTTCCTCATCGCCCACTCCTTATCCTCGGGTTGCAAATCATTTAATTCGTCGAGTGCTTTGTCCCATGGATTCTTTTCTGGTGTAGCAGACTCCAGGCCAGGAGTAACACTGGGATGTGAAAATGCATCGAGCGCTTTTTTCTGACTGAGGACAAACTCTTGAGCGCCTTCAGAATCAAAAGCAAGTATCGAAAAACGGCCTTCTTTCGAGTTGCGACGTAGAATAATATCCACACCATAATGGGTAGGACGATAGTCTAATTCTTCCCACCGCATCTGCTCGTGTAGAGAAGCGTTGGCCATTGTTTTGCCTTCTATTTATTTTCAGTCTTTATCTTGACTGAATATTTTAAATTACACTCCTGAATATATAAGTTGTCAATATTTAAAATCATGGGTTGAGGATGCTAGTCGACTCTCGCGTCTTGGTTGAGCAAGCGTTGGCGCATTTGGGCGAAGCGACGCTGTTGTTCCAGCGCGATTTCTTCAGGTGTTTTCTCAGTTTGAGTTTCGCCATTGGTTGCTGTCACTGTTCCCTGCCGCTCCGGCCGTCCGCCAATGATGTTGACTACCGGAATCACAATCGGTGAACGTTGCGTCTGCTCAAACAAAAAGTGCGTGATGTGATCTTTAAGCTCGGCTTTAAAACGATCTAAATCAATGCGCTTGAAGCGCTGAGTAACCGCGCGGCGCAATTCATTGCGTAAACCATTCATCAATTCTTCATTTTCCTTCATGTAGATAAAGCCACGGCTGATGATATCAGGGCTGGTAAGTAACTGCCCGCTCTTTTTATCGATTGTCAGCACCACCGCCACCATGCCTTCCTCGGAAAGCAGCAC
>CAZXDA010000010.1:0-18302 GCA_964639445.1 uncultured Candidatus Saccharibacteria bacterium
GCGTTACTCCCGACATGGTTCACTATGATGATATTAACTGGGGTCCTGATGTGGGTAGGGAAATCATAGAAGATGACTACTCAGCCAACTTACCTTCCTGATAGCGGCGAACTCATTTGGTTAGATCTTGACCCAAGAACTGGACACGAACAGTCCGGCCGGCGTCCATGTCTCGTTTTATCTGATAAAGAATTTTCGCATAGAACCGGGATGGCAATTATTTGTCCCGTGACCTCGCGTCCTAGGGGGTTATTATGGGAAGTTAAATTGCCAGACACTAAGACTCAAGGTGTCGTGCTGCCAGTACACGTGAAGAGCGTTGATCTGGCGGCCCGCTACCCAAAGTTTATTGAACAGGCCCCGGACGAAGTAGTAAGAACAGTGCGTGATTACGTTAAAGTTATTATCGGAGCCGGTTAGTGAAGACTCTAAAATTTGATCACGATTTAGCGCAGTTGATTCGGCAGGGGCAGAAAAACTCCAGCTGGCGGTTATATGATGATAAAAATCTGTCAGTAGACGATGAGCTGAGGATAGTTGATAAAGTTGCCGAAGATCAGCCTGGCACCTGGCAAATTATTGGCCACGCCAAGGTTAATGAGGTAGTTGAGAAGAGGTTAGGGGACGTTACAGCTGAAGATATGAAATCAGAGGAAAAGAATTATAAGTCTAAAGAAGAAGTGCTAGGAACCTTCAGGCACTATTATGGTGAGCGAGTAAATTTTGATACGCCAGTTAAAATTATTTACTTCGATTTTAGGCCAACGGTAGGCGAAATACCGACAGGCGCCATGCTGCTAGAGGAGGCAAAACTCTACACAGATGGTGGCTCGCGCGGCAACCCGGGTGACTCAGCATGCGCTTATGCCATCTGTAAAATGGATGGAACTGTTGTAGAAAAAGCTGGATTCTATCTTGGTGTGGCTACCAATAACCAGGCTGAATATTACGGCTTCAAGCGCGGCTTGGAACGAGCCCGAGATTTAGGTATAGATAAAGTCACGCTTTATTCCGACAGTGAGCTGGTAGTAAACCAAATGAATGGTAAGTATAAAGTTAAGAACCAAGAATTAGCCCCCTTGCACCAAGAAGTTAAGGCTCTGGCCGATTTGTTTGAGAAGGTAACTTTTGTGCACGTTCCGCGCGAACTGAACAAAATAACTGATCAAGAAGTCAACAAGATTCTAGATGAGCACGAAAAGACAAAACGTAAAAAGCACTAAAAAACTCCTCAGCTGAGGAGTTTTTTAGTGGCTGGGCTGACTGTAAGCCGGATTTTGTCAAAGATTGGTCATCTATCTAGGCCTATTGTTGCCAATAGGCTCGAGCGGATTACTTTATGATGCGCCGCGAGCGGGCAGCTCGTATGCGACATATCCCTTGCAGCAGACAGGGTTTACCACCGCGTACCGTCACCGGTACGGGAGACCGTTTTACGGCCACGTTTCATCTTAAGCGTTGCATGTTAAACAGAGGCGTTGCTGTCTGGTTTCTGTGGCACTTTCCCTAGGATTACTCCCGGTTGCCGTTAGCAACTGTCTTGCCCATGTGCTGTCCGGACTTTCCTCTGAGTCCTTTAGGGGCTCAGCAACCAACTATCAGTCCAACCACTGTTAATATAGCACGAAACACTAACTTTTACTAGCTGCTTTGGTTATTTCTTCGAAAGCTTTAGGTTCATTAACTGCTAGTTCGGCTAGGATTTTGCGATTCAGGTTAATATTGGCCTTTTTCATACCAGCAATGAGACGGCTGTAGGTAGTGCCGTGCTGGCGGGCAGCGGCGTTGATGCGGGCGTTCCAGAGCTGGCGGAAGGTACGCTTACGATTGCGGCGATCACGGTAGGCGTATTCTAAAGAGCGTATGGCTGCCTGCTTGCCCAATTTGACGGTTCGGCGGCGTGCGCCAGTGTAGCCGCGAGTTGCCGCTCGTATCTTTTTATGCCGCTTGTGCGCGGTAACACCTCTTTTAACTCTCATGCTTTAAACTCCTAGTTTGCGCCGAATGTTTTTGGCAGGTTTGCCCGTAATTACTACCGTTTGCGCTAGTCTGCGCTTGCGAGAGGCGCTTTTCTTCTGCAGGAAATGGCTGATACGGGTATGCCGCCGGATTATTTTACCGGTTTTAGTAACTTTAACTCGCTTTTTAGTCGCGCTATGCGTCTTTAATTTGGGCACTACTACTTCTTTCTTATATCAAAACTTAACTGCCGCCCGGCGAATTGTGGTTGTTGGTCAACTACTATAGTCTCGCCCAACTGAGTTATTACTCTCTCGGCTAGTTTATAGCCCAAATCTCTATGGGCCATTTCTCGTCCACGATAGATTATCGCAATTCTGACCTTATGTCCAGCCTCTAGAAACTCGGAGACTTTTTTTAACTTGACAGCCAGGTCGTGATCGCTGATTTTAAGACCAATTCTCATCTGTTTCATCTCTAACGCCTTGCTTTTTTTGCGGCTTTTCTGAGCCTGTTTTTCGCGCTGATAGCGATATTTACCCCAGTCAATAATACGGGCGACCGGCGGCTTAGAATCGGGACTGACCTCTACCAAATCAAGGCCGGCCTCACGGGCCGCAGCTAAAGCTGCGGCCCGTGCTAACACACCTAGCTGCTGCCCATCCTCGCCAATAACTCTAAGACTATCGGCTCTAATAGCCTCGTTTATCCTAGGCGTTTGGGCGATTTCAGTTACTCCTCACCATCTGTTAAACGGATAATAACAGAGGCGCTACAAATATTCAATGAAATTAAACCAAAATAGAGGCAGTCACCGGTTGGCGATACTGCAAGGCTTCTGATATGTGCTCGGGTTCAATAATTTCACTTTGAGCCAGGTCAGCAATGGTACGGGCGACTTTAACAGATCGCACATAGGCTCTGGCAGACAAATCCAATCTGCCAGCCGCGCTATCCAATAATTCTTTAGCAAGATTACTAAGATTGGCTAGTTGCCGAATCTCTCTATTTGTCATCGAGCTGTTAAAACGCATTGTCCCAAATCTTTGCCTCTGGAGATCGTAAGCGGCTTCAACGCGCGGTTTTATAACCTCTGACTCGCTTGGCCTATTCTTAACTTCTAATAAGCGTTTGTGGTCAACTCCGTGTACCGGCAAGTGCAGGTCAATTCTGTCTAAAATAGGCCCAGACACCTTCTTTTGATACCTGGCAATGGCAGCCGGCAAACAGACACAGGGCTTGGAGCTGCCATAGTAGCCGCAAGGGCAGGGATTTTGCGTAGCCACAAGTATAAACTGGGCAGGATAGGTGGCTGAATCCTTGACTCGGGCAATAGTTACGGCGCCATCTTCGAGCGGCTGGCGCAAAGCTTCCAGGCAGGAGTGGCTAAATTCTGGCAATTCGTCCAAGAAAAGTACACCTCTGTGGGCCAAAGAGGCCTCACCTGGCTTAGGATTGGAGCCACCACCTACAATCGCCATCATTGAGGCGGTATGATGCGGTGCGCGAAAGGGCCGCCTGGTCATTATTTTAGTGTTTAAGCCCCCCAGGCTATGAAGATGAGTGACCTCTAGCACTTCAGAGTGATCCAAATCCGGCAAAATACCGCACATGGCACGCCCTAGCAGGCTCTTGCCGGTCCCCGGTGGTCCGTGCAATAGAATATTGTGATGACCGGCAGCGGCAATCTCTAAGGCTCTTTTGGCAATCGGCTGGCCGACAATCTCTGTAAAATCAACCTCTGGCTTTGTGGGGACACTTTTAGCTAATTTACCTTGACCAGTTTGAATAGTTTTTATAGCTAAAATATTAGCCAAATCCAAAAAAACATCACGCAGATTATCGGCTGGCTTTAACTTAATATTGGGTATTAGAAGAGCCTGATCTAAATTAGAACGGGGAATATAAATTATAGACTCGGATAATTTTTTGGCTGCCAGTAAACAACCAATTAATCCGCGTACAGGCTTGAGTGATCCGTCTAGCCCCAGCTCGCCCAAAAATACAGCTGAAGCAACTTTTTCATCTGTTATTTGTTTAGCGCCGACCAGTATAGTTACTGCCATGGCTAAGTCAAGGCTGGTTGAATCTTTGGGTAAATCAGCGGGTGAGAGGTTAATAGTTACTCGTTTCTTAGGGAATTCCAGCGAATTGTTAGCGAAACTAGCGCGCAGCCGCTCTTTGGCTTCGTTTACGGTTCGGCTGCCGTAGCCAATGATGTTAATGGATGGCAGACCGTTGGTAATGTGGCACTCCACTTCAACCGGCAGACAGTCCATGCCCGAGTGATTAATAATACTGCACACGCTCCTGGCCATTTTTCCATTCAACCACCAAGTACCCAAAATAAAAATTGCTGGTGCTTAAAAACAAACCCGGCACGTTTTTTGCCGGGTTTGCCGCTAGTTTGTTGGAGGTTTTGCGGACTTTTTATTATTTTTTGTTTAGCGATCTTTTTGATGGAACAAGCGCTTGCGAGAAGCGCTTGTTACAGATCGTTTTTGTTTTTGAGCACTTTTTTTATTCAAGTGCTGTCCTCATCTTATAAAGCTCATGTTTACCTTGTCAACAAGATTTTTAAGCTTTTTATCATAAACCTGTGGATAAATAGCGCTCGCCACCACAAATTTTCGAGACGATTCGCTAACATGATGGTCGAGCTAGCACTCGGCAAAAGGGAATCTGCGCGCGGTGCGCAGCACGTGCTCGATTCACCTTTAGTTTCGCTTGCCTCTCACTCGGTTAGCTCAAGTCTCTCAAATTTTGGTGGCTCGCTTAGTCAACTTGGTGATAAATTTTGGGTCCTAATGTCTTCTAAATACATAGGCTCGCTCAATGAACCACATAATATATCGACTCAGAATTTTTGAACTTTCGGAATCGAGTTAACGGCATACAAAATCCTACATTTTTTTGAATTAGCATTTTAGTCTTGTTAGACCGCTACAAATTTTAATTCCGTGGACGTCCGCCATAATGATTGTCACCCTAAACTTGTTTCAGGATCCAGGCTGGCTGGAAAATCTGTTTGGTTTTTGTTCAATATGGCAGGAATCGGGCACTTTTGTTGTAAAAGTAATACTGTGGATAAAAATGGTAAATACTTCTTACTATTGTGTTAAGCACAATATAATCTGTTGACTAAGCGTAAGTTTTTTGCTAGGCTATTTTTGTAAGTCTAAAAACAAAAACTTACGCATTGGGCCGGTAGAGTTTAAAGCTCAATATGACGCTCTAGCTCAGCCTAAAGCTAGCAAGAGCGGTCAGTCTAAAGCCGTAGGGCGGTAAGCGCTATTAAGTAATATTTTAATTAGAGCGGATTTACCGTCCTGGCTTCATTTAGGCCCGGGTTCTTTGCTATATAATGCTAAAGGTGAGTAACCCTAGACAAAAGACAAGGCTTTCTCTTTCTTTGAGCCTTGTGAGTCTGACTGGTATTTTTATACTGATGCTCTTGACTAGTCCTATAGACAATGTCTCTTATGCACTGCTGTTTTTTGTAGTACTACTTATTTTTATGATTAGTTTTGGCCATTTATTGTTTTATGTGCGCCGAGGAGAATTAAGGCCAAAGAGCCGGGCAAGAATTATAATCTTTAGTGTATTCGTAGTTCTGCTTCTAATGTTCAAAAGCGCCCAAACATTGGACTGGATCGACGGACTTATACTGATTTTGGTAATCGCCGGCCTGTTTTTTTATAGTTCTCGTCGAGTTCAGTAAACAGAGAACAATAAACAGAGAATATTTACTCTTCTTTTATTGTTCATTACACAAGCCTAATAAAGTATAATAAAGGCTATGGAAAACGAAGGTGGACCTCAGTTTGAGATGCCGCCGCAGGCGGCTGAAATTCCGCGTCAGCCAACAGAGGAGAAGGAAGTTAGCGCGGCTGAATCTGGCGTTGGTAAAAGTGCGCCTCAACCGGGTAGTACTGCTGCTGTTGATATCACTCAACTACCCTCAGCCCCAACTCCGGCTGTGCCAATAACTGACCAGACAGCGACCACGGCGCCAGCATCTCCTGCGACCGTAGATCTGACAGCTCATAACACCGATAGGATAGAAAAAGAGTGGGTGGCACGGACCAAATCAATAGTTAATCAAACTCGTGACGACCCCCATCGCCAAAAGAGCGAAATGAGCAAAGTTAAGGCTGACTACATCCATAAACGCTTCAATAAAATAATCAAGACGGACGAAGCAACCGCATAAGCAGGCTTATGCATTTTACATTTAACAATTCACAATTCACATTAATTTACCAATTATCAATTCACAATTGGCAAATGAAAAATGTTAAATTGTTGAAAATTGTAAATTGTAAATTGAAAATTTCCAGCAGAGGAGAATATAGATGACGTTCCTGCTGGTGTTGGCCGGCTTTTTGGTGCTTGTTGCCGCCGGCTGTGCCTTTGGCTATTTTTATATCAGAAGCCTTTACCGTGAACAAAAAAATTATGAACGCGGCTTAAAAATGGTGCCGCTATTGATTCACTTGCCGCCGATTAGCGACGATACAGAGACTTCCGGTCGTGATATCCGTGATGTAGTGGATGAGAATATATCACGAGCCGTAACTCTTTATAGTATTTTAGCCAGCACTGCCCAAAAGGGCTTTAAGGCGCGCTTTTATGGCCAGAGACATATCGGCTTGGAAATTATAGCCAACAAAGGTTTTGTTTACTTTTATGCGGCCGTGCCGGTAGCTATGGTGAGCGTGGTGGAGCAGGCGATTATTAGTGCTTACTCAACGGCTAAATTAGAAGAAGTGGCCGAACATAACATCTTTAGCCCAGTCGGGCGGATTACAGGTACTGTTGGCGGCGAGATGGTACTTAAGGAAAATTATGTTTATCCGATAGCCACTTATCAGGATATTAAACGTGATACCATGCAGGCTTTGCTTAATGCCCTTTCTACTCTTGATAAAGAAGACGGTGCGGGCGTGCAGATACTGCTGCGGCCAGCCGACTCGGCTTGGCGTAAAGTAGCTACGGCTGAAGCTGAAAGAAAACGCAAAGGTGGTAAAAGTACTTCAGGCGTGGAAAAAGCACTTGGCGGCGCCGGACAAATCTTTACTGCCTTAACCAAGCCGCCAGAAACTAATGATAAAAAAGATGAAAAGCCGCACGAGGTTTCTACGCTTGACCAGTCGCTTATAGAAGCTATAGAAAACAAAACCAGGCAGCCGGCATTTGATGTAACTATTAGAGTAGTTGCCAGTTCCAACCTAGCCTACCGTGCCCAGACGATTTTAAACAATATAGTGGCTACCTTCTCGCTATTTGATGCGCCGGGTAAAAACGGCTTTAAGTTTGTTCCAGCCAAGGACATAGATAGCTTTATAACGGCTTATATTTTGCGCTTTTTCCCGCAGGGAGCGAGCCGCAATATTTTAAACGCTGCCGAGGTGGCCACCATTTTTCACTTCCCCGATCAAAAGAATATTCCTACGTCCCAACTGGAACGCCAGCCATCCAAACAGGTGGATGGGCCGCGCAATGTGCCGGAGGAGGGCTTACTTTTGGGTTATAACATCTTCCGCGGCCACAAAAAGCCGATACGCTTAGCCGAGACCGATCGCGCCCGCCACATGTATATTGTCGGCCAAACCGGTACCGGAAAAAGCGTTTTTATGGAGAATCTGGCCCTACAAGACATGTTGGAAGGCCGCGGTTTTGCCTTTGTTGATCCGCATGGCGATACAGCCGAGCGCTTGCTGGCCATGGTGCCTAAAGAGCGCACCGAAGATATTATTTACTTCTCTCCGGCCGACATGGATTATCCGCTAGGCCTCAACATGTTTGAGTACCAAACACCGGATCAGCGCGATTTTTTAATTCAAGAAGCCATTAACATGCTTTATAAACTTTACGACCCAGGCCACACAGGCATTATTGGTCCGCGCTATGAGCATATCTTTCGCAATGCCGCACTGACAGTTATGGCCGATCCGGCTGGCGGCACATTTATTGACATTCCTAAACTTTTCCGCGACCCGGTTTACGTGGAGCAAAAACTGCGGCATGTAACAGATCAAAACGTGATTGACTTTTGGCGTAAAGAGATCCCACAGGCTCAACGCAGTAACGAGTATGGCGAGGTTACAAGTTGGTTTGTTTCCAAGTTTGGCGCCTTTTTGTCAAACGAAATGATGCGCAATATTATTGGTCAAACCAAGAGCGCCTTTAATTTGCGGCAGGTAATGGATGACGGCAAAATTTTGCTGGTTAATCTCAGCCGGGGACGAGTAGGAGATCTTAATTCCAAGCTGCTTGGTATGATTTTTGTAATGAAGTTCGAGGCTGCGGCCATGAGCCGCGCCGATGTGCCGGAAGAGTTCCGCAAAGATTTTTGCCTCTATGTTGACGAGTTTCAGAACTTTGCCACCGATAGCTTTGCCGACATCTTGAGCCAGGCCCGTAAGTATCACCTTAATTTGATTGTTGCCAACCAGTTCAGCACCCAGCTTAAAGAAGAGGTCAGGGATGCCGTCTTTGGCAATGTGGGCTCGCTAGTCTGTTTTCGCGTAGGCACCAATGATGCCGAATTTCTGGCTAAGCAATTTGCTCCTATCTTTGACATAGACGATTTACAGTTTTTGCCCAATTACAATACGGCTGTTAGGATGATGATTGGAGGCGTGCCGGTGCAGCCGTTTTCTATGGCTACGTTGCCGCCACTTGGGGACCCCAACAAACAGTTGGCCGAGGCCCTTAAGCAGCTGTCTGCAGCTAAATTCGGGCGGCCAAAAACCATTGTTGAAAAAGAGATATTTGGTCGTCTTGCTACCCAACCAGTTAGGCCATCGCTATCAGCAGGTCAAGCCAGTAATATGTGGGATCAATTTGGGCTACCGCCATCAGCTGCGCGCCTCGCGCCACCCTCTATGCCTACGCCACCCAGATCACCGTCTTCAGGTACGCCCACCGTTCGGACAGGTTCATCTTTTCTGGACGAATGGCTGGCTAAACGTCGTAATAGCCTACCTAGCAGACAGCCTGGTCTGGAGGTCACTTCTAGGCCCTGGGAAACACCATCTAATCAAGCAGCTGCACCTTCTCCCAAGCCCTCTGAGGGAGAGTTTAAGATTAACCAGGACTTTACCGCTAGCGAGCATCCTGAGCAGACCTTACGGATAGACAAAGACGGTCAAATTAGGTAAAATATAAACAGATTGGAAACACCTTAATGATTTCCCAAGAGAGGGTTTGTTAGTTAGTGAGTGCTAAAGTAGTTGCTAAACAAAAATCGAGCTATGATGCCAGCCAGATTCAAGTCCTAGAGGGCCTGGAACCGGTTCGCAAACGGCCGGGTATGTACATTGGCAGTACCGGTCCTGAGGGCTTGCATCATCTTGTCTGGGAGCTGATTGATAATGGTATTGACGAGGCCTTAGCTGGTTTTGCTACAGAGGTCAGCGTGGAAATGCTGGCTGGTGGCGGCACAACTGTTATTGACAACGGGCGAGGTATTCCCACAGATAAACACGCTAAAACAGGCAAGAGCGGCGTAGAAACAGCGCTGACAATGCTGCACGCCGGCGCCAAATTTGGCGCCGGCGGCTATAAGGTATCCGGTGGCCTGCACGGCGTGGGTGTAAGCGTGGTTAACGCCCTCAGCGAGAAATTAACTGTCACCGTCTACCAAAAGGGTAATGTTTATCGTCAGGAATATGAGTATGGCGCGCCTAAAACACCTCTGAAAGTTGCCGGTAAAACAGATCGGACTGGCACAGAAATTACTTTCTATCCTGATAAGAAGATATTTCAGACGACCGAGTTTGATTACCATACAATTCTTGATCGGTTACGCCACCAAGCCTACCTAACTAAAGGTGTACGCACATCAATTATTAATCAGAAAACAGGCGAGCGTTACGGCTTTTACTTTGAAGGTGGTATCGAAAGTTACGTCCGACACCTCAATATGGGCAAAGAACCACTGGATGAAGATGTCTTTTATGTTGAAAAACAAGTGGAAGACGCGGTGGTTGAAATTGCTCTACAATACACTGACGCCTTTTCCGAAACCGCTATGGCCTTTGCCAACAATGTCCTTAACTCGGATGGCGGCACACATTTAACCGGCTTTCGTATAGCTTTAACGCGGGTAATTAATGATTACGCCCGCAAAAACGGTTTATTAAAAGAAAAGGAAGAAAATCTAAGCGGTGAAGATGTGCGCGAGGGCCTAACAGCCGTGATTTTGGTTAAACTACCTGATCCGCAGTTTGAGGGTCAAACCAAGAACAAACTTGGTAATCCCGAGGTCCGGGGCTATGTAGAACAAGTAGTTAGCGAATGGTTTACTTATTATCTGGAAGAACATCCGCAAGTCGCTAAAAAAATTGTTAATAAGGGACTGCTGGCTGCTAGGGCTCGTAAGGCGGCTCGGGCGGCGCGTGACAACATCATTCGTAAGGGTGCGCTGGAAGGTGCTAACTTACCAGGCAAACTGGCTGATTGCGCCACCAAAGACCGCTCCCAAGCCGAACTGTTTATTGTCGAGGGTCAGTCGGCCGGCGGTAGCGCCAAAGACGGTCGTAACTCTTATTTCCAGGCCATCTTGCCGCTGCGCGGCAAGGTTTTAAATGTGGAGCGTGCCCGGCTGGATAAAATGCTGGCCAATTCAGAAATCTTAAACCTCATTAAAGCCTTGGGCGTAGGCGTTGATGAGCAGTTTGATATGAGCGGCTTACGGTATGAGCGGATCATTATGATGACTGATGCAGACGTAGATGGCAGCCACATCCGCACGCTTTTGATGACACTTTTTTTCCGCCACTTACGGCCGGTTATAGAAGGCGGCCATTTGTATGCCGCCCAACCGCCTCTTTTTGCCATTACGGCCGGTAAAAAGAGACACTATGCTTATTCTGATGAAGAGCGTGACGAGATTCTAAAGCAATTAAAGAAGGAAATTAAAACTACACCCGCCATTCAGCGCTATAAAGGTTTGGGAGAAATGGATGCCGAGCAGTTATGGGAGACTACTATGGATCCAGCTAATAGAGTGCTGGTGCAGGTAAAAATCGAGGATGCCGAAAGGGCTGATGCTATTTTCTCTAAGCTAATGGGGACAGAGGTAGAGATGCGTAAAAACTTTATTCAGAGCCACGCCAAATTCGTAAAGGACCTAGACATTTAAGATGGATGACAGGACCAGACAATTAATACCGACCGCCGATAAGCACTCCAAGGTTGTGCTTGACCGCTCGGTTGAAAACGAGATGGAAACCAGCTACCTACAGTACTCCATGAGCGTTATTGTAGCTAGGGCGCTTCCGGACGTGCGTGACGGGCTTAAACCGGTGCATCGGCGTATTTTATACGTTATGGATAAATCTGGGCTCAGGAGTGGCTCTAAACACACCAAGAGTGCTCAAATTGTCGGTGAAGTGATGGGTAAATACCATCCGCATGGCGACACGGCAATTTATGATGCCATGGTGCGCTTGGCGCAGCCCTTTAATACCCGCTATTTGTTGGTAGATGGGCAGGGTAACTTTGGTTCTATGGATGGCGATCCGCCGGCCGCTTATCGGTATACGGAAGCTCGCCTGACGCGTCCAGCCGAGGCGCTATTAGAGGATATAGATAAAGAAACAGTGCCTTTTCGTGATAACTTTGATGGCACTCAGTCTGAGCCCGAAGTCCTGCCGGCCAAATTACCCAATCTGCTTCTAAACGGCCAGCTTGGTATTGCTGTTGGCATGGCCACCAACATACCGCCGCATAATCTGTCTGAGATCGTAGATGCCACTGTTGCTCAAATTGATAATCCAGAAGCTACACTTGATAATCTTATGAAACAGATTAAAGGACCAGACTTTCCGACTGGCGGTGTAGTTTATGGTAAAGACTCAATCCGCACAGCTTTTGCTACTGGCCGTGGCGGAGTGACAGTACGCGGTGTGGCTGATATTGAAGAGGCAAAAGGTGGTCGGTATCGGATTGTCATAGCCGAAATACCTTACGGCGTTAACAAGGCCGGATTAGTCGAGAAGATTGCCGATTTGGTGAGGGAAAAACGCATTAGTGGTATTAACGATATCCGGGACGAGAGTTCACGCGGCGGCGTGCGAGTCGTTATAGACCTAAAGAAAGACGCTTATCCCAAGAAGCTACTTAACCAGCTCTACAAGCTAACACCTTTGCAAACCACATTCCACTACAACATGTTGGCGTTGGTGGATGGCATTCAACCTCGAGTACTTGGTTTACAAGATATTATCAATGAGCATATTAGGCACCGGCAGGTAGTAGTGCGCCGCCGGACAGAATTTGAACTGCGTAAAGCTCAAGAACGGGCGCATATCCTAGAAGGTCTAAAGATTGCTCTTGACCATATTGATGAAGTTATTAAAACCATTCGCGCCAGCCAGACGCACGAAGAAGCGCAGGCTAATTTAATCAAAAAATTCAAACTAACGGACATACAGGCTCAAGCCATACTGGCTATGCAGTTGCGCCGCCTAACAGGGTTGGAGCGTAAAGAGCTGGAAAATGAGCTGTCGAGACTGGTTAAATTAATTACTCAACTACAGGCTATCCTCGCTGATGAAAAGAAAATTTTAAAGATTGTCAAAGACGAACTACTCGAGCTTAAAAAATTATTCGGGGACGAGCGGCGCACCAAAATAGTTGCTCAAGAATTAGGTGGCCTAAGCGAAGAAGATTTAATTCCAGACGAGCAGGTTGTAGTCACGCTGACATCAGCCAACTATATTAAACGCACAGCGGTTGCTGACTATAAACGTCAAGGTCGCGGTGGTAAGGGTCGCCGCGGCATGACAACCCGCGAGGAAGATGTCATTGAACATGTTGTAAATGCTTCAACGCACGATTACTTGTTATTCTTCACTAACAGAGGTAGAGTCTTTAGAATTAGAGCTTACGAAGTGCCGGCAGTCGGCTTAAACGCTAAAGGAATTGCGTTGGTTAATTTACTACAATTGCAACCTGAAGAGTATGTGACGTCTGTAATAAACGTCAGTAAGGGTACTAACGGCGGTAACCTACTAATGTGTACAGTTAATGGCGTGGTCAAGAAAACTCCCTTTGAACAATATCAGAATGTCCGCAGCACGGGGCTGATTGCGATTAACCTAGACAGCGGTGATGAGCTCAAGTGGATACGTATGACTAGTGGAAATGACGAGGTTGTTATCTCTACCGCCCAAGGTCAAGCTATCCGCTTTAATGAAAAGGACGCCAGGCCAATGGGGCGTGTATCTAGGGGTGTACGCGGCATCCGGCTGCGCAAGAGCGACCGGGTGATTGGCATGGACATCGTCAATGATAATTCGTATATGTTTGTGATTAGCGAGTTTGGCTACGGTAAGCGCACAAAGGTCAAGCAATTTACTTCTCATAAACGCGGTGGCGTAGGCATCCGTTCAGCCGTAGTTAATAAAAAAACCGGTCAGCTGATAAGCGTGAAAGCCCTTAATGGTCAAGAGGAAGAGGTGATTATCATCTCAATGCAAGGCCAGACCATTCGTCTGCGCCTTAAAGACATTCCCAGTCTCGGGAGGGCGACTCAAGGTGTGCGTATTATGCGCCTCAACCAAGGTGACACCGTCGCATCTTTAGCCTTGGTAGATAAAAATTCAAACGGTGAGCAAGAAAAGCAATAACTAGCGGTTGACAGGGGAAATTGGGTCAGTTATCATATAAGTAGCTTTTAGGGTCTCTTTAATGTGTCTCCAATATTGAGGCACCGGTAGAACGGAAAGAGCCGCTTGTGAAGCGGAGACGCCCTTAAAGCGAGCCCTTTGAAAATTGGGTAGTGCAAATCAACGTCAGTTTTTTATGGAGAGTTTGATCCTGGCTCAGGATGAACGCTGGCGGCGTGCCTAAGATATGCAAGTCGAGCGGTAAGGCCCCTTCGGGGGTACACGAGCGGCGGACGGCTGAGTAACGCGTAGGAACGTACCCCAAACTGAGGGATAAGCTCCGGAAACGGAGTCTAATACCGCATAATCCCCTCGGGGCAAAGCTTCGGCGGTTTGGGAGCGGCCTGCGTATGATTAGCTTGTTGGTGAGGTAATAGCTCACCAAGGCGACGATCATTAGCTGGTCTGAGAGGATGATCAGCCAGAACGGGACTGAGACACGGCCCGTACCCCTACGGGGGGCAGCAATTAGGAATCTTTCGCAATGGGGGAAACCCTGACGGAGCGACGCCGCGTGCAGGATGAAGGCCTTCGGGTTGTAAACTGCTTTTACTCGGGACGATTATGACGGTACCGAATGAATAAGGGTCTGCTAACTACGTGCCAGCAGCCGCGGTCATACGTAGGACCCAAGCGTTATCCGGAATCACTGGGCGTAAAGAGTTGTGTAGGCGGCATAGTAAGCAGATAGTGAAAGCATCCCGCTCAACGGGATATCCGCTATCTGAACTGCTAAGCTAGAGCACGAGAGAGGTAGCTGGAACTGCTGGTGTAGGAGTGAAATCCGTAGATATCAGCAGGAACACCGATGGCGTAGGCAGGCTACTGGCTCGTTGCTGACGCTCAGACACGAAAGCGTGGGGAGCGAACGGGATTAGATACCCCGGTAGTCCACGCCGTAAACGATGGATGCTAGCTGTGCAACGTATCGACCCGTTGCGTAGCGAAGCTAACGCGTTAAGCATCCCGCCTGGGGAGTACGGCCGCAAGGCTAAAACTCAAAGGAATAGACGGGGACCCGCACAAGCGGTGGAGCGTGTTGTTTAATACGACGGTAAGCGTAGAACCTCACCAGGGCTTGACATCCTGCGAAGTTTTCCGAAAGGAAAACGTGCCCCAAGAGCGCATAACTTCGCATTTACCATTAACTATTTTCCATTTAGCATTAATTTTTCATTTGTCATTTTTCATTGCAGCTGCATTGATAAATGGTAATTGTTAAATAATTGTGAAATGTGAATTGTAAAATGATAAATGCGTTCCTAGAGTTGTGTGTTGTTGGGGGAACGCAGTGACAGGTGTTGCATGGCCGTCGTCAGCTCGTGTCGTGAGATGTAGGGTTAAGTCCCTCAACGAGCGCAACCCTTATAGTCAGTTGAATTTTTCTGACTAGACTGCCCCGGTAACGGGGAGGAAGGAGGGGACGATGTCTGGTCAGTATTGCCCTTACGCCCTGGGCTACAAACACGCTACAATGGCCGGTACAAAGGGCAGCCAAGTCGCGAGACGGAGCAAATCCCATTAAAGCCGGTCCCAGTTCGGATTGCAGGCTGAAACTCGCCTGCATGAAGCCGGAACCGCTAGTAATGGCAGGTCAGCATACTGCCGTGAATACGTTCTCGGGTCTTGTACTCACCGCCCGTCAAGTCATGAAAGTCGGGGGCACCCGAAGTATCATTTAATGTGATCCTAAGGTGAACTCGATGATTGGGACTAAGTCGTAACAAGGTATCCGTACCGGAAGGTGTGGATGGATTACCTCCTTTCTAGGGAGAAAAAATATTTATGGTTGATCCTGGTAAACTGCTCTGAAACTTAGCAGCTTACCTGTAAAAGGGAATAAGTTTCGATCGTTTATACTGACGTACTGATTTGCACTACTTAGTTTTCAATAAAAAACCGCCAAAAAACGGCGGTTTTTTGGTACAATACCGCTGTTACGGGGTTGTAGCTCAGTTGGTTAGAGCGCGTCACTGGTTATTGACAATTTGGTGACTGGGGGCGATTAGCTCAGTTGGTTAGAGCGCGTCACTGATAATGACGAGGTCCGTGGTTCAAGTCCACGATCGCCCACCAAATTGCAATAACAAGGCGAGTCGAAGACTCGCCGTCTAATGACGAGGTCCCTGGTTCGAGTCCAGGCAACCCCACCATGGGGCATTAGCTCAGTTGGCTAGAGCACCACATTTGCAATGTGGGGGTCGTCGGTTCGAATCCGACATGCTCCACCATTCGACTCGCTCACAGTAAACCATAGAGGCTAAAACGTAACCTTTTTTACAGCAGTTTTGGCTTGACCACCTCTGTTAATTCATGATAAACTACGAGTGTCAGAGGACACTAGCTATGAGCAAACAATTAATTACACAGGAGGCTTCCCACTAAGGAGCAGTAATTGTTTGTTGTTAGCTGGTCGCCCTCCGGGGCGATTTTTTTATGTAAATCACCCGTAAGCGATCAGTTTGGACTTTGACAATTTGGGATAGACGATAAAGCTGTTGGTGATTAACCAATAGCTAGTCAAACCCGATTAAAACTTACCGATTTTTTACAAACCGGAGTTTTAACGGGTCCCGTTAGAGGTAGGATTACTTTGTAATCCGTAAGCTCTAATGGGAAAATGCACAATCGTAAAAAGTTACTCAAGCGCACATAAAGGATGCCTAGACATAAGACACCGAAGAAGGACGTGGTTGGCTGCGATAAGCCGCGGGGAGCTGCCTACAAGCTTTGATCCGTGGATGTCCGAATGGGGAAACCTACGCGCGGTCATGCGCGCGTGCGCATATTTGAATTCATAGGATATGCAGCGGGAACCGGGGGAACTGAAACATCTTAGTACCTCGAGGAAGAGAAAGTAAACAACGATTCCGTAAGTAGTGGCGAGCGAACGCGGAACAGCCCAAACCTTATTACCTTCCATCTATTAATTTTAGATGGATAAGTTGGTAGACGAATGGTTGTAGGGGGTTGTGACAAGCAGTTAACCGGTGCGGAGCTCTGAAACATTTCAGATATCCGTATTGGAGCAAGAGCTACCACTCTCTTGCATAAGGTTAGAAATTTCCGGTGCGAGCAGAACAACCTGGAAAGGTTGGCCATAGACAGTGAAAGCCTGGTATGCCGAGCGTCGGAAACCTTATTACTGCTACGTCGAGTAGGTCGGGACACGTGCAACCCTGACTGAAACCGGAGGGTCCACCCTCCAAGGCTAAATATGTCTTATGATCGATAGTGAACTAGTACCGTGAGGGAAAGGTGAAAAGAACCGCGGATAGCGGAGTGAAATAGAGCCTGAAATTATGTGCGTACAAGGAGTCGGAGCTGGTCTTCGGACTGGTGACGGCGTGCTTTTTGTAGAACGATCCAGCGAGTTACTTTTGTCGGCAAGCCTAAGTCATTTGATGGAGGCGTAGTGAAAGCAAGGGTGAATAGCCCGACAAGTCGGCAGAAGTAGACCCGAAACCGAGTGACCTATCCATGGGCAGGCTGAAGCGCGGGTAAAACCGCGTGGAGGGCCGCACCGTAGCGAGTTGCAAAACGCCCGGATGACCTGTGGATAGCGGTGAAATGCCAATCGAACTCGGAGATAGCTGGTTCTCCTCGAAATAGCTTTAGGGCTAGCGTCGTACGGTAACTGGTGGGGGTAGAGCTCTGTTTTGGGATAAGGCCAGTGATGGTACTTACCCTTGACAAACTACAAATACCATCAGTGGAACTACGGCAGTTAGAACGGCGGGGCTAAGCTCGTCGCTCGAAAGGGAAACAGCCCAGATCGCCAGCTAAGGTCCCTAAATGTATGCTAAGTGGGAAACGAAGTGGGATTTCTCAGACAGTAAGGATGTTGGCTTAGAAGCAGCCATTCATTTAAAGAGTGCGTAACAGCTCACTTATCGAGAGGTCCTGCGCGGAAAATGTAACGGGGCTAAGCATACTACCGAAGCTGCGAATAGGCGCCTCGCATTTTATGCTCAGCGCATTTAACAGTTTATATTTTACATTTCACATTAATTTATCATTGATCAATGACCATTGATAATTTATTGAAAATTGTAAATTGCTAAATGAAAATTGAGCGGAGCATGGAATGCGGAGCGTCTGTGGTAGAGGAGCGTTGATATCGCGCCGAAGCAGAATCGTGAGGTTTTGTGGAGCGTTATCAAGTGAGAATGCTGGAATGAGTAACCATAAGGGCAGTGAGAATCTGCCCCACCGAAAGAGTAAGGTTTCCTGGGCTATGATAATCAACCCAGGGTTAGTCGGTCCTAAGCCGAGGCGAAGCAGCGTAGGCGATGGACAACGGGTTAATATTCCCGTACCAGTGTATGTTTGTTTCTAAGTGCGCATCGAATAGGCAGGAGCGGGTTCTTGGTTATACCCGTCTAACCCCGACATTTGGCGGGGAAATGAAAGCCACCTTGGTGGTGATTCCTGGGGATACGGTGACCAGAAAAGCTTAGAAACGCGTGGCATGCGCCGACCGTACCGCAAACCGACACAGGTGCTTAGGGCGAGTAGCCCAAGGTGTACGAGTGATTCTTCGTCAAGGAACTCGGCAACAAAAGCGACCGTAACTTCGGGATAAGGTCTGCCCTTCGGGGCTGCAACAAAAGAACCCAGGCGACTGTTTACCAAAAACACAGGTCTCTGCTAACACGAAAG
>CAZXDA010000011.1:0-9231 GCA_964639445.1 uncultured Candidatus Saccharibacteria bacterium
GTATAAGCCAGCACTATGGGGTGAGGCGGTTGATGTCGCGGGGGAAGAGGGTGGCTTCCTTGACGTTGTTTAGGCCGATGAGTTTTTCGGTTAGGCGCTCCAGGCCCATGCCAAAGCCCCCCAGCGGCGGCATGCCGTAGCGAAAGGCTTGTAGGAAATATTTGAAACCCGGGTCATCCGGTGAAGCGCCAATTTTTTCTTTAAGCTGTCTAACCAAAACGTCGTAGCGGTGCTCGCGCATGCTGCCCGTAGCGATTTCCACGCCGCGGAAGAGCAGGTCAAAACGCTCGGCAATTTCTGGATTATCATCTTTGAGCTTGTGATAGAACTTGGCATCGGCCTTTGGCCAATCGGTCACAAATACTGCTTCGGAGCCAAAATTTTTAGTAGCGTATTCGCAGATCCAGCGTTCCTCATTTGGTATCAGGTCTAGTTCCTTGGTGGTATCTTCGCCAGTGGCCTGAGTATATTTCTTGTGAATCTCGCTCATAGTCAGAGCTGGAATTTTAGCGGTCAAAACAGGTTTTTGCGCATCCCACAATTTTAGTTCATTTTTGTATTTATCCCAGGCATCGGCTGCAACAGCATTTACCAAATTACTTAACAAGTCAAGTAATTCGGGGAAGGTGACAAAGCCCATTTCCATATCGATGGTTATAAACTCGGTCATGTGGCGCGTGGTGGCAGACGGTTCGGCGCGGTACGTTGGGTTTATTTCAAAAACGCGCTCCCAAACACCCACCATAATCTCTTTATAAAATTGGGCACTTTGGGCCAGCGTGGCCTCTTTGCCAAAATAATCCAGTTTAAAGACCTCTGCCCCGCCTTCAGTGGCACCCGGCAATAGTTTGGGCGAGTTAAATTGGGTAAAGCCGTTCTCTAACAGAAAATTGCGGATAGACTCCTCGACCGCCGCCTGGATTTTAAATATGGCCTGCTCACGCAAGTTGCGCAGACCGATAACACGGTTATCAAAGAGCGTATCCAAATGCTCCGGCTCATGGTTTAGCGGTTTGTCGATTTCGATTGGCGGCTCGTCGTATACCGGTACTTCAATAGTGATCTTTGGATCATGCACCTCTGCGCCGCCGGGCGCGCGCGGCTCTTTGACAACTTCACCCTTAACCGCCATCACTGTGCCAACCTGCATATTGTGCAGTTTTTTCAGCTCTTTTTTGTCCTGCACGACAACCTGAATTAGCCCGCCGCGATCACGCAGCAAAATAAAGTTAATGCCACCGATTAAACGTTTTTTGTGTAGCCAGCCGCGCAAATTAATTTTTTGACCAGTGTGCTTGGCCGCATCACGAGTTAACACTCTGTCCATCGGTGTTATTCTACCTCAACAGCTGGTTTTTGGCTAAAGATTTGGCCGAGCACATGCTCAGTAGTGAGTACGCCAACGATCTCATCAAAATCGTTTTTGACCACCAATAGGTTTTGATTGGATTGTAAAAATGTGTCGAGGGCTTCTGGCAGAGTTTGGGTTTCATCAATATAAGCGGCGCCCGACTGCATAATGTCACGGATGTGGCCGCCTTTTTCTAAATTATCCAGCAAGTCTTGAAGATGGAGCGTGCCGACGACTTGTGGATCGCCGGTCTTAACAATTTCTTTGACCACCGCAAAGCGCGATTGTCCCGTTTGATGCAGTTCGTCCATGACCATGGGACCGATCGAATCGCTGGCAGCCACCCATTTAACTTTACGCTTTGGCAGCATAACATCCACCACCGTTTTTTCAGCAAAACCAAGCACACCAATGGCGTTTTGCAAATCTTCTTCTGATAGGCGGCTGTCGCTTTGGCGAGCTTGGGCCTTTAAGAACTCTATTAAATCCTCTTTCTCATAAAGCCGCGGCTGGATATGTGTCTTCGACGTGGGTGCTAACCGTATAAGAACCGGCTGTAAAGAAGAAACAATTAGTGAAACAAGCGACGAGAGCATGGACGTCAGCCAAAATAACCAGCCGTCTGTTGTAGTGAGCGGTCGGCTAGCCCATGTCAGCCAAACGATAATTACCGCCGCTAAAAGCCCCAGCCACCATCTGGCATTAAATAGAATTAGAATCGAAAAAGCGGCGCTTAAGCCTCCTATTAACCATAAAAATAGTTGGGCAGAGGCTTCATGAGCCGCCAGTTTGTAAAGACGAGCAGCTTTTTTGTCTTTTTGGCTGCGGGCGCGGCGCCTTAGCTCTTTAGCCGGCACGCCGCGCAATGTCTTCTCAAGCAAAAGACTAGCTAAGAAAATGAGCGCTAAAATGACTGCTGCTGCTACTTTCACTCTTTTATCGTACATCAAATTAAGTTGTCAGAGCGAGGTAGCAAGCGATTTGCTATGTTATGATTTTAATTGAATTATGAACAGTAAGTGGTTTGTTGGTATTTTAGCTGCGTTGATAATTGCTGTCGGTGTGATTGTAGCTACTCGGCCATCCACGCCACCAGAAGAGAAAAAGGGTAGTTTATCAAGCCTGCGCACTACGCCCGCGCCGTGGCCGGCAGAAAATGAGCATCTTAGAGAAAGATTGTTGGCCAGCAACTTACCGCTCCTTAATGTAGAAGGCACTGCCCTACACATCCACCAACACCTAGACATTTATATTCACGGCCAGCCCGTAACCATACCGGCTGATACCGGATATAGCAATACAATTTCTCCGATCCATACGCATGATGCTTCCGGCGTAATCCACGTGGAGTCACCCGACCCCAACGCTCAATACAGCCTGCAGCAATGCTTTAATGTCTGGGGCGTGAAATTCACTAACAGTCAAATCGGCAGCTATACCAATGACTCCATTAACGAGCTGAGCGTCTATAGTAACGGGCAGTTGGTTAAAGACCCAATCAACCTAAAGTTAGTTAACCATCAAGAGATCGCAGTGATTTACGGTTCTGAACAAGAAAAACCAACGGCCATTCCTAAAACGTATGATTTCCCTAAAGATCTTTGACTAAGGAGAAATTATGAATAAACGTTTTCTGGCGATCCTGGCGGGGATAGTCATTATATTTATCGTCGTCGTTGCCATCACCCAAGGCTCAAATAACAACCAACAATCAACTACCCCAAAAAATAACCGGCCGACTTCCCATATCGAAGGCCAGGGCAAAACCAATGTCACATTAATGGAGTATGGCGATTACCAGTGCTCGGCTTGTAAAGTATTTGAACCGGTAGTCAGACAAGTTTATGAACGCTTTTCGCAAGATATTTATTTTCAATTTCGTAATCTGCCGCTGTCCATCCACCAAAATGCCTACAGTGCCGCCCGCGCCGCCGAAGCCGCCGGTCTGCAAAACAAGTATTGGCAGATGCACGATAAGCTCTACGATAACCAAGACTCATGGGCCAACGCCAATGATGCGCTCAGTATCTTTAAAGCCTACGCCGCAGAATTAGGGCTTAATACCAATCAATTCGGTAGTGACTATGCCAGCAGCCGCGTCAACGACGCCACCCAAGCCGACATGGCCGCCTTTAACAAGACCGGCCAGCAAATGACCACCCCTACTTTTTTCCTTGACGGTAAATACATTAATAATAGTGACTTGATGAATAACGGACTTCCCAGCGTCGATAAATTTGCTTCTGTTGTTAACAATGAAATCGCCAAGCACAAACAATAAGTATGGTTTGCCCTGGCTGCTGCTAATCGGCGGCGGCATTGCAGTGATTGCCTCGATAGCTCTGGCGGTCGAAGTGTTTGCCCGCCTTAAAAATCCAGCTTACGTGCCAGTTTGCAATTTAAACCCCATCTTAAGTTGTGTGAGCGTGGCCGGCAGCAGCCAAGCAGAAGCCTTTGGTTTTCCTAATTACTATCTGGGCATTGCGGGCTATGCGGCATTAGCCGCTCTGGGAGCCGCCCTGCTAGCTGGTGCCAAGTTTAAAAAGTGGCTGTGGCTGAGCATTGAAGCCAGTTTGGCCTTTGCGACCATTTTTATCCACTGGCTAATATTTGAAGCGCTCTATCGCATTGGCGCGTTGTGTATTTTTTGTATGATCGTTTGGTCCGTAACCATTCCTTTATTTTGGTACACCACACTTTATGTTTTAGACGCCGGCTTTATAAAAACTCATCCTAAGCTGAAAGGTGCAGTGGCGTTTGCCAAGCGTTACCATGGCGAGATACTGCTGCTTTGGTTTCTAATAATCATAGTTTTGATACTTAAGCGTTTTTGGTACTACTGGAGTTCTCTGCTACCATAGTTCTAAAGGCTAAAATTAAAAAATGAGCCGAGACAAAGATTTAATTGAGAAAATCGTGGCTGCGCCGGCGACAGCGCTTGATACTACCATTACTACCACCGAACACGTAGCCCACGCTCTGCCTCAAACTCAACCGATTAAAAGAACTAGGCAGTACTGGAATGTTTTAGGCCCTGGGCTGACAACTGGCGCTTCTGATGATGACCCCTCAGGAATTGCGACTTATTCGCAAGCCGGTGCGCAATATGGCTTTGGGCTGCTTTGGTTATCTACCTTTACTTTCCCGCTGATGGCCATTGTGCAGGAGATGTGTGCCCGCATTGGCATTGTTACCGGCCGCGGCTTGGCTGGTAACATCCGGGCTCATTTTTCTAAAAAGGTGCTTTATATCTGCACCTTGCTACTTTTTGCCGCCAATGCTTTTAATATTGGAGCAGACCTTGGCGCTATGGCTAAGGGCATTCAGCTGCTTAAGCCAGAGGTCAACTTTAGCCTGGCGGTAGTTGGTTTTGCGCTTCTAAGCCTGGTTTTGCAAATTTATCTGCCTTATGCCCGCTACGCCCGTTATCTGAAGTGGCTGGCTTTAATTCTGCTTACGTATGTAGCCTCTGCCCTGCTAGCTCACCTTAACTGGAATACGATTTTACACCAGGCCTTTATACCTTCGATCCATTGGTCAAAAGACCAACTGATTATCATTACCGCTATTTTAGGTACCACCATCTCGCCCTATTTATTCTTTTGGCAAACATCGCAAGAGGTAGAAAATAAAATGCTGGCAGGCAAAGTTGTATCTGCTAATACCCATCCTGCCGCCCGAAGGGAAATTCATAACATGCGCCTGGATGTCTGGAGCGGCATGCTGCTATCTAATATTGTGATGTTCTTTATCATTGCCGCGGCGGGCGCCATTTTATTCCCAGCCGGCATCACCCAGATCCACACTGCCGCTGACGCCGCCGAAGCCCTGAGACCACTAGCCGGCGATGCCACTTATTGGCTATTTTCGCTTGGCATAATCGGCACCGGCCTGCTGGCTATTCCGGTGCTGGCCGGCTCATCTAGCTACGCTGTCAGCGAGAGCTTTCGCTGGCGCGGCGGTCTATCATCAAAACTAAAGCAAGCCCACGCTTTTTACGGTATTTTGATATTTTCGGTTTTAATCGGCCTAGCTATTAACTTTGTTGGCATCGATCCCATTAAAGCCTTAATCTATTCGGCCGTAGCCAATGGCGTAGTGGCGCCGGTGGTTTTAGCTTTAATTGTCATTATTAGCAGCAACCAAAAAATTATGGGCGAGTGGACAAATAGGCGCTTAACTGCTTGGATAGGCTGGGGCGTAACAGGTTTAATGGCCGTGGCTGGCGGAGCAGCCATTTTCTCACTATTTACTTAGCATGGAAGACATCTTTTCCGGGCTGGCCTTAATAATCGTCATTGGCACGCTTGTTTCTCTTTTGATGAGACATCTGCGCCAGCCGTTGATGATTGGCTACATTTTAACCGGCATTATTGTGGGCCCGGCGGTGTTTCATGTGCTTAATTCGCCACGCTCGCTGACAGTTTTTGGCGACATTGGCATTGCCCTGCTCTTGTTTATTATCGGCCTGGGCATGAACCCCCGAGTGGTCCGTGAAGTCGGGCGCGCATCAGTTATTGTAACCACCAGCCAAATGATAATTACTGCCACTATTGGTTGGTTTGTGCTGGTAGCGCTTGGCTTAGATCAACGTGCGGCTTTATTTATAGCTATCGGGTTAACGGTTAACAGCACTATTGTGGCCCTTAAATTGTTGAGCGATAAAAAAGAATTGTCGCGCCTTTATGGCAAGCTAACTATCGGCGCCTCGCTGGCAGAAGACATTATTGCCGCCATCCTGCTGCTGTTTGTGGCCTCTGCCCATGACGGACAATGGTTAACATTTGGACCGCTTTTTGACCTGCTATTCAAAGGTATTTTAATCGGCGCGGTAATGTATTTTGTAACTCACGACCTACTGCCCAGGGCCCAAAAGCTAATTGCCTCAGATCAGGAGCTGCTGTTTTTATTTGCTATTGCCTGGGGGTTGGGCAGCGCCGCGCTGTTTGCCAAAGCCGGCTTTTCGCTGGAAGTCGGCGCACTAACTGCCGGCGTCTTTTTAGCATCTTGGCCTTATGCCCAAGAGATTGCCTCCCGCCTTAGACCTTTGCGCGACTTTTTCATAATCGTCTTTTTTATAGCCTTGGGGAGCGAACTCACTCTTACCAACTTTGGTGATATGCTTTGGCCTATATTAGCCGCCACGTTCATAGTAGTGGCTATTAAGCCACTGGTAATCATGACCGTGCTTGGAATCCTTGGTTATACAAAACGCACCAGTTTCAAAACCTCAACTACTCTGACGCAAGTCAGTGAATTTTCGATAATTTTTGTAATCTTAGCTGCTCAGAAAGGGCTCATTAGCCAGCAGATTGTGGTGATGCTGACGTTTATTGCCCTTATTTCCATCACCATATCCACATACCTGGTTACGTTTAGTGACCAATTATTCTCGACACTCGAAAAGTATTTGGACTTGTTTGAGCGGCGTAAAGCCCACGACGAGCAGATGATGCGCGAACAAAACGACTTTATTCTCTTTGGCTACCACAAGGGCGGGCACGAGTTCGTAAAAGTCTTTGAAAAAATGAAGAGACCTTTCGTGGTTATAGACTATGACCCCGAAGTCATAGATACTTTGGAAAGAGCGCATATTAATCACCTATATGGAGATGTAACTGACCTAGAACTGCTGGAAGAAGCCGGCGTGCCACATGCTAAACTCATTGTCTCGACCACCGGCGACATCCAAATTAATTCGTTTCTGCTTAATTATCTGCGCAAGCACAATTCTCAAGCTGTCAACATCCTGCAGGCCGACAGCCCTAAAGATGCCGCCCGCCTTTACCGCCGCGGCGCCAGCTACGTAATTTTGCCGCATGCCATAGGCTCCGAAAAAATCAGCGCCTTTGTGCGCCGCTCGCGCCTGGATAAAGAGGAATTTAAAAAAATTCGCGAAGAGCACCTCAAGTATCTAGAGAAAGAATTTGGCGCCCTGGGAGAAGTTAAAGCCGAAGAAACTGCGCCGCCCAAGCTGGGCGAAACAATCATCAAAAACGTCGCCAAACTGACAAAAGCAAAAGCTTAAGCTTTTGCTTTTGTCATCCCCGCGCAGGCGGGGATCCAGTTCGTTGCTTCAAGTGCCGTTGTTCTTGGTTAGCTTTAACTTTTTGCCTAATGCTGCTCCAGTATTTGGCCAAACTGGCAAAAATAAAATCACCGAAATTGTCTATGGTATTCTTCAATTCGGTCGAGCGTTTACCGTGTTTGATAATGTGGCCAGTACAGACATCCTGTTCGCGGCCGCAGTCGTGACATCCAATTCTGTCCCCCTGCCGCCAGGCCCTGACGGATTTGCCAGCCTTGGGTTTTTTGAGACAGTTTGGGCACCATTTGGATATAAATTCCTGTCTGCCGAAAATTTGTAGAGCGGCCGCCATTTCGGCCTCAGAAGCTTGTGGATTTAGGTTGTGTGATGAAGTCGGGCAGTCGCCACTGTGAACAATATTATTTTCGACAGCATAAGCACCAGCGGTGGCGATTGACTTTTGGTGAGTTTCTTCTGCCCCAAATACATACTGCGGAATAGATCGTTCGCGTAAATAGTCCATGAATTCGCGAGCCTGATTTTCTGAAAATGGACGCTGCCAGTAAATCTGCAGCGCCGAAGGCACATCTTCCGGGTGATAACCTTGCCTTTGTTCCATAACCAGCGCAGCTAATTTGGGGGTTACCTTTTTTACTTGCAAGGAACCAGCCACTGCCTGCGCCGAACGCCAGTGCAGCTCCCAAACTTCGGGTTTGGATGCTACCAACTCAACTGACTCTTCGTATGTGCGCGGATTTTTGATGCCAAAAAAATGTAGCTGCCCGGTCTGTGATTCCATTCTCTGATCGTGAATATCTTTATGCGCCCGCATAGCTTGATAACCATCCGTAAAATTCAAATAATCCGGCTGCGCCAGTTTAGCTAAAGACGAACTGTAGTCTCCACCATCAATACCGAGTTGCCGATCGTTCTGTGATAAACCATCAAGTGTCAGATTATCCAGTGAAAAGAAGTGCCCCTTTACGCCTTCGTCAGTCGGTTCGAAGATCCAAACGCTGGCCATCATCCGCTCAGGCTTAAAATTCCCCCTTTTGGCAATTTCTGCCGGTAGCTCATCCCCTTCCGGGCACAAAGAAATCAGACGGAGACAGCGCCAGTCGCCGCTATTGCGCCAGTCAATAAGAATATCAGGATGTAGAGTTTGAATTTCAGCCCGTCTCAAAAAATGCGAATGGGCATTTTCGTCGTTTTTGGCCGCTTTTAATCCGTTATCAAGGAGCTGCCTAAGTGACAATCCGGTATCGGAAATTAGGTCGTTACTTTCCAGTCGGAAATCCCAACTTTTATAAAAATATCTCTCTGGAGTTTCGTTACCGCTGCGTTCGCCAATATCGCTGATGAATTCGGCGTATATCTGTTGCTTGACACTTTCAGGATCTTCGGCCGCCATCAGATGCCAGACAGGTGCTAAAGCATCATTGTTGCGTAAGTCTTTATTAAATTCTGTATATTGGGTGGCTGTCTCGGCCATTTAAAAAACCTCCGCCCGAGCGAAGGTTAAAATTACTTAACTTGTTAAGTAATTTGCTCCTGCTCGGGAGTCTAAGGGGCTGTATCGGACTATCACCGTTGCGGCACAGTGCTTGAGTTTCACAAGCTTCCAGCAATTTTAATTGTTAATATTTAAATCCTAGCATATGTGCCGGTAATTACTAAAGCTGCGCCAATCAACACCGCAATCAAACCAGCAATCCAGCTAAAAATTGGAAAAGCCAGTAGCCCCAAAAACGCCAATACCATACCTAGAGTTATCAACTTAACGCTTCACCTCCCAGATTCAACACTAACTTATTATCTATTTACAGACAGTGGACTATTTAACAAAAAGGGT
>CAZXDA010000011.1:9331-17950 GCA_964639445.1 uncultured Candidatus Saccharibacteria bacterium
TTCAACACTAACTTATTATCTATTTACAGACAGTGGACTATTTAACAAAAAGGGTACAAAATATGCTTATGAGATTAGGAGGTTTCATCCGCCGAAACTTTTCATTGCGATATGTATCGGCAATTAAACAAATAAATTTCCGAGTCAAGCTAGACAAATTATTCACCACTGACGTAACATAATTAATGAAAAGTTTAGGAGGATAAAATGGATACTGGTAGAAGAGTCCTGGCAATCGCTCTGGCGATTTTAGCCTTTAATTACTTTTTTGTGGCTAATTCTGCCGATCACGTCAAAATTGGCTGGATCTGGCTAGCTGTTGATGTAGTTTTCTGGTGGCCCGAACTGCGTAAAATCGTCTCTAAAGTAATGTAGCAAATAAATTGGCTCCGGGGGCGGGATTCGAACCCGCGACCTAGTGCTTAACAGGCACCCGCTACTACCGCTGAGCTACCCCGGACTAATACCTCAAACAGTTTACAGCTCTATTATACCGGCTTCAACCTCTCTATGACAGTTGGCACAAACTAGTGCGCATTTATCCAGCTCTGCTTGAATGCGAGCCCAAGACCTTGTATAACCCTCATGACTAAAGTTAAAAGACTTTTTCTCTCTGTCAATATGATGTAAGTCTAATGCTCCCTGGTATCTGTTATAGCCACATACTTGACACCTACCGCCAAGATATTCAATGGCCATGGCTTTTAATTTACGTCTACGTCTGGCAACCGCTTGTATATTATATTCACGTCTATCTGCGTAAGTCCTGGTGTCTTTTTGTCTTTTTCTTAGTCTAATTTTCATAGGCTTATTATACCATAATTACCTCTGTTAATTAACGCAAATCTTGATGTGAATCTTACGTTAATTTTATTGTTTGTCTGGCTTTCGGAGTCAGATTGGACACCCAAAGAGCCCGACCGTGTTCCATAACTGACCACTCTTGGGCGCCAAGATTAGGGTTAGTCCCAACCATAAGCACTATTGTTTATCAGTCTAATTAGTTATAGACTTCTAGTTGAAGGAGATTTTTATGCGAAAGAAGAATGAAAGCGGCTTTGGAGTCGTAGAGTTCCTTATCGTAGCCGTCTTGATTATTGCCGTTGGCTTTGGGGGCTGGTATCTGGCCAAACGCAGTAACAAACCAAGCACCGCTAGTACAACTTCACCAGCTGGAAATTCTCAGGTAACTACTTCCGAGCAATCAAATCAAGCTAAGTTCGCCGAGTTCTTTACGTCGTTCAACTTGGCTAAACTGGCCGTTGGTAAACATATCAGCCCGCCAAACGACCTGCCTGTTAATACCACCACCTTTAGCAGCAACGATCAGCTTTGTGAGAATATGATAGTCAAGAAGCTTATTCCTTCTGGCAGTCTTTCAAGTGCTGTGTACGGCGTGTCCACTAAACAAGATGCGGTTCCTAAAACCGTATTCCCTAACGAACTAGGGCCAGGCCCGGGAACGAGTTCAGGATGCGGCACCTTGGGTGTTGGTGTCGGCAAATACGAATACAAAGCCTATATTGATGATGTTTTGGTAGTCGACCAGCCGTTCGAGGTTAAGTAGGTCTCCGGAGCCAAGTTTGTAATTTTTCTTACTTTCTTTTTAGTGCGGTTGCGGTATAGATTATTAACATAAATGGGCGTCAGATACATAGATTCTTTATCTAAAGACTCTCCAACTTATGATTTAGCTGCCTATGTTAGTTCCGGTCTAGAGGCGGGAGATAATTGCGTAATCGTTGCCAGGCCGGCTAATGCTAAGCAACTCTGTAATGAACTAACTAAAAAAACCGGTGACCCCGTAAGTCTTTGTGATGACAAGTTCAATGTATTTAATGCAGAAGATGTTCTGGCAGATTTTATGGTTAATAATTTGCCAGACAAGAAAAAATTTTACTCTTATTTCAATTACGTACTTGATGATGCAGTTAGAAATGATAAAAGTATTAAGGCTTATTGCGAGATGATTGCGATATTACGGGATTCCGGTAACGAAACTGCGGCTGATAGGTTAGATAAACTCTGGAATGAATTTGCAGCCAGTATTGCCTGTCCTTGCACCCTATTAATCCGGAGCAATTTTGCCAAGCTGGTTTGAGAGCTAGCTAAGCAGAGCGCCGCCGTCGACGACGATTTGCTCACCGGTCATATAACTCGATAGGTCGCTCGCCAAAAACAGTGCCACTTTGCCGATTTCATCGGGTTCGCCCATGCGGCGCATCGGAATTTTAGCCAAAAAGGCTTCGGTTTGTTTCTTGAGAGCCTCCGGATCAGATTGTGGAGCGGCTGCTTGCATAGCGGCAACTCCCGGCGTGGCAATACCGCCCGGTGCAATGGCATTGACCCAAATTTTATGCGGTGCCAGCTCCAGCGCCGAGTTTTTAGTAAAGCCCCAGACGCCGTGCTTGGAAGCGTCATAATGCGCTAGTCCAACCATTGAGGGGTGGAGCGCGTCAATTGATGTGATGTTGATTATCTTACCGCCGCCTTGCTGCTTCATAGCCTCGGCCGCATATTTGGTGGTTAAAAAGACGCTGCGCAGGTTGACATGCATAACTTTTTCAAACTGTTCTTCGCTCATCTGGGCGACTGGCACCGGGGGATAAATGCCGGCGTTATTAACCAAAATGTCAACCGAGCCAAACTGCTGTTGACAAACGCTAATCATCCTTTTTACGTCTTCTTCGCTGGAAACATCAACTTTAGCCGCCATCACCACCCAGCCTTTAGCGGCTAAGTTTTGAGCCGTTTGTTGAGCGGCTGCCTCATCCAAGTCAGCTACCAGCACTTTAGCACCAGCCTCTGCCAGCCGATAAGCAATTCCTTGGCCTATACCTTTGCCAGCACCGGTGACTATCGCCGCCTTGCCGGCTAAACTAATTAATTCGTTAAGTGGTTTCATGCTTTAGATAATCTTAAGCTTATTGTACTTTGGTAACTCAAAATCACTCAAGTCCTTTATCACTTGCGGAAAGTGGCTTATCGCACAGATCGTAAGAAGGCTGGGGATATAATAGAGACAGGAGGAGTACAAATGGTGAAGGTCAAAAAATTCCCAAAAGAGTCTCCGGAGTCGATGCTCGATATTTTTGAGGCGATTAAGCGGGCTTTAATTCACCGCGGTCTATTCCCTCCAAAACGAGTTACTAAAAGACCAACTCCGCAACCTGGCGGCCGGCGGCATAAAAAGCTGATCAGCGTAGCCCAACTAGGTCATGATGTCCTGTTTAAGGCCAACACTATTTTCCCTTTTACACTCTTTCCGGACTCGGTTATTGTCGATAGAGAAAAGGTTACATTTGTTACCCGTTATTTTTTTGGTGTGGCCAAAATTACCGGCATTCCGATCCGCGATCTGTTGAGCGTTGAGGCTGATATCGGCCCTTTCTTTGGTTCGGTGCATACTGCTTCGCGCTTTTTCAATCCTGTCCCGTATTCCGTTAAATGGCTTTGGCGGAGCGATGCTGTTAAACTGCGCAGATTACTCCAGGGCTATATTATTGCCAACGAACAGGATATTGATTGTGCGCATATTGATAACGATAAACTGGTTGCTCTGCTGAATGATCTTGGTGGTGGTGAAACCAGATGATGGGCAAAATGGATTTTATTGATCGGGTGGATGCCGGCAGACAACTGGCTCGCCGCTTAAGCAAATACAGCGGCCAAGCTGTGGTTTATGCTTTGCCGCGAGGCGGCGTAGTGACAGGTGCAGAGATTGCTAAAGAGTTAGAGGTACCGCTTGATTTAATTTTAGTGCGTAAAATTGGCCACCCCGGCAATCCAGAATACGCTATTGGTGCTGTAGCAGAGGGCGGTGAGCCGGTCTGTAATGAAGCCGAGCGAGCAAGCGTTGATGACCAGTGGTTTAAGGAGGCGCTGGCAGCTGCCCGGGCTGAAAACGAGCGGCGACGGGAAGAATATTTTCCACCAGATTATCAGCCACCGTCAGTTCGCGACAAAGTCGCAATTATTGTTGATGATGGCATTGCTACCGGTCTGACTATGGAGGCGGCCGTGCAAGCCATCGCTGTACATAGACCTAAAAAAATCGTAGTTGCCGTACCAGTTGCTCCGTCTGACTCCGTTGATAATCTCAAAACATATGCTGACGAAGTAATTGTGCTTGATAATCCGCAGAATTTCCGCGGCGCGGTCGGTGCTCATTATCAAAACTTCCCACAGGTCGAGGACGACGAAGTGGTTGAACTTTTAGCAGAAGTTAGAGATGAACTGGCTGGAATCGCCTAAAGCTGTTCGCTATTTACTTTATGCCCAACTCAGCTTCTTTGGTTTTTTACTGATTGCCATTTTTATGACACCGGAAGCTTTCGACAATAACCATGGCCTCAGTTATTACGGTGAGCATGTGGCCACGGCCATACCTTATGGGTTGGGCTTTCTGCTAGCTGGCTTCTTTTTAACCAAGGCGGCTTCAACTCTACCCACCAACCCCCAGCCGTTTAAAGTTTTGGCCAAAGGCATTGAAGTTGTAGTGATATTGATGATCGCGGTTTTTTTGACGCCTGACACCATTAGTACTTTTTTCAACTGGGCGCACTACATTGCTGCTGCCAGCCTGTTTATTGTTGAACTGGGTTTAGCTATTTGGCTGGTGGTTGGGTGGCAACGCGATTGGCTGGTGGTTGGGCTTTTGGCAATCCAGTTCATGGCCGGCATTACAGCTATGTTGTCGCAACTACATGTAATCTATTATTTGAGCGAAGGTATCCTACTTTTTCAGCTGGCTTTTGGTTTACTGCTCATCCACGAAGTTGGTCTTTTGTTACAGCGGCCAGGTTTAAAATAAAGATATGGCTTATTTTGCTGATTTTCATATTCATTCGCGCTTTGCGCGGGCTACCTCAAAAAGTCTAACCTTGCCAGTGCTTAATGAATTCGCGCGCAAAAAAGGTATTGCCGTGCTTGGCACTGGCGATTTTACGCACCCCATGTGGTTTGAGGAAATCAAACATTATTTAGAGCCAGCGCCGGAAGATGGGCTTTTTATATTGAAAAATCCTCCAGGCGACAACTCAACGCGTTTTATTTTAAGTGTCGAAATTTCCAGTATTTACCAACAAGGCGGCAAAACACGGCGGATTCACACCATTATTATGCTGCCGGATATGGGCGCCGCGGCCGCTTTTAACCGCAGTCTAGAAGGCCGCGGCGCTCGACTTTCCAGCGACGGCCGGCCGATTGTTGGCTTAAGCGCCAAAGAAGTGGCCAAACTAGCTCTGGCTGCTCATCCCCAAGCACTAGTTATCCCGGCGCATGCCTGGACACCATGGTTTAGCGTTTTTGGCTCAATGTCCGGCTTTGACAGCCTTGAGGAATGCTTCGAAGAACTAACGCCTAATATATTTGCTATTGAAACCGGGCTAAGCTCTGATCCGGCCATGAACTGGCGCTTGAGTACGCTAGATAAAGTGGCCTTAATTTCCAGCTCTGACGCTCACTCGCCGGCTAAGATCGCGCGTGAAGCTACTAAATTCGAAGGCAAACCAAGTTATAAAGCTATTTACGATTCACTAAAAAATCGCCAAACGGCTGGCACGATTGAGTTCTTTCCGGAAGAAGGCAAGTACCACTATGACGGCCATAGTGCCCATCAAGTCCGCTTAAGCCCAGCTGAAACCAAAGCCAAAAATGGAATTTGCCCAACCTGCGGCCGGCCGGTAACGGTCGGTGTGCTTTCCCGAGTTGAGGCTCTGGCTGATAGGCCGGAAAAATTCAAACCGTCAGGTGCACCGGATTTTTGGTCATCAGTGCCGCTGGCAGAAATCATTGCCGAAGCTCACGGCGTACAGGTCGGTACCAAAAAAGTAGCTGCAACCTACGAAGCCCTGCTTTCAGCATTTGGCAACGAGCTGGCGGTTTTGCTTGAGTCGCCAATAGACAAAATAGAATCTGTTGGCGGCCCCAAAGTAGCTGAGGCTGTTCGAAGGGTTAGAGCCGGCGAGCTACATATTGAGCCAGGTTATGATGGGGAATACGGCACCGTTCACGTTTTCTCGCCCCAAGACCGCCAGCAATTCGACTCCACCACTCAAGCCAGCTTGTTTTAAAAATACTTGACTAGTTAAGTAATTTAATGGCTCTTTGAATGTCAGCGCCTTTGCCCAAAACTGGTTTCCAGAGGTCGCCAATCCTTTTGAGCCGGGTTCGAATGTTTTCGATTGTAAATTGCTTTGGAGCCAGCCCCTTTTTCACCTCGTCCCAATGCAGCGGCGCGGAAACCGTAGCCTGAGGCGTTGGCCTGACAGAATACGGCGCAGCCAGCGTTTGCCCCTCACTGTTTTGCAGAAAATCAATATAAACTTTGCCGCGCCGCTTCTCTGGCGCACGCTCTAAGCTAGTAAAATCAGCCGTGCGTTCATGCACTACTTTGGCTAAAGCCTCGGCAAATTGCCGGCACTCATCATATTTATACTTGGCGCCGGCTGGGATATAAATGTGCATGCCGCTTTTGCCGGAGGTTTTTGGGTAAGCCTGAATATCAAGCTCGTCACAAACCTGCTTAACAGCTCGGGCTGCCTCAACGACTTTATCAAAGCCAACGCCTTCCGGATCAAGATCAATCGCTGCCCAATCCGGCTTATCCAGATGGCCAACACGCGAATTCCAGGGGTTAATTTCGATTGATCCAAGCTGCACCATATAAAGCAGGTGGTCCAGGTCTTTAACAACCAAATAATGCACGTCTTCACCGGTAGATTCGGCGCGAATTTTAATAGTTTTTAGCCAGGCCGGCGGCTCATCAATGTCTTTCTGGAAAAAGGTTTCGCCGCCTATCCCATCCGGCTGGCGCAAAAGCGAGTGTGGCCGATCTTTAAGGTACGGCAAAATATATTTAGAGACATCGCGGTAATATTCAATCAAATCACCCTTAGTAATCTTGGCCTGCGGAAAAAAGACCTTGTCTAAATGACTAAGCTCAACTTTTGGCATACTGATCTCCCTTTTTTATTAGCAGCCAGGCGTTTTTGGCCATTTTAGGGCTGCGCACCAAAGCAAACTCGCCTTTTAATTTTTTGCCGTGTAGAAGAAAAGTTATGTGACCTTTTTTTAATTCATCGCGAAGCAGTTTTTGATCGTCAGTCTCACCATGCTTAATCCGCGGCTCATACCAACCCTTATCCCAAATTTCTACCTTGCCGGCACCATAGCTGCCTTCTGGAATTTGACCTTCAAAATCTTTGTACTCATAGGGATGATCTTCGACCATCATGGCCAGGCGCGGATGATGCGGATCAAGCGACGGCCCTTTTGGCACTGCCCAGCTTTTAAGAACTCCGTCTAATTCTAGACGAAAATCATAATGCAATTGGGTGGCTTGATGTCGCTGCACAACAAAACTTAACTTTTTATGTTTTGACGCAGTTTTACCTTTTGGCTCAGGTGTTTTATCAAACTGCCTCCTGCGCTGATATTCCGCTAAACCCATAAAGACATTTTACGTCACTGGAGCGGTGTAGAATAGAGATGTGAAATTGAGACTGATTGAGAAGAAAAAAGAGATCGAGAATGTTTACTCATTCATCTTTGAGGCAAATAAGAAAGTTAGTTGGCAGCCGGGGCAATATTTGCATTATGAATTGACACACCCACATGCTGACGATCGCGGCGCAGAACGTTGGTTTACCATTTCGGCTGCGCCATTTGAAAAACATATCATGCTAACAACTCGATTTGTGCCGGAGGCACACCCTGAGCGACAGTCGAAGGGTGATACCGAGCACAGCAGTACCTTTAAAAAAGCTCTGTTCAATTTGGAGATTGGTCAGGATATTAAAAGCGGTGAGCCACGCGGCGACTTCTTACTTGAGCCGGATGCCAGCCGGCACATCTTAATTGCCGGCGGTATTGGCATTACGCCCTACCGCTCTCAGCTGCTGCAGCTCGATCATGATAGCAAGCAACTTAATGCCGATCTGCTATATGCCAACCGGGATGAGAAATTTGTTTTTGGCGACTTGTTCGCACGGCTTGAGAAAAAGCATCCCGAATTTAAGGTAATTAAATTCGTCGGTGATCAGCGAATTAGCCAAAGTGACGTGCAGCCATATCTGAAGGACGAAGGTACTATATTTTATATCTCTGGCCCGCGACCGATGGTGGAAGCTTATCAGCACATGCTTGAAACATTGGACGTTCACCCCGAACGCGTCAAAACAGATTACTTTCCCGGCTACCAGCTCGGCTAGATGGTGTAAAAATCTTACAGTTCCAGCCGCCGGAAGTAATATAATGAGTGGTATGAGTATTCTGCTCGAGGACCAGCCATCGCTAACTGATCTGCATGCTTTGATTGCCAAGGTGTCAAATTATCCAATTACGGCCAAACAATTAGTGGAATTAGCCGCGCAGAATCAGTTGCCAAAGGCGGTTATTGATTTTTACAGAGCTTTTCCGGCTGACGAGGTCTTTAAGGACAAAGAAGATTTGCTAGCCCGTACCGAGAGTGTTGAGATGTTGCGCCACCAGAGCGCACCGCGTGAGGAAATGCACGCCCCGGAAGAAGACTGATATAATAGCCTTATGGCCAAGAAAATTTTGATTTATTCGACGACGACTTGTCCGTATTGTCATATGGAGAAGGAATATCTAAAG
>CAZXDA010000012.1:0-17775 GCA_964639445.1 uncultured Candidatus Saccharibacteria bacterium
GTATAAGGCGCAGTGATGGAACTGGTAGACATGCGGGACTCAAAATCCCGTGCTAGCAATAGCGTGTCGGTTCGACTCCGACCTGCGCCACCATTATTTTCGATATTCAAAAACAGCTGTTGTTAAAGATCCGAATGGTTTTTGCGGATTCTGCCGCCACCAGACGCTGGCATAGGCGGCTAGTTCGGTTTGCCAGTCATTTTCTTTTTTCGAAGGCGTGGTGCTTACTTGTCCGCCAGATGCAATGATGTAATTATCGACGTGTTTTGTGACAAAGGCTGTTGGTGCGCTGTTTGTCCAATCTGCCAGTACTGTAACCAACCCGTGCAAATTCATACTATGTAAAATCGGTGTGCCTGGCCGATTGCCCTTAGCCAACTTCTGTAACCTGTCTAGAGTGGACGTTATAATTAAATTATAACGTGAAAGGAGAAGGCTGTTTGGCTGCAGAAAGTAATCAACTGAATCGCCGGCAAAATTTATTTGTCCTTCGTATTTTTTGGCAAAACTTTCCAGCAAAATTGCAGTCTCGGAATTGCGGCCAAAATCGCCAGCTAGTAACACGCTGTCTGCCCACTTGGCGTTCTCCATAAATAAATCTAGTGCCCTACGGGCAAAACTTCCACTGGGAGTGCTCGGAGCAAATTCGGCTTCGGTAAAACTGGCGCCAAGAGTTTTCTTTAATGAGTCGGGTAAAAGCACACGTGTCGTGCCGATGCCGGCCGCTGTGGCCGCGGCGTACGCCGCGGCCACAGCCGAAAACCCGTGCAAATTTCCGCCAATAATTAACAGTTTCCCGGCTTGACGTTTGTTCTCAGGCCGGCTCCATAACAGATCCGCAAACAGCGGCTTATCAATCGACTGTCGCAACCAGTTCGCTTCATTCTTCATTTGTCATTCTGTATTCTCAGCCTAGAGCTCGAGCTCTAGGCTTATCGGGGCGTGGTCACTGCCCATGACGTCTTTATGAATTTCAGCGGTTTTGATTTTGCTCCTGAGCATAGCTGATGCCATAAAATAATCTATCCGCCAACCGACATTTCGTTCCCGCGCATTTGCCCAATGTGTCCACCAGGTGTAATAGCCGGGCCCTTTATGAAACAGGCGAAACGTGTCAATAAAGCCGGCATCCAGCATCTTTTGAAATCCTTCGCGTTCTTCGTCCGTAAAGCCTTTTTTGCCGCGATTTTCCTTTGGCCTGGCTAAATCATCCTCGCCGTAAGCCACATTTAAATCGCCGCAAAAAATAACCGGTTTTTGCTTTTCTAGCTCCTTAACATATGCCAAAAAAGCCGGGTCCCAGTGCTTGTATTTCAGAGGCAGCCGACTCAAGTCGTCTTTGGCATTTATGGTATAGACGCTGATTACCCAGAATTTATCAAATTCGGCTGCTATTACCCTGCCCTCGTTAGCCGAATCGCGCGTTTTATCATCAATAAAATTGTATTTTTTGGCAAAACTTTCCGGAAAACCGCTAACAACTCTTTTGGGTTTGATTTTGCTAAAAATAGCTGTCCCTGAATAACCGGCTTTGTGTGCGGAGTTCCAGTATTCCTCATAGCCTGTAAAATCAATCTCGGCTTGTCCTTGCTGGGCTTTAGTTTCTTGCAGGCAGACGATATCCGGCTTATGTTTAGCCATGAATTCCTGCAGCGCGCCTTTTCTAATAACTGCCCGAATACCATTGACATTCCACGAATAAATCTTCATTTTAATTCATTGTACCAAGTTTGAGCGAAGCCAAGACCTCCAAACAAACTCAAATATACCCCAAGTGGAGCCGGGCCAGTAGGCTGTGGAGATGCGATAATGGTGTCAGCTGCAGCTCAGACAGCCTACCGTCCGCGCGTGAACGGTTTGTTTGGTAGGTTTTGGCGAGCGATGTCGCGTTCCTGTTGGCGGCGTTTGATGGTTTCGCGCTTATCATAACGCTTTTTGCCACGGCCAACGGCAATTCGCAGCTTAATATATCGCTCACCCGTTAAAAGTTCGGTAGGTACAATGGTATTCCCCTGTTTTTTAGCTTCAATCAATCTTTCTATTTCTCTGCGTTTGGCTAAAAGTTTACGGCTTCTGGTTTGGGTATCATCCGGAATATGCACGCCTCTGGCACCAGTAATTTGAGTATTTATTAACCACAGCTCATTGTCTTTGATAGCCACATAAGCCCCGCGCAATATACCATGCCCCATGCGCAAAGCTTTGGTTTCGGCGCCTGTCAGCTGCAGACCAACAACTAAACTCTCACCGAGCTCATAATCATATTTAGCTCGGCGGTTTATAATTTTTCGGCTGAGTTGCTTTTTTTTTGCCATGCTTCAAGTATAGCCCCTGGGGCTACATTATCTAAGTTATGTTTACTGACAGTATGTTATAATTTTATTATAACATACAGAATAAGAACCACCTGGCTTTAGTTGTTTGATGCTTGTAGGGTCTTGTTGTCTTGGCTGGCCTGCTGGACGGCTTGCTTAACTACGTTCCATACACTATCATCTCCCTTTGCTGTTTTCAGCCAATACCACCATTCTGCTCCCCATAGGTCAATCGTGCGTATACCAGTATCTTTGGCATATTTGATTCGGGCTTGGAGCCTGTTAGCATTCAAAGACTTAAATTGTTCTTGAACAGAAACTTCGGTTATTTGTTTTACATTTGGCGCCCATGGTTCGGCCTGAAGTTCATGAATTATCATTTTGCGCCCGCTCCAAATTTCCTCACTGCCGGCAAGAGCTGAATAGAACCACGGCGGCAGCGGGTATTCGAAATAACGGTGAGTAAAAGCGGCATCCCATACCCTTTTATAGATCGAGATAGCGTAAATATCTGGTGTCGGTTGCTGTACAGGGATGCCAATCCAGTTATTGCTTCTGCTTATGACTACAGGATGATCGGGATCCCATTGTTTGACCTGTTTATATTCATAGACTAAGCGGTCGCGGTTAAAATCTTTACACTCGCCGAAGACTTTCATAAAGAATTCGTTTTCCAGCTCATAATCATCTAACGCCGGGTTGGTTTTATACCTATCAACAACCGCCTGTATGTATTTATAGAGCTGCGGTTCCCAAGCGGTTTTGTTCTTCGGGCCAATGTTTACCCAGCTTGGCTCATGGCACTCCGGCCAACGCGGCTGGCGCAGGCCAATTGCCAAGCTGACCCTGGCGCCGTACTTATTGGCCAGCGCGAACTGCCAGTCAAGTGCTGAGAAGTCATAAACACCTGGTTGCTTTTCAATGTCACTCCAGTAACTCACCAGCCGTATTTGCTTGATATTTAAATCGGATAATATAGCTTCCAGCGTCTGTTTGGAATCGAGCCCAAAACTTTCGGCATAATCCGGTATAAAACTGGTCCCAAGCACCAACGGTTCGGAGCTGTGTTTATGGATATACCATTCGGCTACACCATAGAGCCCAGCTGTTATGAGCAAGACTACAGCGATTATTATTGTTAAAATCTTTCGCCATAATCCGCCAGGCCAGATGTACGAGGTGTATCTCCTTAATTTTTTAGCCATAAGCTGCTATCCTTATACCTGCAATATCCGATGAAGAATTCTAAAACGTTAACGCTTAGTATAGTTATACCAGTCTATAACGAAGAGCGCTACCTAAAGGCCTGTCTGGATTCCATTAAAAAGCAATCGGTTCAACCCAATGAGGTTATTGTGGTCGATAACAACTCCCAAGATTCTTCCGTTCAAATAGCCCGCTGCTACCGCAAGATAAAAATGCTACATGAACCTAAACAAGGCGTTTTTTATGCCAGCCAACGTGGTTTTTCGGCTGCCCGCTCAGATGTAATCGCCCGTATTGATGCCGACAGCCTGTTGCCGACATATTGGGTGGAGCGTGTAATTTCTGATTTTTCAGACAATGAATCTCTAGCTGCGACTACTGGCCCAGTAACCTATTACGACATGCCCTTGCCGCGACACAACTGGTGGTTTAATCATATTATGTGCGCTTTTACATATAAATACTCGCCTACCACACCATTTCTTTGTGGCTCTAACATGGCGGTTCGACGCAGAGATTGGCAAGGACTTTTTAAAGACCTCTGTACAGATCGCCACATTCACGAGGATATTGATATGGCCATTCATTTTTACCTTGCCGGTCAGAAAATCAAATACAACAAACTGTTGTTAGCTGGCGCTTCGGGTAGGCGCTATAATGATACCCTCCGTGATTTTATAGGCTACTTAAAAATGTTCCCCAGCTCTTACCACCAGCATGATCTGTATGGCAAAGCTGTTTTTCCGGCTCTTTTTATGTGGACTTTGGGGTATATTCTCATCCATCCCTGGCTTAATTTGTGGTATATGCTTCACGAGCGTTTTTATATTGAGTATCCCCAAACTCGCGAAGCCCGCAAAAACCCAATGGCAAGTTAGCTATGACCGCTTCAACCCCAGTTGTGTCAGTAATTATACCGGCATATAACGAAGCCACTTACATTGATCGTTTACTCGGGGCATTAGCCCGCCAAAATTTCAAAAAATTCGAGGTTATTGTTTCAGATGCGCAATCCAAAGATGGTACAGAAGAAGTTGTAAAAAATTTTGAAGACGAGCTGAACATCAAATTTGTCGAATCACCACCCAAAGGCCCCGGTGCTGGTCGTAACTTTGGTGCTAAATATGCTAGTAGTGAATGGCTGCTGTTTTTAGATGCCGACGACGACTTTGATGACCCAAATTTTATTAACACTTTACTTACAGAGACGGAAAAACATGGCTGGAAGACTTCATCCGCTAAGATGAAAATGCGCGGCCAACGTCGGCTATCTTTTCTTTATAACTACCAAAAACTTCTGTCGCATACCAAACGGCCAGTTGCTTCTGGTTGGTGCATCTTTACCAAGAAAGACGTTTTTGACAGAGCTGGTAGTTTTAACGAGCGTATTCAGTTTGGCGAGGACTATGAATATGTAAGCCGAGTGGGCGAATACGGCTTTGGATTTGTTGATAATACGTACTATTTTGTTGATCCAAGACGTAACCAAGTAGAGGGCTGGCGTCTTATTTGGAAAGGAACCTTAAACGAAATTTATCGCCTACTTTTTGGTTACAAAAAACTCGAGCATAACCCTATTGAATATAAATTTGGAAGACACCCAAAACGACAATGAAATTTTACGAGACTCGCCGCAAATTGGTCATCCAGTTTTTGGAATATATGGTTGGCGGCGGCGTTTACTTTTGGAGTGGCTACGTGGTTTTCGCTATTTGCTATTCCGTCTTTGGCTGGGATTGGCTATGGGCTAAAGTTTTGGCAGATTTAATAGGCTGGAACCTAAACTTCTTTATCCAGCGTTATTGGGCATTTAATGATCCGCGCCTAGCTCATAAAACTATCCAAATCTCCGGCCGCTACATTGCAATCACAGCTGTTAATTTTGTAATCGATTATCTGATGATTTGGGGGCTAAAGTCTGTTGGTGTCACGCCTTACTTGGGCTTCTTTGTTACATCTGGTTTCTTCACCGTCTGGAACTATCTCTGGTACAAATTCTGGGTGTTTAACCCGAGTCAAAAGCGGATTATTGGCTAGCTGGATTGGTTTGTTCGATGCCGTTTGATTTGACGGTAACCCGGCAAGCGGACCATAAGCCCTTGGCGGCTGCTTTGGCAGTAGCTTCATCATTCCTAAATTCAACAGCTTTCAAAAATGGAAATTGCGCATAGGCAAAGCCGTAGCCTTCGGAAACAATTTTGGATTCTATTAGCGTTCCGTTAGGCAAAAATACATAACGCAGTAGGCGGCCATAGCGATCACGATTGGTATCCAGCGGGTCAGCTTGCAGCCGGACCTTATTTTTACCAATGAGATTCTTTGTGTAGTCGGAAGCTTGAGGGCCATAGCACTGAACTGGTGTATCGGGTTTGTGCGTTTCTGGCGTATCTACACCTATCATCCGTACTGTCTCTACTGTCCCGTTCATATTAACGGCGATCGTATCGCCATCAACGAAATGATTTATAGAATAAAGTCCCGGCTGGTTTGTCTCAATTACATTCTTGCGGCCGGTAAAGACCAAGATTAAGAGTACGGCTAGAACAATTAGCGCAATAAGGACAAACCACCAAAATAATAATCGCCGGTTTCTGGATCTACCCTCCATTTCAATAATCTATGCCCTTATTGGCCAAATATCTATCGTCGAAGTGGTGTCGTAGTTTGGTCATGCTGGTGGCTATGTCTACACTGTCTAGTAACCCTTTCGGGAAATTACGGCCGGTAAGGCATAAACTGGTTTTGGATGCTCGCTTGTTTATTAATTTTTTTAGACTATTCTTCGGTAACAAGCCTTCGAAAGCGGCATTATTAATCTCGTCGCATATAACCAAGTCGTACTTTCCGCCCGATACAGCTCTTAGAGCTACATCAAAAGTCTCTTTGGCGGCCTTTTGATGTTGAGCTTTGCCTACACCTTTAGCGCTTAATGAGCCCAAGTTGTAAAATCCCTTGCCGCCCTTATAAAAAAGTAGTTTTTTACCAAAGACAGGTTCAATTTTTTTAATAAATTCATGTTCTCCGACATCCCAGTGCTTGATGAACTGGATGAATGCTACCCGCCAACCATTACCTAGCGCCCGCGCTAATAGACCTACAGCCGCACTGGTCTTGCCCTTCCCCTCACCGGTGTAAACCACCACCACCGATTCCTTGATCTTATAATCCTCGAACGCCACTTTAGATTCCTTGTTTCTGCTTTATATAAATAGCCCTCACTGTGGCGTCAAGAACTGCCCTTTCGCTACTATTAATAACCCTTCTGGCCTGGAGCTCTCGCAAGGCTTGCATAACTGGGATATTCTTTGGGTCGAAACCTTCTTCGTCAGTGATTGTTTTAAGGGTTTGTCGGCGATCGAAGTCTTGCAGATGCAAACACTGCAGGGTAGCTTCACTTACCTCTCTACCAACCAGCATCTTCTGCTTAGGTTCTTCGAATATCTTCGGGTTGCATTCCTCTAGAGCATAAAGCAGTAAGCTGCTGAAATAGATCCTATCTACTACTTCTTGATCCGTGTGGAAGGGGTTCTCCTTAAGCGCCTTGATTCCACTGATCCTTTGTTCGTCAGGAAAACCTCGACTTGGCTCAAAATTACCTTCCAGTACTGGCCACCGAGATCCTAGGTTAGACTCGTCGGCCTCAAAACACTTACCTGCCTGCTTACTCTCCATGTCAATATTAATGATATCTTAAATTTTAAGATTAGTTTGTCTTTTTGATAAAACATACTATAGTGGATGTTAAGAGTAACAAGTGGAGGAGATATCAAAAATGTTCACTAGGCGACAAGTAGCCACAGTGGTGGCTGAATTTTTGGGAACGGCAACGCTGGTTATGGTGGCGTTGGTTTTGAGCCAGACAACAGCCGTGTCGTACTTTATTGGTACCAGCGTAGCTGCTGCTCTAATTGTGATTTATATGGTTTTTGGTTCGGTTTCCGGTGCACATGTTAATCCGGCCATCACATTTGGTATGTGGGTGGCGCGTAAAATCAGCACATTGCGAGCCGTACTTTACGTAGCCTCTCAATTACTAGGTGGCCTGGTGGCGTTGGAACTTTTCCAATATCTGACAAACCGCAATCTAACTGCCAGGCGTCTGGGTTTTGACTGGCGACCTTTTGTAGGCGAAGTTGTTGGTACTGCTATTTTAGCCTTGGGCTTGACGGCGGCCATTACTAAAGCGCTAGACACTATAGCGTCATCCGTGGTTTACGGCTTTGCCTATTTTGTGGGCATCCTAATTGCTGCAACCGCCTCAGCAGCTTATCTGAACCCGGCCATTGCACTTGGTACCCGTAGCTGGAACGCGGTTTATGTGCTAGGACCACTGGTTGGCGGGCTGATTGGTGTTAACCTATATAATTGGCTATTCTCTGCCAGCAAGTTGCGGCTGCGCAAGTAGTTTTTCCGCCTCTTTAATCAGATCACCCTCAAAAGCTCGGATGCCGGCAGTCGTAGGTGAGTATTCCGAAGTGACCGGAAAGTCCAGGTTCATTATCCGCCGCCAAACAGTATAAAGCAGCCTGCTATGCTCCTCCATCTCTTCGTCTGTTGGCGAGTATTCTAAAGTCATGATTTGACCGTCCTCATCTGGCTCCACAAACTCCAGCATTACTTTGTCAAGGCGGTAAGCCCTGAAGCGCCGGCAATTCTCGACCAGTAGCTTATACGTCAGCAGCTGCTGGCGGAAGCGATGTAGCTTAAGAATGTTACGCTGCCAACGGCTGTAGGCCTTACCGGTTTTATAATCGACAATGCTGATTGTGCGCAATCTTTCATTGATTACCAGCCGGTCGATATGCCCGCCAAGGTGTACGTCACCCAAAAATACACCTTCCTTAGCAAAGTTCATCTCGTACCTATCGGCTGGTTTTAATAGTTTGCCTCTTTGCTGATACCAGGCGGTAAGCGCCACTCGCCCACGTTCTTTAAGCGGATTAAAATTCTCTTCGGGCATGCGCATCAGCAGGAGCCGGCGCTCGAAATGGTTTATAGCCTCGCTTAATTTGGGTAAGGTGTGGCCACGGTTAATCTGTCCGCCCAGCCAGCTAAGAGTTTGGTGAATGGCCGTGCCGTAGCTGGCTTCGGCGGATGGGGCACGCAGAAAATGCAGGATAGAATAAATCAGAAAATCAGCCGGGCCGTGGTTTACTAAATCGGTAAATTGATTAAGATGTGTTGGGCTGAGTTGATAGTTCGCCAAGCGGGTTTTAAGTAGTTCGGCCAACCTGGGTTTGAACGGTGGTTGGTGGCGATCTGTCCAGTAATCAAGCAGTGCCGCAGCGCTGATTTCTTCCGCTTCGTCTGCAATAATCTTGTCCTCAGCAAATTGCAGATACTTCAATCGGGTCATATCGCGACCAGCCAATGTACTTCTGTAGCTAGTGAAATACAGATGAGTTTTAGCACGGGTGGCGGCTACATACAGCAGCCGCAGCCGTTCGTCTTCGGATGCCCCCTGGTAACGGATGAATTTAAGGTTTTCAGGCAAAGATATGCGAGAGCCCAGGTTGCGGCTGGCGCTGCCCCAGACCTCATCCACCGCGCCGATGACAAACACCGCCCTAAATTCCCGGCCTTTGGCGCCGTAGGCTGTCATCAGCTGCAGGGCATCTTTAAACTCATAATAGGGGCTGGAGTCTAAGATGTTGATACCGGCAGCCCGGTTGGCGTCAATAAAATCAACAAAGTTTTGCAGCGACAAAGGTTCAGTTTCGGCCCGTTGATGATCCCTTAGGCGATGGCGCAAGACATTAAGGTTGCTTAAAAAACAGCTAAAGCTGATAGCATCCCGTTCTTTGGGACGGCTAAAGTAGTATTCAAATAACGGCGAGTTTATTGGTAGGTCCAGCGGCTGACTGCGGCCATTAATGCCAATTAAAGCGTCAAGCTGCTCTTCCATAATTGTTACGTTAAGCAAGTCTTTCAGCCGCAGAAAGAACAAGGCGATGTTGCGCGTGGCTTTATCTTTAAGCAGAATTTGTGTCCAGGGGCGGCTAGCTTCCTCTGCTCCCCAGCTCAATTGCCAGATTTTTTCAGTGGGCAGCCGCCAAAAATCGTAGCTTAGGACCTCCGGCCAAAGTGAATCGGCCAGCCGCCTATCGTCTCGGAGAGCTAAAATCAATCTGGCCATTTGCTCCAACTGGCGGACTATGGGTGAGTCCAACACGTTCTCACGCTTTTCATAATGCACCGGCAGATTGTGGCGGGCTAGGTAGGGTAAAAAGTTTATTAAAAAAACGTGCTTAGGTGCCAAAACGGCAATCTCGCTGGCCGGAATTTTTTCTTTGCTGATAAGCCGCTTGATCTCGCCGGCTACAAAGTCGTACTGGGCGCCGTCGGTTTTGAACTCTCTGACCTCCAATTTGCCTCTTGCTTGCCTGCCCTGAGCTTGTCGAACGGTTTGCCTTTTACCTTTTGCTATCAGCTTCTTGCTTATTCCTTTAAAGTTGTGATGCAGGCGCTCGGCTATTTGGACGGAAATTTTTTGGGCGTTCTCTAAAATCTGTGGCTGGCTACGATAATTTTCCTCCAGGCTGATTACCTCAACATCCTTATAGCGGCGGGCAAAGTTCAGCATGTTGGCATGATCGGCGCCTTGAAAAGCATAAATCGCTTGGTCGTCGTCGCCCACGGCTAGCACGTTGGGTCGCCCTTCGTTGGCCGGATGATCGGTTAAAAGCTCGATTAAGCGGAACTGTGCCGGGTTGGTGTCCTGAAATTCATCAAGCATGATGTATTGATACTGCTCGGCCAGCGAATACTTAAAATCCGGGTATTTTTGCAGGGCATCAATAGCGCGCAGAATCATATCGTCATAATCATAGAGGCGACGTCTGGCCAGCTCTTTTTGATAAAGATCGTAAAATTCGGCGGCCGCCACCAGGCGCAAGTTCTGCCGGCGGCCGCCGAAAACAAACTGCCCCTGCCTGTCTTTTTCCAGCCAGCTATTTTTCCAGGCAGTTAAAACAGTAGTTTTTTTGCTGCTGGCAAATTCGTCTAAAGCTGCTTCCAAGTATTCCCTAGCATATTTCGCCAGAGGCCAAACGGCCTCTGGCAGCTTTGGCAAGGCTCCTACGGTTTGCAGAATACTCAGCAACTGCTCGAAGACGGGCACACTCTTAGTGCTTACAGTCGTTAATTTATCCAAGACACGGCGGCTGCTGCGGTTGGCTTTCTCAATAAATGCCAAGTTGGCGGCAGTAATTTTAAAAATATCGTCCGGAGTCAGCAGCGCCCGTTTGCTATCGCTGATGAATTGCACAACGTCGCCGTAGTAGTCGCCGCTGTAGCGCAGTGGATTATCGTATGGTAGCCGACTGCTAATCGATTTTAATATAGTCGAGATACCCAAATCGTCTATTGGCGCAATATCGAACTCAAAAAATTCAGGATAGCGGCGGATTAATTCACTGCCGAAAGCATGGTAAGTGCTGATATTGATTTCATAAGCGGCTTTGCCGATTAGCTGAATCAGCCGTTCGCGCATAGCCTCTACGCCAGCCTCGGTAAAGGTTAAAAGCAGGATGTTTTGCGGCAAAGTATCGGTGTTTTGCAAGATGTAACCAAGGCGCGTGCTCACCAGCTGTGTTTTACCGGTGCCAGGACCAGCGATAACAAGCACGGGCCCATCAATTGCCTCAACCGCCTTTCTTTGCTGCGCATTAAGAGCCGCAAAAGCCCGCTTAAACTCCCTACTCACACATTAATTATATAGGGTTATAGGGAGAGAGGTTATTAAGCTTTTTTAGCTTTTGGTAATAGGATCACCAATGTTGTCCAGGCAATTATAGCTAGCCAGGCCGCCAATGCTAGCAAGCCGTAGGTGCCAATTCTTTCTTCCACTAATTTCAACGATTGGCCAGTGATAATAAAACCATCATTGGGGGCATTACCGTAAGGCAATATGTAGGTAGCCAGCCGGGTGTCATCCTTCGGCTGCCAAGTGAACTTATCTGAGCCGTTTTTCTTCGCGGTCACAAAGGTACCGGCCGGTGGCAAGCTTGGCTGCCCGTCTAAAGTGGCCGAGCTGGCTAGAATATGCTCTGAATTATCAGTAATGATAATAAAAACTGTAGAGTCAGATTTTAAATCGGTCTTAAGCGTTGGCACTGCGTCACTGGGTTGGGTGCCGCTGTCGAGTTCATGTTTGGCTGTCTGGGCTGTTGATATCGGCAGATCATTGGCTGCCAGCCGAGTAGATTGTTGCACAAGGGTGTAAGCGGCAATTAAAAGAATAGTGCTCGCGCCAACTATAGCCAGCCACCACCTCGTGCGCTCCCGCCCCAAGAGTTTCATAAGACTCATTGTAGCAAACTGCTTATCCTATGCAATAATGGGTTAGGATGGAACAATTTGTTGAGACGCTTAAAGCGCGTGGTTTTGAGGGTGAGGCGGCGATTGATGAAGAAACTCTTAAAAAATATAGCCATGACGCTTCGTTGTTTGAACTATTGCCGCAAATGGTGGTTTTTCCTAAAAATACAGAGGACCTAAAACGTCTGGTTGTCTCAGCTTATTTTGCCCGGCATCAAATACCTACTCTGTCTTTAACCGCCCGCGCCGCTGGTACAGATATGGGCGGCGGCGCTATAAACGATTCGGTAATTATTGACTTTACGCATTACTTTAATCAGATAGAAGAGATCACAGAGCAAAAAGCCCGCGCCCAGCCCGGCGTTTTGTACCGCGATTTTGAAAAAGCTACCTTAGCTAAGGGCGCGCTTTTGCCTACCTTCCCCGCCAGTCGCGATATGGCGACTGTCGGGGGCATGGTGGCTAACAACGCCGGCGGTGAAAAATCGCTGGAGTATGGTAAAACTGAAGATTACATAGAAAAGCTGCAAGTAGTTTTAGGTGACGGTCAAGCTTATGAGCTCAAGGCCTTAAACAGGCAGGAGCTGAATGCCAAAAAAGCTCAAAAAGGTTTTGAGGGCGAGATTTATCAGCAGATGTTTGATCTGCTGGAGGCAAATTACGACAAAATTAAAGCCGCCAAACCAAAAGTCAGCAAAAACTCAACCGGCTACAATTTGTGGGATGTTTGGGATAGGCAAAGCGGTGTTTTTGATCTGACTAAACTATTTGTCGGCAGTCAGGGGACGCTGGGATTGGTCAGCGACATAACTTTCAGGTTAGTGCGCGATAAACCGCATTCCGGTGTCCTGGTTTGTTTTATGAAGAACTTAGATAATTTGGGCGAGCTTATCAACACTGTACTAGCTAGTAATCCCGCTAGTTTCGAAGCCTTTGATAATTACACTTTGATGCTGGCCATCAAATCGTTTCCCTATTTCCATCAAACTTTGGGTTGGGGCGGACTCGCGAAACTTGGCTTTCAGCTACTGCCGGATGCTCTGATTTTATTTAAGGGAATACCTAAAATGGTTTTGTTAATTGAATATACCGGTGACACCCCCGAAGAAGTTAGGCAGAAAGTTCATGATATGAAGCAAGCTCTAAAATCATACAAGCTGGAGGCGATGGAAGAGGACGAAACAGAGGCTAAGGCTTTTAAGTTCCGTATTATCAGGCGCGAGAGCTTTAATTTACTGCGCAAAAAGGTCAAGAACAAGCACACGGCGCCTTTTATTGATGATTTTGTTGTTCCTCCGCCCCATTTGGTTGAGTTTTTACCGAGACTGCGGGCAATTATCAAAAAATATGACTTAATGGCAACGCTTGCGGGGCATATGGGCGATGGCAACTTTCACGTTATCCCGCTGATGAAAATCGAAGATCCACGCGAGCGCGCCAAACTTGAACCAGCCATGAAAGAAGTCAATGAGTTAGTTTTAAGCTATGACGGTTCGCTTTCCGGCGAGCATAACGATGGCATGATCCGCGGCCCCTGGTTGGAAGCAATGTACGGCAAAGAAATCGTTGATTTATTTCGTCAAACCAAAAAAATTTTTGACCCGCAAAACATCTTCAATCCGCACAAAAAAACCGACGCCACATGGGACTTCTCCATGTCCCACATTAGAGAGAGATTCTAACTTATCTTAAGAAAGGCAGAGCTTTGGCAAGGGAGGTTTTAACCCACCGGCGGCGGAGTCCCCAGACTTGGTGCTCGTCAACTAGGGCTATACCAAAAAGTGCTAATGCGTAGATTACGTGATCGTCAATCCCGGGCGTATTCACCGGCCAAAGTAAAGCTGTCCACATTAAAAGCAGCATCACTATACCAATGAAGGCAGCAGTTCTTACCCATAAACCAAAGAGTAACCCAGCGCCTACTACTAACAAACCAAGCATAAATAACCAATCTACCCATGCCTGCCCCGCCAGCTTATGGTAGAAATCCGTAAATGGTCCTGTTGTGGCACGGCTCAAAAAACCGGTGGTCGGTGAGCCACCATGTATCCAGGCTTGAGAACAGCCAACATCAACCGAGCCCGTAATTTGGTTTTTGCAGGTGGCGAATCCTAAGCCAAAAAGTTTATCAAAAAATGCCCACAGGAAGATATAGCCTAAGGCAATACGGAGTAATGCCCAAGCATACATACTGCCATCGGCTATGTATTTTTTAAGAGCCATGATGTTTTCCTTTGCTTATTATACTTATGCTTAATTTTAGTGCGTATAGGAAAAGATGGCAAGATATAAGATACAATATTGCTTGTGTCGAAGTTTAAACAAAGATTCTTTCAAATCATTGGCGTGGTTGGCGTTCTTTCATGGACTGTCGTATTTGTGTTGCAGCCAAGTTTCCCGACGCCAGATAAACTACTGGTCTTTTTCTTCTTTGTTTTTTTGATTTTTCACCAAGCCACCGAGATGCTTAAGCGTCTAGGCCCATTTGTGGCGTTGATCTTAGTATATGAGTCTTTTCGGGGCATTGCCGATAATTTGGATAATCATGTCAATTACACGCTCGCACCACATGTTGATAAATTCCTATTTGGCAACCTGCCAACGGTTTATCTGCAAAACTGGTTATGGGACGGCCACGTGCGCTGGTATGATTTTGTTTTTTATTTTCCCTATCTGCTGTTTTTTATCTTGCCGCTTGGGTTAGCCATTCTGGTTTGGAAAACGCGGGAGCAGTACTATTGGCGGGTCGTGACAACCTACTTAGTCGTTTTCTTTGCGGCTTTTTTGACGTTTTTAATATTGCCGTCGGCGCCACCGTGGCTAGCTGCCCAAAATCACTACATCCCACACATTACCCGTATTTCTTCTGATGTCTGGTATGCATTTGGACTGCATGACTTTCCGTCTTTTTATAGCAAGATCTCACCCAATCCGGTAGCAGCAATTCCTTCTCTGCACACGGCTGCCTCTACACTGCTGGTGCTTTTTGTATTTAAACTTTACGGTCGACGGTGGGGGCTAATTTCGCTAACCTACCCCGTAGTGCTTATTATTGGGATTATCTATCAAGGCGAGCACTACGTCTTTGACGTAATTATTGGCATTCTTTATGCAGTTTTAGCTTATTTCTTAGTGCCGCCGGCAATGAAATATATCTATCGCCAGCTCCATAGAAAGGTTCGTGAAAATGCCGCTATATAGACCCTATACTCCACAGAAAAAACGCCATATTTCGTGGAAATTGATTCTTTTATTCCTGCTTCTGGTATTAATTGGGCTAGTAGAACTATTTTTTATAATCTGGCGGCTTGATCATCCAAGATCTAAATCGGCTAACGCCCCTGATAGTTCGAATTCAACATCAGTGCAATCTTTTGATAAAAACAAATACTCCATTAATGAGGCCACTAGTTTATGGGTAGTTGTTAATAAAGGAAGAGTTTTACTATCAACTTACGCTCCGGCTAATTTAGTTGTGCCTGATGTGTCACTGTATTATGGATCGTCTTCTAATGATTCTCATCTGCGGAAAGATGCAGCCGCAGCCTTAGGAGCTCTTTTCGCTGTAGCTAAAGGTCAAGGATATAATCTGAAGCTCTTTAGCGGTTACCGGTCGTATGGCGAGCAAGCGTCAGTTTATGGCGGTTTTGTTAAAAGCCAGGGACAGTCATATGCCGATACTAGCAGCGCCCGAGCCGGCTATAGCGAGCACCAAACAGGATTAGCGGCTGATATTTCAACCACCAAAGGTATTTGCGAGTTAGAACAATGCTTCGGTAATGTACCAGAAGGCCAATGGCTGGCTGCTAATTCTTATAAATACGGCTTTATTGTTCGTTATCAAAAAGGTAAAGAAAATCTTACCGGCTATGAGTATGAACCCTGGCACTTGCGCTATGTTGGTACCGATTTGGCTACGGAAATTCGAAAGTCTGACCTAACTCTCGAGCAATTTTTTGGTCTGCCAACATATAGCGACTACACCGCTCAGAGCTACCTACTAAAATAAGGGTTATAGGGCGAGAGAGCTATAGGGTTGTAGTTGATTATCTATAAACCTACACCCCTACGACCCTACAGACCTGGGTTTATTTGGTGGCCACCAAACTTGTTGCGCATGGCGGCTAGGAGCTTAGTGGCAAAGTTAGTCTCGCCTTTTTGGCTCTTAAGGCGGATATCGAAAGCGGTTTGAATAGCGGGCAGATCAATGCCTGATTCTTTAGCCGTTTCAAGTGTCCAGCGGGCTTCACCGCTTTCAGCTACCACGCCGTCAATTCCCTCAAGGCTGGGATTTTCTCTCAGAGCATCACGCGACAGTTCATTAAGCCAACTCTTAACCACGCTGCCATGCTGCCAAACTTCACCGGCGGCCGCTAAATCTAGATCTTTGTAGGGTCCCTCTTTCAGAATTCTGTATCCTTCTGCCAAGGACTCCATCATGCCGTATTCAATGGCATTATGGACCATTTTGACGAAATGTCCTGCTCCGTTATCTCCAAAATATTGATAAGCGCCATCGGGTTGGGCCAGTGTTTTAAGAACCGGCTCAATTATTTTGTAATCATCCTGCTGCCCACCGGCCATCATCGAAAAGCCATTTCTATAGCCCCATACGCCGCCACTAACGCCTACGTCCAGTAAACTTGAACCGGCAGCTGTTACCTTCTCTGCTCGTTTTTTTGTTTGACGAAAGTCGGAATTTCCGCCATCAATCAACAAACTGCCCTTTGACGCTATCTTTAACCACTCATCAATTTCTGTATCAACCACATCTGCGGGTAGCATTATCCAAAGTATTAGCCGCTCATTTTTAAAAGCCTCGAGCACATTTTGCTTCTCGTAAGCCGCTCTGGCGCCGTATTTCGCGGCTTCGTCAATTGGTTCTTTGCTTCTGTTGTGAGCAATAACTTGGTGCCCACCTTCAGATAGTTTGCGGGCAATCTGACCGCCCATCCGCCCCAAACCATGGATTGCAATCCTCATGCTTCTTCTCCTTTGTAGTCATTAAAAAGTATAACTTTTTTCAGCCGTTTTAGCATCTGAGCCGGCTGTTCGTTGTCTGATAGGTTTTTATCTAAGGCATCTATTTGCGGCCATTTTTCTTCGCCAACGGCGTATATAACTACTTCATCGAGTTTTTGAAGGAACTCAAAAGTCGGGGTTAACCGCACATAATCATCCCACTTATAACCGACTACCAACTCCTTACCGTCAACCGACGGGCTATGAGGTTTAATGCCAAAAATGTGGCCGTCTGGGCCCATACCGGCTAAGGCAATTGAAAAGTCAGCTATCTTAAGATCACCTTCAAGTATTTTGGCGTAATCTTTGGCGGTCTCTTCTAGATTCTTCCCTGTCAGTACCGGTTGTCGATTAGCTTCTTCTAGCTTGAAACCAGCTTGCTCAAGCTGCGGCCAATTAGAATCAGCATGACCAACTGGGCCGTATCTTTCATCCGTCAGTGTTACTATCAGATTCTTTAAATTTTCTTTAGGTAATCGTTTGGCGACTTCGACAGCAACTTTCATCGCTGACCCACCCGGCACCAACCACAAAACTTTTCGGTCTTCAGCTAGATTTTCAGAAATAACCTTCGTAAGATACTCAATAACCGGCTCAATTGAAGATACTTTTCGAAATATCAGAGACTCTCTCATCTATCCAGAATACCAGAATAGCTGAGCGCATAGGTCTAGTACCAAACCTATGTGTTAATAATGAATGTTAGATTTCCTTGCACTGCCCTCTTGATTCGCTGGTTCTTTTCATCAATATTTCATAAGCAATAAATGAACTCTGGCCTGCCGAAGGATCACTGCAAGTTCCCCTACCAAGATAAAATGATGTGCCATCAAAACTAGCGTAGTTCAAGAACTTCATTCCATTGGTCTCAGTTATGAAATTGTTTTTGTCGGCCATCTTTACTGTATAGGGT
>CAZXDA010000013.1:0-16607 GCA_964639445.1 uncultured Candidatus Saccharibacteria bacterium
CCCTTGCCCCAAGTGGAGCCGGGCCGGTCGGCTGCGGAGATGCGATAATATCCTCTTCGCAGCTCAGGCAGACGACCGTCCGCGCGTGAACGGTCTAGGAGGAGGTTGTGGAAGGTGGGCTATGTTGATTTTCTGTGGGTGGCAGCTGCTTTTAAGAGTCTTTTGGCTTCTTCTTCGGTTATTTCATCTGGGTCAAGGTCTTTTGGGATGCGGGCGTTTTTTTGGCCATCTGTAACGTAGGGGCCATAGGGCCCGCGTAAAATTTTAATTTTGCCAAAGTCGGCTATTTGTCTCTGCTGTTCAGCTGTTTCTCTATCGGCAATAATTTGTTTGGATTGGGCTTCGGTTATTTGCAGTGGGTCGAATTCCTTAATACTGATAAACTGCTTGCCTATCTGAAGATAAGGGCCGTAGCGGCCGATGTTCGCACTAATTTCCTGCCCGTCATCGGTTTTGCCGACTGCTCGCGGTAAATCAAACATCGGCAGAGCCTTCTCAATTGTTATATCTTCTAGGCTAGAGTCGAGTGGCAGGGGCGCAAAACGCGGTTTTTTAGCCACTTTATCCTTGCCGGCCGGCGACTGGCCCAGTTGCAACATTGGCCCATAGCGCCCATAGCGGGCATACACCGGCAGACCACTCTTAGGATCTTTGCCCAACTCTTTAACTTGCATGGTTTCAGCCCGGCTGACAGGCTTGGTTTTTTCTATTAAAGGATGAAAATGTTCATAAAAACGCTTAATAGCCTCCTGCCAGACAGTCTTGCCGTTGGCGATATCGTCAAGCTCCTCCTCTGCCCGGGCCGTAAACTGATAGTCCATAATGCTTGCAAAGTACTTCATCAGAAAATCGGTCACAATTTCTGCTAAATGAGTTGGTACCAGTTTTCCCCTATCAGCACCGACCATTGCCTCTGTTTTGTCTTCTTTAAGGGTGCCTTTTTGAAGGCTGATTTGGCGGATGGTTTGCGGTTGACCTTCAACATCTCTTTTTTCAACGTAGCCTCTCTCCTGAATGGTGCTAATGGTGGGCGCGTAGGTGCTGGGGCGTCCAATGCCTAGCTCCTCCAATTTTTTGACGAGCGAAGCTTCGCTGTAGCGTGCCGGCGGCCGGCTAAAGACTTCGCTGGCTAACATGCTTTTTAGTTGCAGCTTGTCACCGTCTTTAACTGCTGGTAGAATCTGATCTTCTTTGCCGCCGCCGTAAACCTTAAAGAAACCGTCAAAACGCAGTACTTCGCCTCGGGCAATAAATACCTCCTGCCGGCTACTTATGCTGATTCTTATCTCTGTTTTGTCAATTTGGGCCGCGGCCATCTGAGAAGCCAGTGCGCGGCGCCAGATCAATTCGTACAATTTACGTTCGGCTGAATCCGTGCCGGCGACTGTTTTATTAAAATCCGTCGGTCTGATAGCCTCATGAGCTTCTTGAGCTGATTTGACTCTTGTCTGGTACTGCTTTGGCTGACTGTATTTATCGCCGAATTTGGAGGTTAGATACTGTTTGGCGGCATTAACGGCCAAGGGCGATAAGTTTGTGCTGTCGGTACGCATGTATGTTATGTACCCGTTTTCATAAAGTCTTTGAGCCAGTCGCATGGTCTGGCGGACACCGTAGCCAAGGCGTCTGGCGGCCTCTTGTTGCAGTGTGCTTGTGGTAAAAGGCGCGGCCGGACTGCGTGTAGCCGGTCTTTGGTCAATAGAAGTGACCGTAAAAGCGGCAACTTTGGTGCTTGCCAAAAACTCCCTAGCCTTTTCTATATCCGGTAATTTAGACTCCAGCTCGGCATTAAGTTCCTCGCCGAGAGTCTCAAAAACGGCTGTGATTTTAAATGAACTTTCCGGTTTAAAGGCCGCAATTTCTCGCTCTCGCTCAACTATCAGACGGACGGCTACGCTTTGAACGCGGCCGGCCGATAAACCGGCTCTAATTTTCTTCCATAAAACCGGGCTAAGCTCATAACCAACCAGCCTGTCTAGAACGCGTCTGGCCTGCTGCGCATCAACTAGCTTGTAGTCAATAGCCCTAGGGTTAGCTACAGCTTCTGTAATAGCTGGCTTGGTAATTTCGTGAAAGACAATTCTTTGGGTCTTGTGGGGTTTGAGGCCCAGAATGTGGCAAACGTGCCAGGCAATGGCTTCGCCTTCGCGGTCTTTGTCTGTAGCTAGCCAGACAGACCGGCCTTTGGCGGCTGATTTAAGCTGGGTAACAACTTTCTTTTTGTCTGGGCTGATCTGATATTCTGGTTCAAAATTATGCTTGATATCAACGCCCAGCTCTTTTTTAGGCAAATCACGAATATGGCCAAAGGTAGAGGTAACTTCAAATTCCTTACCTAAATATTGGGCAATCGTTCGGGCCTTTGCCGGACTCTCCACAATCACAAGATTCTTCGCCATAACACGCATATTATCACAATAGGCATAACAAAACTCCCGCAACCAAACTCACCTTGATGTCTTACCCGACTGTCCACATGCCGGCGCCGAGCGGCTTTATGTAGCCTTGTATCTCTAGCATGGTTAGAGTGCTACTGATTTTGGGACCGCTTAATTTACTCTTTAGGGCCAGTTCTTCCTGATCGTGGATGCCACGAGCAATTAAATCAAAGACCATCTGCTGCTCGGCCGTACCTTTAAATATTTTTCTGGGCCGAGCAGCCCCAGGTTTAATTTTTAAGGTAAAGAAGATATCGTCAACGCTAGTCACCGGCACGGCGCCGCTTTTAATCAGATTATTCGCGCCCTCAGATATTGGACTGTTGATGTTGCCTGGTACGGCCATAACTGTTTTTCCTTGCTCGAGCGCAAAACGGGCAGTGTGCAGGCTGCCGCTATTTTTAGCGGCCTCCGGTATTACTAAGACATCAGCTAATGCGCTAATTATCCGATTGCGAGCTATAAAATTGTAATCACGCACCTCTATTCCTTGAACATATTCGCTCACTAGTGCTCCGCCGCAATCCAAAATCTGTTGTGCTAACTGATAATGTGAGGCCGGATAGATTTTTTGTAAGGGCGAAGGTAGAACCGCCACTGTGCAACCACCGGCTTCCAGAGCGGCTTTATGGGCAAATGAGTCAATGCCAAAAGCTAGACCGCTAATTACGGCCACGCCGGCTTGGGCCAGCTTTCCAGCCAGATCAAATGTGATTGCTCGGCCGTAAGCAGTGGCCTTGCGGCTGCCAACTATTGCTACTCTTGGTCTTTTTAATACCTCTTCTATAGAGATACCGGCCCAAAACAGTTGTTCGGCCGGCGGCGAAACTGCTTTAAAAACACTGGGGTAATCTAAGGGGCTAAGCTTAAGGGATTTGACTTTCACGTAATAATATTTTACTACTTGACAATAAAGACACTTTTTTGCTAAAATTGCAATCCGTAAGCGTTATTATTACGCTTGCCGTACCTTATACCCCCAAATCTAACATTTTGTTAGATTGTCCAGGTCGGTAAGTTGTACCCTCCACTTACTATACCCTTTCTGGGTGCCCTGGACAAACTAACCCCTTTAACCTTTCACCCGCCTAAATTTCTTTGAAATTTCGGCGGGCCCCTTTAGTGGGTAAGCAATCCGTCTCACGGCGGATGCCCCGCACATAACAAGTTATATGCGGGGCGGCTCTAAGAATCATTGCATGTCGCAGGTCTTCAGATGCTTCGCTAGGTGGGTTGAAGGGTGTTTAAGGCTCCGGCGGTGCCCACCCCCTCCGGAGCCTTTTAGGTTAAAAAATTTTGCGGGTTTCGTGGGGGAGCTGGCCACTGAAAACAAATTCGCTTATTAAAGAGTTTGCTTCCCGTAGAATTTGCGGTAAGTGTCTCTGCTCTTGCTTATTAAATTTTTTTAATACAAACTCAGCGGCGTCATTTTTTTGTGCTTCTTCCGATCCAATACCAATACGTAGTCGGCCAAAACCATCTCCCAAGTGTTGTATTAATGACTTCACTCCATTATGACCGGCGTCACTGCCGCCGACACGTGTTCGTATCTGGCCCAACGGAATCGACAGCTCGTCGTAAATGACTATGGTTTGTTGGTTATATACTCTGTAAAAATGCTGCACGGCTTGGGCGGCTTCGCCACTTAAGTTCATAAAGGTTGTGGGCTTGCACAAAATAACTTTGTTTTCACCCATATTGGCATAAGCCAATAAACATTTAAGGTCTTTTTTCTCTACCCAGCCGGGAAAGTTATTGACCTGAGCAAAATAATCAACAGCCGCAAAACCTATGTTATGTCTGGTGTCTTTGTACTCTTTGCCGGGGTTGCCAAGCCCCACAATCAACAAAGTTTTGTGCGTACCGAGCGTATAGAGCGGTGCGCTGCTGGTAAATTGCGGTTTTTTTTGGAATAGCGCCATTGTCTTAAAGTATAGTTTATTATTGACTAATTGGTTTAATTAAAGTATTTACTAACAAGCATGAGAATAAATGAAGAATATCGCGTAGCAGTTAAAGATGTGGTGAAGTTTCATGGAGAAGCGGGAGTAACCGTTGGCTGGCAGGATAGATACATCCCACTAACACCTCCTCTTCCCCAGAGACCATCATTGCAAGAAGTTGCTGATGTGGTGTCTAATATAGACCCTCAAGATTACCGCGCCCAAATTGTGTCCGGATGGAAACCAAGAGAGGCGCTTACTTATAGTTCCAGCTTAGAGCAACCTGTTAGGCAAGCTTATATTGAAAGAGAGCGAGTCTTATCTATTGGTAGGTTGGCTATACCTTTGCCGGGCGTCAAAGTTGAGGAAATTAAACTGCCGAACAACTAGCTTTTTTCGATGAACCAGAATCTGATAGGGGTGCCAACAAACGGCCACTTCTCGCGGAAGCTGCGCTCTAAATAGCGCTTATAGCTTGCATCTAAAAACCTGGTATGGCTGCCAAAAATTTTAAAAGACGGCATATCTACGTCATCTTCTTGGACCATGTAGTTTAATTTAGGTAGGTGCCCGCGGCGGGCTGGCGGCATGTGAGCGCTGACTGCTTGCTGCAACCACTTATTAAGCTCAGCTGTTTTAATTTTCAAAGAACGGTTATCTGAGATTTCTAAAGCCAGATCAAATATCTTGCTGATGTTCTGGCCAGTGACTGCGCTGGTAAAAATCAGCGGTGCCCACGGCACAAACGGAAATGCCTGTACAACCAAAGCGGCCACACTATCTCTGTTGGTATTTTCTTCAACCGCGTCCCATTTATTGAGCACTATTATCAGTCCCTTGCCAGCATCTTTAATTAGGCTGGCAATTTTTTGGTCCAATTGAGTGTTGGGTTCATTGGCGTCCATTAGCAACAAGCAAATGTCTGATCGTTCAATGGCTGTCATTGCCCGCAACACGCTGAATTTTTCCACGCCGGCCTCAATTCGACCCGGTCGACGGATACCAGCTGTATCTGCTTGTTCTATTTCATGGCTTTTATAACGGACTATTAGGCGGTTTACATCTCTGGTGGTGCCGGCCTGGGGCGCTACCAATGCTTCCTGTTTAGCAGCCAAAGCGTTAAATAAAGAAGATTTACCGACATTCGGCCGTCCGAGTATGGCTAGATGAATGCGGGTTATATCTTCACGGATACGTGCTGGAGGCAAATCTTGCCCGATAGTTTTTAGCAGTTCTCCAATGCCGATTTTTTGAGTTGTGCTGGTAGCGAGTATCGGTTTAATACCCAAACTTTGCCACTGTGAGATGTCGGCTTTTGGGTTTTTGTCTATCTTATTAACGGCTAATATTACTGGTTTACGACTTTTAAGCGACATAGTAGCTACTCGTCTGTCCTCAGCCGTTACTGTAGTATTCGCCTCCACCACCACAACAATTACATCTGCGCTAGCTGCGGCCTCTGTGATTTGGTCTTGAATACTTAATTCAAACTCATCTTCGGCCGTTTTAATACCGGCAGTATCGATCAGCCAAAAATCTTTTCCGCCATAGCTGGCCTTAGCGCTAACACGATCACGCGTAGTACCAGCTTCCTTAGCGACAATGGCCTGGCGTTTGCCAATCAGGGTATTAAGCAGCGACGATTTGCCGACATTGGCTCTGCCGACAATAGCTACAATGCCAGTCTGTTGGTTCTTCATAGGAGTAATTATACTTTAGAAGCATCAAAAAACGTGTCTCAAACCTGAGACACGTTTTTTGGATTTCCGCTACTACTATGCACTAGTTGGTGGTGTGCCTGCCGGCGGTGCCGTCGGGCTTTCCTCTGGCAGGGGTGGCTTAGGTGGTTCTTCCACTGGTGGCTGAGGTCCCGGAACCGGCGGTTCATCTGTTGTGGGCAAGCTTGGCGCACCGGTGTCTGGCGCTCCGTCATCACCAGCCGGTGGCGTTGTTGGTGCGCTGCCGGCAAAGCTATTAACTTGATCATTGACCACGTTTTGCTCCTGAGCGGACGTCATTTGATCGTCCGCCGGCGGAGTTGAGGGCGCCGGGGTGTCACCTGCTACCGGATTGGTTGGCGGAGTTGAGCCTTCCTGTCCAGTAGGGTTAGTTTGTGCTGTGTCGTCTTGCATCTTATTCTCGCTTTCTTGCTTCTTGTTATTTTTACTTCCTTGAGCGTTCATGTCGCCAGCGGGCGGTAAAACCTCGCGGACTGCTCGAACGAAATCTTCCAAGGTTACTTGAGATTTCACCAGATATTTTATCACGCCTAATCTTTCACCGCGAGCCCGATCTTCAGTTTGGCCTAAGGCAGTCATGATAATCACTTTGACATTGCTCATGTCAGGTGCTGCCCGCAACGTTTCCAGCATTTCAAAACCGGATAGTTTAGGCATCATAATGTCGGCTATAATCAGATCTGGTTTTTGCTGCAGGGCGACAGCCAGAGCTTCTTCGCCATCACTGGCAACCAGAGTTTCATAGCCTTCTGCCTGCAGACGCATTTCAAATATTTCGCGCAGATTTTGGTCGTCTTCAACCAGTAATACTTTAGCCATTGCTTATTTCGCTTATGCTCATCTTACCATTACTGAAAATTTTTGAAAATCTAGCGGCATCTTTAGCGACTCTGCATGGGGCTTAAAGTTGAAGCTTCAGTTTTTTGCATCTGCAGGGCCTGCTCAGCGGTTAAGCGTGGCAAATTTATATAAAACGTGCTGCCCTTGCCTAGCTGGCTTTCTACCCAAATGCGGCCGTTGTACATCTCGATTAATTTTTTGCTGATAAAGAGGCCCAAGCCGGTGCCGCCGACTGTGCGGGTCATAGAATTATCTATCCGGTAAAACTTTTCAAATAAGTGCGGGATGTCTTCTTCCGGGATGCCTATGCCTGTATCTCTGACTTGAATTTGGGCTATGCCCTGATCACCAGTTAGGGCGACTGTTACGCCGCCTTCGCTAGTATATTTAGTGGCGTTGTCAATCAGATTTTGCAGCACTTCGCGCAAGCGATTTGGGTCAATATAGGCGTAAAACAGCGGTCTGACTACCCGCCCACCGCTAACATCTTTTTCGGCGCTGAGCATAAATTTGAGCTGCAAGCTTTTCTTCTGAGCGCTAAAATTGGCATCCTCGACAACTCGCTGCACAATTTCGCCTACCTCTACAACTTTAGGATAGCTGCTTAAGCGCCCGTCTTCTGCTTTAGAGCTAGTCAAAAGATCAACAAACAACTGGCTAAGATGCTCTGTAGCAGCATGAGCCTTTTCCAGATAGTTGCGAGCCCGTTGATCAATATTGGCGACCTTGGGATTTAGAGACAAAGAAAGGTATCCCTCGATTGCGGCAATCGGTGTGCGCATCTCGTGCGAGGCAGTACTAATAAACTCAGACCTTTGTGCCTCTTCCAGTTTTTCGGCAGTAATGTCTCGGAATACTCCTAAAGCTCCGGTGGCCATTGTCTTAGCATCCTCGACCACCGGCGAAACTATTAAAGAAATTGGCACCAGTTTGCCGCTTCTGGTACTAAGCAGGCCTTTGCTGTCTCTGATGGTTGAGTGGGTGCGAAGGGCTTGTACAAAGGGGTGTCGCTCTGGTGGGTAGGCTTGTCCGTGATCATCAGTTATTGGTAAAACGCTGCGAAAATCCAGGCCCACAGCTTCTTCCACTGGCCAGCCCGTGATGGTGGCTGCTGCCGGGCTGAAAAGATGAATAATGCCGTCATCACCTACCAGCACTACGCCGTCAACAATGGCGCTTAAAAGAAATTCAGTGCTTAACTGAGCAGGTTTAAGCGGCCTTTTGTTTTTTTGCTTCTTAGAGCCAAACCCTAACATACCCACCAATTCTTATTTTACTGCTCATGCTTAGTCTTATTATCTGTTGTCCAGCGTAAAAATTCAACAGCGCTCACCCCGTCCTTTGCAAACGCACCACTCATGTGGCGTAGCCGCAGATGAGAAATTTTAGGCCCTTTGCCGAGCCCTGATTAGATGTTGTGAAAAGGAGGCGTGCTTGGCCGCGAGGACTGTTTGAATCCGCCTATTTGGCGGATGAGTTCCGCAGCGAGCCTGTTTTTGACAACAGATACCATCAAGGCAGGATAGTTGGTTCCGAAAAGAAGGTGTGAGCATTTAGCGGCTGCATAAAAGTTCAAAGTAGCGGGTGGAGCCAAAAGGAATCTTTTGCTTGACGCTGCCTTTGGCCGGTAAGCTGGTGGCAAAAGTGATAGTGAATTCGCCAAATTGATTGTCGATTTCATCCATAGCTTGGGTCAGCCAGACTTCACGATTGACTTCTTTCAGCAAACTAACTTGGTTAATGTCAGAAGGCTGGAGTCCGTAACAAGAAACAGCCATCATACGCACCCAATCATCACGCGGTCGCCGGTTAAATAATAAAGTAGCTCGCCGATAAACCTCGGAGTTAGAAAAGAAACTGCTCTTAAACATGCGGCGTTCGTACCAGGAATCGCCACTGGCATATAGAAGATAAATATGGATGCCGCGAGCAGCTAAATCTTTATACCGTAGTTTCATAGCAGTTGTTTCGCACAAATAAGCTAGTCTGGCACGCAAAGTTTCTTCGCTAGGCTGCATATCATCAAGCACAAATTGCCGGCCAACGGTTTTAACTTGCGAGGTCCAATCATCAACTTCCCAACCGCGCAGGCGCCTATACCAGTCTTCACCGCAAATACTTTTAAAGACATGCTTGCGCAAAAGATCATCCGGAGCGTCCAGAAACTGCAGCGGCGTGTATATGCCGCAGGCATTCAAACGTGCTTGATTGCGTTCGGCAATGCCAAATAGATCGGTCAGCTTCAATCCAGAAAGAACTGGCCTGAGATTTTTGTAGGTAATTACATCTAAGCCGTCAGGCTTATGCAGTGAGGCTGCCTGTTTGGCTAAAAAGCGGTTAGGGGCAATGCCAATATTGCATGTCATCCAACGCCCCACTTCTTCTTTCAAGCGGCGTTTTATCTCGTAGCCGACTACCGTTAGCGGCCGTTTGTTAACTTGCCGCGTATCACTAAAGTCAATGATCCCCTCGTCAATACTCTTCATGGTTATGTTTGGCGAATAGCTACGCATAATATCAACCAAAATCTGATAGACATAGTGATATTTGGGCGGATCGGTTTCGACCATAATTAAATCTGGTGCATACACTTTGGCCTCGCGCCAGCCCATACCAACCTTGACACCACGACTCTTAGCCTCGTAACTGGCTGCCACCACACAGGCATTAGGCGTCTGTCGGTTAGTAACGGCTACGGGTTTACCGCGCAAAAGCGGCCTGGCCTGCTGCTCAACAGTTGCAAAGCAGGAGTTCAAATCGATGTGCAAAATCTTTGGCGACTCTTTATTGAGCGGCAGGTGCAAATCTGGCATAGTTTGGTATTGCGCTCATATCTGCTATTGATACGAGAGTCCAGGTTAGGTTTTGGGCGTCGAATTCCAAGCGGTAGTCGGCGCTGCCATCGCTCATGTCAAAAACATGAATCATGCGCTGGCCCTTCTTGGTCGGATGGCGCAGCCCCATTTCCTTAAAAGTTATGCTTTTGCCGTCATATTCTATTCTTTTGGGATAGCACTTGAGCCTTCTGCCGACATTCTTAAAATAGTAAGCTACCACGCTAACGTCTTTGTTGATTTGGACTACGTTTTCCATGATTTTCTCCCTTTGCCCGCCTGGACTTTCGTAGAAAGTTTGCGCGGGTTCTGCTGAATTTAGGGTTGACAAAAATAATGCCGATTGCCGCTTGATGCGACTCAGCAGACGGATTTACGACCCGCTACCAGCTAAGAATCTATAACCGTCTTTTATGATTCCCTGACTGGAAGCTAATTGTTAGAGCTAACGGCTGTTGGCTATTAGCTGATGGCTTGATTTATAAGTCTGTGAGGAGGTCGCCTCCGGCAACCCTCACACGGCTAATTTAATTCTATGATAAAAAGCTTCTGCTTGGCAATATAAATCGCTGTGTAAAAATGGTGACCCCTGCGGGATTCGAACCCGCGATCTTCTGGATGAGAACCAGATATCCTAAACCGCTAGACGAAGGGGCCTCTGATACATTTTACAGTTTTCATTTTACATTTCACATTAATTTATCATTGATCAATGACCATTGATAATTTATTGTAAATTGTAAATTGTAAATTGCCCGTTAGGGCTTATAAGTTACCATGCCAGTATTGGCAACGGCTACAACCCACGTTTGGCCGGCATCAAGTTTGATTGGCGCGCCACTAGCATCTGTAAAGCTAAACTGGCTGGTGCGATCGGCCTTGGCCCATGTGCCTTGAGCCACGCCGCCGTCTTGGAAAATGTAGGCCACGCCGCTACCATAGGTGTTATAAACACTATGCTGGCCATCAGAGGAGATGCTGTACGGCATAACCAAGGCGATAAAAACTTTGGGATGAAGCTGCTGGCCAGCGGTATCGGCAGCCGAAGTAGTTACCATGTGAGCGGCTCCGCCCTCGAATCGCAAATAAGCGTTGGTCTTAGCATCATAATCGTAATGCGAATTGAAATAGTAGCTGGAAATATTAATATCAATGGACTTGGCAGTAGGGGTTACCAGCGGTTGGTCTTTTTTACGCGGCCAAGGCGTAAATTTGCTGTTTGTATAACCTTTAGCTTTGTTTAGAGCATCCATTTTCTCAAAGCTGGTATAGACATTGTGCGGTGATGGGCGCGTAGATTGTCGCCAATAGCTGCCAGCGTTAAAAAATTGGTCTAAGTCCTTGCCGCCGCCCCTGATTTGGGATAAGGCATCCGGGCTGCCGCCTACGTGCGCAATTGAAGCATCAAAAGAGGTTGCCCAGTCAATATAGTACGGCCTTAGAGAGCGTACCGGCCCGACGTATTGCGGCTGCCCTTCCTGATAGAGTGTCAAAAAGCGGGTGATGCCGCCTTCGGCAATGGCTTCAAATATCACGCCGGCATCCTGCAAGCCGGACTGTGGTCGGGCGTCTAGGCTGTTTTCTATCATAATGCCGGTAACCGGTCTTTTGGCTAGTTCAGGTGCTACCTGAACGCCTGTTAGAGGCGAAGCTATGGTGATTGGCGTTGGTTTTGGGCGCTTGGTAATGGCTATGGATGTTTGAGCAGTCGGCCGGGTGTAATAAAAGAAGCCAATGGCGCCGGCGGCAAATAAAAGCAAAATAAAGCTAATGATCGCAAAGCGCCAGTTGCGGTTAAGATGTAGCCACCAATTAACCAGCTTTCTAAAGCGCTTTACCCTTGATGCGTTCTTTGTTCCATTAGACACAGCAATGGCTCCGATTTTGCCTGCATTCTTTGGTTTTTCGTCAAGCATTTACGGAATTAATTTTATCACACCCCTTATGCCTATTTGGCTAAGGCGGCAATTGCTGCACCGAGGCGTTCAAGCGTTCTTTCTTTGCCAAGCACAGCTAATGTTTCGGCTAGAGCGGGGCTAGCCGGCGCCCAAGTTGTAGCTATGCGGATAAGGCTAAAAAGTACTACCGGCTTTTGATGAGTTTCTTCCAGTAAAATGTTTAGCTTGGCCGTTAAATCAGCTGCTGAAAAGTTGCTTTGCTCTAATTTATCGACCGCTTTTTTAAGTAGTTCTATCTGCTGCGCACGATCAAGCTTATTCAACTGCTTGTTTTCATCTATTAAGGCTAAGTTCGCGGGTAAATCTTCAAAAAATAAATTGGTTAGACCGGCAAGCTCAGCCAGATATTTAAGCCTTTCTTGCACTGTTTTTAGCACCGCTTTTTTATAATACCCTGGGTATTTTTTGGCCGATTCTGGCCAGAAACTGTTTTTTGCTTTTTGCTTATTGCTTTTTGCTTCCGTGAGCTCATGCAGTTTATCTATAGAAAGCTCACGGATATAGTGCCCATTCATCCAATCCAGCCTCTTTTGGTCAAAAACGGCCGGACTGGTATTTAGTCCATCAAGACTGAATTTTTTAATAAGCTCGTCAAGGCTGAATATCTCCTGTTCTGTACCGTCGTTCCAGCCAAGTAGCGCCAAAAAATTGATTAAAGCTTCTGGCAGGTAGCCTTTTTGGCGATATTCCAGCACATCTGTATCGCCGGTGCGTTTAGATAATTTTTTGCCATCTGGCCCGTTGATGACCGGCAGGTGAATGAATTTTGGCGCCTGCCAGCCAAATACCTGGTATAAAAGCGTGTGTTTGGAGGCTGAGGCCAAAAACTCGTCGCCCCTTAAAACGTGGCTGATCTTCATTTCATAATCATCAATCACATTGGCAAAGTTATATGTCGGAAAGCCGTCGCCCTTAATTAAGATAAAATCTTCAATGCCTTGCAGGTTGAGCGGCATTTCACCTCTTAGTTCATCCCGCCAAACCGCATCAACTCTATCCGAAAACTTTTGTTTAATGGCTTCTGTGTCAAGGCGGAGGGGGGCTGATTTAACGGGCTGATTAGAATTGCGTTTGTCTAAACTGCGCCTATAAATAAAAGGCTGTTTGGCCTCCAGCGCAGCGATTCTAAATTTTTCCAACTCCTCAGGGCTGGTTGGCGAGTAATAAACCAACCCCTGTTCTAGTAGCTGCTGAGCATATTTTCGATAAAGCCCGCTTTTGTGGCGTTCTGATTGCACATAGTCGATATTTTGGTGTTGCCCCTCGCTTATCCAAAAACCCTCGTCTGGTTTTAGGCCCATCCAATCTAAGCCTTCAACTATCTGTTCGACTCCTCTGGGCACAAACCTCTCGCGGTCAGTATCTTCCAATCTAAGAATAAAAGAGCCACTACTTTGCTTAGCTAGTAGGTAGTTATATAAGGCTGTCCTAACGCCACCAACATGTAAAAGCCCAGTTGGGGATGGCGCAAAGCGTGTCCTAATAGCCATAGGTTAATTTTAACCTATAACCCTACAACCCTTTTATAGACTGTCAGCTATTTTTAGCAACTCTTCTGAGTTAAGCTGGGCATGGTCGTCAATAGTGTAGTGTACGCCGTTGTTTACCCACGTGGCGTTGTTTTTAGAATCGTAAATATAGACAGTCGTACCCTTAACCTGTGATGTCTGAACTTGAGCCTTGGGCACTATGGCATTGGCTTCTAAGGAAGCGCTATCCCAATTTGACGCTTGCTGTTTGATTGTGAAAAAACGGCTGTCGCTGGCGGAGCGGAACGTCATATCAATTGTCCCACTACGGACCTTGGCTGGACCATCAAATTTAAAGCCAGATGGCACATAATTTGGCACCGCAGTTTTAATATGTGCTTTCATGCTGGCCACCTTTGTAGATACCTGCGGTATGCGGTTCCAGGCAAACACAAAACCACCGACAGCTAACACCAGTAGTGCTACAAGACAAGGCAGCCATATTGGAATTTTTCTGGCCTTTAAGGCCTTCTTATGAGCGTCGGCGTTCCACAAAGCGGCGTCTAACATCTTTTCTATTTTTTGTTGCGAAACATTGTTTAAGAAATCCTGTAGTGGCGAGGGGGCTAAAGCTACCGCCGAGACAGATTGCTTGGATGACAATACTTCGCCATGCAAAGGTTTTTGCCTCTCAGCCGGTTTATGGGCAGAAAAATGTTTGCTTGGAGGCTTGGTTACAATTGAGCGCATAAGAGTTTTAGAACGCTGCGTGCGGCTATGAACAGTATGCGCCGGTTGTTTGAGGTGCCTGGTGCCGCGCTTAATACCATCTAAAACAGCGCCAGCAACGGGATGCTGCATTGGCGAGATAGCTTTTTTAACAGCCCCTATCAGCTGGCCGGTGAGAGCGTCGTAACGTTTGCCGTTTATTTCGATAACGCTTGGTTTTTTACCCACAGATTGTTCAATAATACACCTAAATTTTTATGCAATCAACAGGGCTGCAGGACCCATGTGTATAACTTGAGTATCAACATTGTGCAATAGATTTAAGTTAGAATAAGTATGATGAAATTCACATTTAACATTTCACATTTCACATTAATTTCTCAATTATCATTTATCAAACAAACTGCAGTTAATGCCCTTAAATGGAAATTGTTAATTGTTAATTTATTGAAAATTGCTAATTGTAAATTGCTAATTGCGACTCCGAGAGGAGGAGCGTGATGGATTTTTTAGATCCCAGAGCTCGGCGATCCCACGCCAGAAGGTTATTTGTTGGTTATGTACTTATGGCTGTAGTTATTACTCTGGGCGCCTATCTTTTCTTTAGGGCCACCGAGGGTTACGGCATTAACACAAAAACTGGCCAAATTATCCAAAACGGTATTTTGTTTGTTGATTCCACGCCCGGCGGGGCTGATATCTATCTCAATGATAAACCTCAGGGTTCTAAAACAGCGGCACGCTTAGTTTTACCAGCCGGCACTTATAAATTGACCATCAAAAAAGACGGCTACCGAAATTGGGAGCGAACATTTACGCTCACCGAGCGTTCTATTGCGCGCTTTGTTTACCCATATTTATTTCCGCTAAAGCCGCAAATTACTGCTCTAAAAAATTACTCAGCTGGCCCGCCTTTAATGACCCAAAGTCCGGACCGCCGCTGGCTGCTAATACAAACGCCTCAATCAACCACTGATAGAGTAGTATTTGACGAGTACGATACAACCAGCCCGGATCAGCCGCCTAAAGTCCTGATAATGCCAAGCGGCTTGCTGAGTGCAGGCTCGCCGAGCAATCTTGCCGATGCTGAGTGGTCGAGCGACAATAAACATCTGCTGCTTAAACACAGCTACGGCTCCAGTAGTGAATTTGTTGTCTTTAACCGCGATAATCCGGCGCAGTCATTTAACATCAACAGGCTCTTTAGTACCGCGCCCACTATGGTTGCCATGCGTAATAAAAAAATTGATCAATTTTACATCTATAATCAATCAACGGGCAGTTTGTTGCTTGGTAACGCGGCCGACGCTTCGCTGTCGCCGCTTTTGACGCAGGTCTTAGCCTTTAAGCCCAGCGGTAGTGATTTGATTATCTATGTGACTGACCAGAACAGTTTGGCGGGCCAAGTGTCTGCCCGGATTTGGGACGGTAAAAAGTCGTACCCGCTTTATAGCTTCCCTGCCGGCAGCCATTACCTGATTGACACGGCTCAGTTTCAGGGACGGTGGTACTATGTGGCCGGCAGCGACAGCAGCGAGCGGATCAATGTTTATAAAGATCCCTTAAACAGCCTTAAAGACCCTGCTATCGGTAAAGCTATTCCCCTGCTTTCACTCAATATTAAAGGAGCAACTAAGGCTTCTTTTTCGGTTAATACCCGTTTTATAGAAGCTGAAGCCGGCCAGGAATTATCCGTCTATGACTTTGAGACACAAACAGCTTACCATTACACATTGCCGTCCGTGCTGGCTAATTCACTGCACTGGATGGACGGCCACCGTCTGATTGGCGAGAGTAATGGCACGGTTTGGGCAACTGATTATGATTCTACTAACGAGCAGCTACTTGTGCCCACCGATTATGTTAACGGCGGATTCTTTGACCGCGACTATAAGTATTTATTTACGACTGCGGCAAGCGACAGCGGCGTTACATTGGAGCGAGTTGATATGCGTGCCGGAGCAGATTTGCCGAAGCAGTAATTATCTACTCATAAATTTCCAGAATCTTGACCACAGGCTAGGCGAGTTGCTTGGAATTATCTTAGATTGGGTCGCCAGAGCATTATTAGTCGATTGTGCGGCGTTTGTGGCTGGGTCAGGGCTGATCTGCTCACCTGTTACCACTAAGCGATTTATACTCGTACCCGGTGGGTCGCAGGTAATAAGAGTTGCTGTAGCCGGTTTATCAGCCGGGCCCAAAACAGACACATCAGTGGGCTTAACGATTTTCTTTTGGTAGACCTCATATGTATAGCGCTTGCCGTCTTTCTGTAAGTAAAATGTGTCACCGGGCTCTAAACGCCCCAAAAGCACAAAAGCAAACTTGTACTTACCCGGATTAAAGATGTTATTAGACGAATGCCCCACGATTACGGTATTGCCGTTTTGGCCGGGTCTAGCACTATCGCCATAATTAACCACCCCATTATCCAGAGCTTTTAAGACGGCGTTTTCGTCAATGCTGTATAGGTCGTATATAACCGGTATTTCGACATTAATTTTAGGGATGATAATTTCGGACTCAGGTCCTACTGGCGCACCCTCCGTAATTAGAGGCACATTGCTTAAGCTGCGGCTGGGCTGTATCAATGGTGCTATAAAACGCTCATTAAAAAAGCTGAAAAGCACAATTAAGATAACAATTAACCCCACACT